>JBQTIW010000217.1:0-48771 GCA_052387735.1 Gemmatimonadaceae bacterium
AGAAACTGCGGGAACGCGAACGCACTGTCGAGCGCGAATCACGGAAGGACGCACGCAAGCACTTGCTCGACGCACGCACCACGATCGATCAGATCGTCCGCGACCTCAAACGAGTCAAGGACGACGCCGTCGACGAGGCGGCCCGCGAGGCCCGACGCAGGATCGAGCAGATCGTCGCAAAGCAGGGGGAGCGTCTGGACCAGCTGGAGCGCGAAGAGTCCAACGTGCAGCGCCGGTCGCAGCCTCCCGCGGAGTCGGTCCCGTTGCAGGTCGGCGACCTGGTGACCGTCACACCGCTCGAGGGTCGCATCGCCCGGGTTGTGGATCTGCGCGCCGACGAGATCGTGATTGCGTTAGGCGCGGTCAAGGTGAGCTACCCGCGTGCGGCGCTCCGACGGGCGGCGGACCACCAGAAGCCCGTCGAGCCGGTCCCCGCCTTCGGCGGCGACCTGCCGGAGGTACACGCCCCCACGGAAATCGACGTCCGCGGGATGCGCGCCGGGGAGATCGACGATACCGTGATGCAGGCACTCGATGCGGCGATCCGCGCCGACTTGCGATCACTGCGAATCATCCACGGCAAGGGAACGGGCGCGCTACGCGAGCGCGTCGGAGAGATGCTGCAGAAGGACACACGCGTGAGGAGCTTTCGCCTCGGTCTCTGGAACGAGGGCGGGGCCGGTGTGACCATCGCCGACTTATGATTCCCGACACTGAAGTCGAGCGCGTTCGTGAGAGCGCGGACATCGTCGCGGTGATCAGCGAGTACGTGGAGCTGAGGAGGCTGGGGGCGGATTTTCGCGGGCCCTGTCCGTTCCATCAGGGGACGCATCGCAACTTCTCCGTCTCGCCACGGAAGCGGATGTTCTATTGCTTTGTCTGTCACGAACACGGCGACGTGTTCACGTTCGTGCAGAAGCGCCTGGGCGTGGACTGGCCCGGCGCGGTCCGTCACGTCGCGGAGAAGACCGGCATTGAACTGCGGGAAGTGCGCGCGAAAGTGGAGGGCCCCGACCCTCGCGAACCCCTCTGGGAAGCGAACGCCTCCGCCGTCCAGTATTTCCAGCGCATACTCTGGGAAGACGATCTGGGTCGCGGGGCGCGGGAGTATCTCGCTCAACGCACCGTCGATCGTGCCCTCGCCGATCGATTTGCGCTGGGGTTCGCGCCACGCGAGATCGGATTGATGCGGGCGTCACTTGCGACGTTGGGTATCGACGACGCGCGGCAGCTGGAGGTGGGATTGCTGGTGCGGAAATCCCCCGAGGAGGAGCCGCGGCCACGCTTCCGTCATCGGCTCGTCTTTCCGATTCATGACCTGTCCGGACGGTGCGTGGGCTTTGGCGGTCGACTCCTGGGCCCGGGCGAGCCCAAGTACCTGAACTCCGCCGAGTCCCAGGTCTACTCCAAGGGCAGCCTCCTGTACAATCTCAGCTACGCCAAGCTCGCTGCGCGGCGTGAGGAGCGGCTGTTCATCGTGGAGGGCTATTTTGACGTGCTGCGCCTTGCCGGCGCGGGGATCGACAGCGTGGTCGCTCCACTCGGCACTGCACTCACCGAACTGCAGGCCGAACTGGTGAAACGCTACACGAAGAATGTCTTCCTGCTCTATGACTCGGACAAGGCGGGCCTCAAGGCGACCTTCCGCGCCGGCGACATGCTGCTCCGGCAGGGACTCTCGGTCCGCGTCGTCTCGCTTCCACCCGGTGATGACCCCGATACGTTCGTGCTGAAACATGGGAAGGGGGCATTGGAGCGCGCGGCTGCGTCGAGCATCGACGTCTTCGATCGCAAGGTGCAGATCCTCGAGCGCGGGGGCTGGTTCGCGGATCTGCACAAACGGCGCAAAGCGGTAGACTACCTGCTCCCGACGATCCGTGCCTGCGCGGATCCGGTCATGCGCGATATCTACGTGGCCCGCGCGGCGGAGGCCTCCAGGGTCGATCGCCGCGTCCTGGAGGACGAGGTGGAGGCGGATCCCGCCGAGCGGCGCCGCGCCGCTGAGCGCCCATCTCGACCCCTGCCGCCCCCCGCGCCACCGCGTGACCGGCCGCGAGCAGCGCGCCGGAAAGCGAGTGGCCCGGCGGTCTCAGCCGAGCGTGAGCTCGTGCGCGCCATGCTCGTGGATCGCGCGGTCGTCGAACGTGTGACTGAAAGCTTCGGCCCCGATAACTTCCGAGACTCGAATTACCGTCAGATCTTTTCCAGATTGCTGACGCTTGGCGCGGATGCCTCTCTGGAGCTCCTCGCCGAGGGGATGTCTCGTGATGGCATCGCCGAGATGGAGTCGCTCCTCGCGGAACGGGATACAATTCAGAATCTGGAGCGCACGGTCCGTGACAGCCTGTCGCGGCTCCGAACGCGAACCCTGGAAGAGCGAAATCGTGAGATCGACGCTTTGATGCCGATGGCAGCTGACCAGGAGAAGGACGCTCTTGCACGAGAGAAGGAGGAGAACCGGCGAGAGCTGGGCCGGCTCCATGAAGAGCGCGAGAAGCCATGAGAGCCAACCTTGTGAATCCGTCGGAGGAGCTGTGCACCCGGACGTAGAATCGTTGATCGCGCTGCAGGCCGAAGATGACATTCTGGAGAGCATTCAAACACAACTCGACGCGATTGCGCCTCGACTCGCTGCGCTCGATGGCGCGCGCGCGCGAACCCTGAAGTCCGTCCAGGAGCTCAGGGGGACGATCGAGGCCGATGATCGCAAGCGCGTCGATCTCGCCCAACGTCTTGCCGATCACAAGCTCAAACATGAAAAGAACGTCGCGCAGCTCGACGTGGTGAAGCGCATGCGCGAGGCCACTGCCGCGGTGTCCCAGGTGGAGATGGGGCGCAAGGTGCTCGTCGAGCTCGAAGGGTCGCTTCGCGATGTCGGCAATCGCGTGAACGAAGCCCGACGCGTTCTGGGCGACCGGGAGGTGGAGCTCCAGTTGCTCGACGAAGAGCAGACGGGGGCTCGACAGGCGCTCGATGCGGAACGGCAAGTTCTGGCGGAACAGCTGCGGGAAGCTCGCGCCGACCGGGATGTCAAGGCGGCCGGTCTCAACGCGGCGCTACGGACCAAGTACGACCGCATTCGGCAGCGGCGCCGCGCGCAATCGCTCTTCGCCCTGGCAGCCGGCGCCTGCGGCTCCTGCGATACGGCGATTCCGGTGCACCGGCGACAGGCGATGACGGCCAGTGGCTCAGTGGAAGTGTGCGAGGCGTGTGGCGTCCTGATTTATGCAAGGGAATGATGATGGTCCCGCGCCCGTGCGGTGATACTGTTCGGGCATGACCGCTCCCGTAGCGCGCCCGCGGTTGGCGCCCCGGTGGAAACCTGTCGAACCGCCTGACGAGCTGCTCGTGGAACGGTTCACGACGGAGCTGCGGTTGCCACCGCTCGTGAGCCGGCTCCTCTTGGCTCGCGGATGTCGCGACCTTGACGACGCCCGGCACTACCTCCGCCCTCGCCTCGAGCACTTGCACGCGCCGGAGTTGATGCTGGGCATGAGCGCCGCGGTCGAGCGGATCTCGCAGGCGATCGCCCGGGGCGAGAAGGTTCTCGTACACGGCGACTACGACGTCGACGGCATTTGCTCGAGCACGATCATGGTACGCGTGATTCGGCACCTCGGTGGCGTGGCGATCCCTTTCGTGCCGCACCGGATGACCGACGGTTATGACCTTGGCGACGCCGGCGTGGATGCGGCGATCCGCGAAGGCGCCGGTCTAGTGCTCACCTGCGACTGCGGCACGACGGCGCACGCGGCCATCGAGCGACTCACCGCAGCGGGCATCGATACGATCGTTTCCGACCATCACCTGCCCAGTCGCGCCGTACCGTCGTGTGTGGCGGTGCTCAATCCGCGGCAGCCGGGGTGCGAGTATCCGGACAAGGATCTGTGTGCTGCCGGTGTCGCGTTCAAGCTCTCCCTGGCGCTGCTCAAAGCGTTAGGCGGAAGCGAGAACGTCGCGTTGCGGCACCTCGATCTGGTGGCCCTGGCGACGATCGCCGATGTGGCGCCGCTGCGTGGCGAGAACCGGGCCCTGGCGCGCTATGGCCTCAAGATGATGCGCGAGACGTCACACGTGGGACTGCGCGCGCTGATCGAAGCGGCCGGGCTGGGCGGCACGCCGATCACGGCCGGACGCGTCGGGTTCGTGCTGGCGCCCCGGCTCAATGCCGCGGGGCGCGTGGGACACGCCATGCGTGGCATCGAGCTCCTGCTGTCCTCCGACGTTGCCGAATGCAACCGGCTCGCCCGTGACCTCGAAGAGCTGAACAAGGCGCGACAGGAGATCGATCGTGAGACGCTGGTTCAGGCCCGGGCGATGGCCGACAAGCTGGACCTGGATCAGGTATACGGTGTCGTGCTCGCCGCCGGGGGGTGGCACCCGGGCGTCATCGGCATTGTTGCCTCGCGTCTCGTGGAAGACCTGGCGCGCCCAGTCATGATGGTGGCGCTCGATGGCGGGACGGGGAAAGGGTCGGGGCGATCGACGTCCAAGTTCGACCTGCACGCCGGGCTCACCGCGTGCAGCGACCTCCTCGTGCGCTATGGGGGCCATAAAGCGGCGGCGGGCATCACGGTGACGACGGACATGCTGGAGCCGTTCGCCACCCGGTTCAACGAAGTGGCGCGCGCGCGCCTAACGCCGGCTGACCTGGTGCCCGAGCTGCGCATCGACCTGGAGATCACGGCCGATGACATCACCTCGGATCTCGAAACATTGTTGCGGTACTTCGAGCCGTACGGCATGGGGAATCCCGCGCCCACGCTGGCGATTCGCCGGGCGCGGTTGCTTGGCGTGCCGCGGACGGTCGGGCAGAATGGGCTCAAACTGCGCCTGGCGGCAACCAACGGGCCCATCGAGGCCCTGGGATGGGGCATGAGCGATCGCGTGACCGAGTTTGCCGACGGCGACACCGTGGATCTGGCGTTCCGGCTGGAGCACGACAGCTATATGGGAGAGTCCAAAGTGGTCGCGCGGCTCTGCGACATCCGCCCCTGACGCGTGCGCATCATCGCCGGCGAGTGGCGGGGCCGCACCATCAAGGCGCCTCGCGACCAGCGCGTCCGGCCCACGGGTGACCGCGCACGGGAAGCGTGGATGAGCATTCTCCAGCACCAGATCCCAGACGCCAGGGTGGCAGATCTCTGCGCGGGCTCCGGTGCGTTAGGCCTCGAAGCCCTGTCTCGTGGCGCTGCGTTCTGCGACTTTGTGGAATTATCGGAGTCCGCGATCCGCGCGATTCGGGAGAACGCAACGGCACTTGGCGCGCTCCCGCGGATGACCATCCATAAGGCCGACGCGATCCGATACGTCCAGCGCACCGGCCTCGAACCATGGGACCTGGCGTTCGCCGACCCGCCCTACAACCTCGGCATTGCCGCCCGCCTGGCAAAGCTCTGGCACACACGACCTTTTGCCCGCGTGTTCAGCGTCGAACATGACGCTCACGAGGAACTCCCCGGTGCCGGTGAGACCCGCGTCTACGGCGGAACGGGCGTCACGATCTATCGACTGCAGGGTGTAGACGCCGTCGCGCCCTGACACGAGCTTCCCCGCGCTCACGACATCCGTTCCCCGCCACCGCTCGCAACAATGCGCACCGCCATCTACGCCGGCTCGTTTGATCCTGTGACTCGCGGCCACGAAGACCTCATCCGCCGGTCGTTGAGCTTCGTGGATCGGCTCATCGTTGCCGTGGCGACCAACGTCGCCAAACAGCCGCTCTTCTCTGACGCGGAGCGGACCGCGTTTATCAGTGAGGCGGTGGATGGGGACTCGCGCGTCGAAGTCGCCCAATTCCAGGGACTGCTGGTGGACTTTGCTCGTCAGGCAGGCGCGCAGCTGCTCATTCGAGGACTCCGGGCGGTCTCGGACTTCGAGTACGAGTATCAGATGGCGCTCATGAACCGGCACCTCTCCCCGACGCTGGAGACGATCTTCATGGTGCCATCGCTCGACACGACATACATCTCGGCGAGCCTCGTCAGGGAAGTGGCACGATTCGGCGGGGATCTCACGGGGTTGGTCCACCCACGCGTGGCTGCAGCTCTCCAGGATAAGTTCCCGCGATCGTGATCGCATGAGCGACCGCGAGTCCTTCCTCCGTTCGCTCGCCGACCGTGCCGGCGCCCAGCGACGACGCATCGTGTTTGCGGAAGCTACCGACGAACGCGTCCGTGCAGCGATCCGGCGGCTCAAGGCGGCGGGGACCGTTGAGCCGCTCGTCGTACTCGATCCGGCGCGCGAGGACCAGCGTCTCGAGATTCTGGCACTCGATGTCGAAACGATCGATCCGGTTCGAGATGCAAGACTCGGACGGGTTGCGGCCGACCTTCTTGCCCGCCGTGCCACAAAAGGGATGTCTGAAGAGCAGGCGCAGTCGCTGGCACGCCATCCGCTGTTCTTTGCTGATGACTTGGTGTTGCATGGCGAGGCTGACGGATGCGTTGCAGGCGCCGTGTATACCACCGCCGAAGTCCTGCGATCGGCGCTGTGGTTGATCGGGCCGAAGCAGGGCGTGCGAACGGTTTCGAGCGCCTTCTACATGGTGGTCCCCCCCTTTCGAACGATCGAAGGGGAGGTGCTGACCTTCACGGACTGTGCGGTCATTCCGGAACCGACCGCCGCACAACTGGCGGACATCGCGATCGCCGCCGCCTACGACCGGTCGCGCATTGTCGGTGACACACCGATCGTTGCCTTTCTGTCGTTTTCGACCCGTGCCAGCGCGGAGAGCCCTTCCGTGCTGCGCGTGCGCGAGGCTGCGGCCATCGTCGCGCGGCGTGACCGGGAACTTGCGGTCGACGGTGAGTTACAAACGGATGCGGCACTCATTGCGTCTGTCGGTTCGCGCAAGGCTCCGGGCAGTCCCGCCGCCGGTCGCGCGAACGTGCTCGTTTTTCCGTCGCTCGACGCGGGCAACATTGCGTACAAACTGGTGGAGCGTCTGGCGCGCGCAAACGCAATCGGTCCGATCCTGCAGGGCCTGGCCAGACCATGCAGCGACCTGTCGCGGGGCGCTTCGCCCGACGACATTATGAGCGTGGCCGCCGTCACCGCCTTGCAAGCGGGTGCGTGGCGAACGCAGCCTTGAACGGAACCATGGAGAGCACTGGAATGAGCTTCGCAATCCGAAAGTCCGGCGATATCTGTGTCGTCGATGTGGAAGGGCAGCTCATCGTCGGGAATCGACAAGAGCTGAAGCAGAAGGTTCTCGATGAGCTGGAGCGCGGTGAGCGCCGGTTCCTCGTTGATTTCAGCCAGACGGGGTACATCGATTCGTCAGGTCTCGGTGTGTTGGTGTCGTTGTCGAAGAAGATCCGCGAATCTGGGGGTGAGTTGCGGCTTGCCAGCCTCAACGACGACCTGAAGACACTGTTCGAGCTTACCAAGCTGGACACGCTGTTTCAGATCGCACACTCGCGAGACGCGGGGCTGGCGAGTTTCTGAGCTCCCTGGAGCCCTCCGCCGCTGGACTCGCCGCGCCTCCGTGATGTGACGTGAGGCACCAGACGCGCGTTTTTCATCTGCAATGACTCTGCCCAGCAATGCCCGCGATCCACTGACAAACGGGTTCCCGATCGAAGTGTCTTTCCCGAGCGACGTTCGCTTGATCGAGGGCGTCGTAGGCATGGTCACGCAGCACTGCGCCGAGCGGCAGATGTCTCCCCGAGCGTGCAACCTCATGGTACCGGTCGCGCTTACCGAAGCGCTCTCCAACGCGATCCTGTACGGGAATCGTGACGACAGCTCCAAGACCGTGCGGCTCAGGGCGATGCTCGACGAGCGTTGCCTGGTGCTCGAGGTGTCGGACGAAGGCGTGGGGTTCGACATGGAAGCGTGCACGATCGATCCGACGAGCGCCGACAATCTCGATCGCGAAGACGGCCGGGGTCTGTACCTCATGCGGGCACTGATGGATCGGGTTGAGCGCTTTACGGACGGAGGCAACGTCGTCCGGCTCACCCTCCATCGTACGTGAAGGAGCTCACCGCTGTTCTCGAGCGGTTCGAACGCGCCGTGGGAATCCCCGCGGTGCTGTGGACGCAGCCGATGGAAGACGGCCCACTGGTCGTCGCTGCGGGACACACGGCCGTCGCGGCACCACAGGTCATTCGCCTCCTGCCGTCGGGCGGCCATCCGGCCGAAGTGGCCGTCGAAGCCGGCACGCTGATCGTCGGCGGGATACCGGGGAACCCCCGCGCCTGGCTCGGGCTGGGGCCCTGTCCCCCCGCGCAGCGGCAAAAGGCGGCCGACCATCTCGCCTTCCTGCTGCCGATTGTTGGTCACTACCTCCAGTCGGCGCTGGAGGTGGAGCACGCCGCGTATGAGCTGGCCGAGCGCTACGAGGAAATCAACCTCCTCTACACCACGAGCGAGATCCTCGGGCGCACGGTGTCGTTGGAGGAAGCCGCGGCGAGGATCCTCGCCGAGATCAGCGAAACCGTGGGTGCGCGGCGCGCATCGATCCTCGTGCACGATCGGGTGACGGATACGCTGCAGGTGGTCAGCGCACTCGGCTTCGACCCTCGCGAAGCGCTGCCCATCGCCATCGGCGACGCGCGCGCAGTGACGTCGTTCGTGTTTCGCGAGCAGCGCGGCCTCATCCTCGATGACGAGGCCCGCCAGTGCGAGGCGGAGGCCCTGTTCCGTAAGGGTGGCCTGCTCGCCGTTCCGATTCTCTGGACGAATCCGGGTCCCCATGGCGCGGTCCCGTTAGGTGTGGTGACGCTGTCGGATCGCCGGTCGGGGGAGAACTTCAGTCATGGCGACGAGAAGCTCGTCTCGGCCATCGCCACGCAGATCGGCACTGCCATCCAAAACGCGCGGCTCGTGCGGGCCTCGTTGGCACAACAGCGGCTGCAGCAGGAGATGCAGCTGGCGAGCGACCTGCAGCTCAAGCTGCTCCCCGACGCTTCGTTGTTCGCCCCGGAAGCGCAGATCGCGGCGCGCGTCACCTCCGCGGATAGCGTCGGGGGCGACTTCTACCAGCTGTTCCGTCTGGGTGGGGGGCGGACCGGCGTCATGATCGGCGACGTGTCCAGCCACGGCATTCGCGCGGCCCTCGTGATGGCGCTCGTGATGAGTGCGTCCGCCATTCACGCACAGTCGACCGCGGATCCGGCCGAGGTGCTGCGCAAGCTCCTCGACACGCTGCGGGACGAGCTGGAGAGCACGGAGATGTTCATCTCGGTCTTCTACGCCGTCGTCGATCCCACGCGGGGCAGGGTGCGCTATGCAAACGCCGGACATCCGCACGCCTTCATCGTTGGTGCCGATGGATCGCTGGAGCGACTCGGTGCTCTGGACCCACCGCTCGGCATGTCCCCGAAGCCCCAGTCCGCGTGTGAGCGACAATGGAGTCCGAACCGCGACCTGATGGTGCTGTTCACCGACGGCGTCTCCGACTCCCGAAACCGCACCGACGTGCGACTGGGTGAACAACGCGTGCTCGATCTGGTCCGCTCGCTGCGTGATGAGTCGCCGGCAATCATCGTGGAGCGCGTGTTCGCTGCCGTCAGCGCTCACGTCGGTGATGCGTCGAGACGGGATGATCTGACGTTGGTGGTGGCGAGGAGCTAAGCGAAAAACGGAGAGCGGGGAGCGACCGGTGCTAACTTCGTTGACGGTTCGCTCCCCACTCCCCGCTATCCGCTCAAGGTGGTTCGCAAACGCTTTGGCCAGAACTTCCTGACTGACCGCCGCGCGCTGCAGCGCATTGTGGAGGCTCTGGAACTGCGCGGTGCCGAGACCGTGCTCGAGATCGGACCGGGGAAAGGGGCGCTCACGGATCTCCTCGTCGATCGTTGCCAGCGGCTGTTCGGCATCGAAATCGATCGCGACCTCGCGACCTTGCTTCGCGAACGGTATCAGCGGCAGTCGAAGGTGGAGATCGTGGCCGCCGATGTACTCACGGTCGACCTCCACGCGCTCGCCGGCGGTCCCTACGTCCTGGTTGGCAACGTACCGTATTACGTGACCACGCCGATCATTTTCCATGCGCTGCGCTCACCGCGCCCTTCGCGTGTCGTCTTGCTCGTGCAGCGAGAAGTGGCGGAACGGATGACGGCATCCCCCAGCACCAGGGCGTACGGCGCCCTCACCGTGAATGTGCAGCTGGTGGCCGAGGTCGAGATGATGGGCCGGATCGGACCCGGTTCGTTCGTTCCTCGGCCGACGGTGGAGTCGGAGATCGTGCGGCTCCGTCCACGTGAGACGAGCCTCGTGGCCGGCCGCGATGAAGACGCGGTCCGCGCCTTCGTCATCGGGCTTTTCGGGCAACGCCGACGACAGTTGCCCCGGGCGGTTCGGACGGTTACGCAGCTCGACGCGGCGGCGGCGCTGGCGGCGGTCCATCGTGCAGGTCTCGATCCACTCGCGCGGCCGGAGAACCTTGCGCCGGAGGAGTTCGTGACGCTGTTCCGCGCCGTGCGCGCGGCGGGCGAGATCTAACGAGTCCTGGTGGAGAGCTCGTAACTGAGACCCTCGAGTTCCATCGCCATGTTGACGGACCTCACGGCAACGTCCGGGGGCACCTGGAGCTGCACTGGTGCGAAATTGAGGATCGCCTTGATGCCTACGCTGACCAGCCGCTCTACGGCGGGCTGCGCACCGTCGGCAGGTACGGCGAGGACGGCGATCTCAGCTCCGAGTTCTAGCATGTCGTTGGACAGGTTCGCGAAATCGCGCACCACGAGTCCATCCCACTTCGAACCGATCTTCTTGGGATCCGAATCGTAGACCGCAACCACGTTGAACCCACGTGACCGGAATCCGTGGTACTGCGCCAGGGCGGTGCCGATCTTTCCAGCCCCGACAATGATCACGCTCCACTCCCGCTTGAGCCCGAGGATCTCGCGGAGTGACGCGGTGAGCTCCGGGACCGAGTACCCGAGTCCGCGCTTTCCGAACGAGCCAAAGAACGACAGGTCTTTCCGAACCTGCGCGGACGTCGTGCCCCCATGCTTGGCGAGCTCTTCGCTCGAAATCGTCGCATGTCCCTTTTGCGATAATCCCTCGAGGAATCGCAGGTAGACGGATAGACGTCGGACGGTGCTGTCAGCGATACGTTTCACGGAGCTCTGTGCTTGTGAATTCATTCACAAAGTAGACGGTCAGGGCGGTGAGGTAAATAGGTGCGGAGGCGGCCAGGCGCGCAGGCCAGGAACCAGCATACCCACAGCGACGGTGGGCGCGTGACGGAAAAGACGGGGTGACGGTGAAGAAATGGAGCATGTGATGTTCGACGCGGTGTGACCGTTCGCCGGCGACCCGCGGTGCGGAATCCAGCGCTTGATCGCCGGGTGCCGGTCACATAGTCTGCGCTCCGTCCATCCGTCCATC
This sequence comes from Gemmatimonadaceae bacterium, assembly GCA_052387735.1. GTDB lineage: Bacteria > Gemmatimonadota > Gemmatimonadetes > Gemmatimonadales > Gemmatimonadaceae > RBC101. The sequence continues at coordinate 11,344 of JBQTIW010000217.1, forward strand.
CGTCCATCCGTCCATCCGCCTTGCCGCTCCCCGGCCTCCGCGAACGAACCGCTGATACCCTGCTCATCACACGGGCTCGTGAGGCATTGGCGCGGGGACCTATGCAACCGTCGGAACTGTTGGGGCATGTGCTGTCGCTGCCTGGCGCGCCTCCCCGCGTCGCCGCGCGCATTGCGGATTCGCTGTTTTCGCGGCACAGCGACTTTGCGCGCTCCTCGAGCGGCGAGTGGTCGCTCCTCGTCCCGTCTCTGGCGGCCGTTGATCTGGCCGACACCGTCTCAGTCTCTCAGCTGCGATATGCGGTAGTCGATGTGGAGGCAACAGGGACGAGCTCCAGGTTGGGTGACCGGATCACGGAAGTCGCGGTGGTCCCCGTCGATGCTGGAGTCGTCGGGGAGCCATTCGTCGCGCTGGTGAACCCGGAGCGCCCCATTCCACCATCGGTCGTGGCGCTGACGCGCATCACGTGGGAGATGGTGCGATCGGCACCGCGCTTCACCGAGATCGCCGGCCTGGTCGTCGAACAGCTGAAAGGCCGAGTGTTCGTGGCACACAACGCCACGTTCGACTGGCGCTTCGTGCTCGCCGAACTCGCGCGCGCCGACGGGACACGGCTCGAGGGCGACCAGCTATGCACGGTTCGGCTGGCTCGCGTACTCCTGCCGCAGCTGCGCCGACGCACACTCGACGCGCTGGCACGCTACTTCGGGGTCGAGATCACGCAGCGTCATCGCGCCGGGCCCGATGCGCTGGCCACTGCAAAGATTCTCTGCCGGCTCCTGGATCTCGCTCACGAACACGGCCTCGGCGCGTGGCCGGCGCTGTCGGCCTGCATCGACCGCCGCACCGGCCGGGCGCGACGTAAACGCTCGGCGATGCCGCGTCCCGTTGACTTCGACCCCTCGTTATGATCGCCGCGCGACCGTCGGTCGAGACTCGGACACTGGGCAGGTTCCGAATCCACACGATCCAGGCCGCCGGGCAGAAGCTCGATGGGGGCGCAATGTTCGGCGTGGTGCCCAAACCGCTCTGGGAGAAACGCATCCCGCCTGACGAGCGTAACCGCATCGGACTCGGCATGCGGTGCCTTCTGGTCGAGCACGACGCGGGGCTGGTGCTGATCGACACCGGCGTAGGGAACAAGGAGAACGCCAAGTTTCGCGACATCTATGGCATCGACAACGAGGGTAGGAACGGACAAACGTGGCTGGAAGACGGCATCGCGTCCCTCGGGTTCTCTCCTGCCGACGTGCGATATGTGATCAACACCCATCTCCATTTCGATCACGCTGGCGGCAATACGCGCGTGCTCGAGGGAGGCGACGTGGTGCCATCATTTCCCAACGCGCGCTACAGCGTGCAGCGCGGTGAGCACCATTGGGCAACGCACACCAACGAGCGCACGGCCGCCAGCTATTTCGGTCATAACTGGGATCCGATCATCGCGGCGGACCGCTTCGATTTTATCGACGGAGAGCGCGAGATTCTGCCCGGGATCCGGTCCCTGGCAAGCCCGGGTCACACGCCATTCCATCAGAGTCTGTTGGTTGACGGGGGCCAGGGGGAGCGGGCGCTGTTTCTGGGTGATGTGTGCCCGACGTCGGCCCACCTGCCGCTCCCATGGATCATGGGCTACGACGTCGAGCCGCTCGTGACGCTCGAGTCCAAGCGACGGCTATTCCCGCAAGCGGTGGCTGAGGAGTGGCTCATGGTGTTCGAGCATGACGCCTCGGTGACGTGGGGGCGGATCCAGAACGACGGGAAAGCGTACCGGCTGACGGGCTAGCGTTTCGGTGTCAGGCTCGTCAGGCTTCTCGTGCTTCCCAATGTGTCGCCCTTGCAGTCACTACCAATGGCGAGCCCCGTGAGGCGAGTCTGGAGAGGCACCGGCAGCTCGAAACGCGCCCCACTTGCGTCCCTAACCGCAAGCCCCTTAGGTTCTTAGCCATAATCTGCTGAAGTAGAGCCGAACGTAGCTCTCACCTGTCGGCCCACACACCGTGGTGCTGGCTGAGTCTTCGATGTCGATCGCGTGCCGCTTTGCTTGGGTGGGCGGTTGTGGATCGCGGGCTCATAGGGGCCCGCGTTCGTTTTTCCGGGAGCTCCACCGTTAGGCGCTTCCCCCATTTTGCGGAGGGCTGGGGACTATTCAGGACACAACCAAGCGTATTCGCGTCAATCGCCAGATTCGAATCAGTCCGGTGCGCGTCATCGGTGCCGACGGCAGCCAGCTCGGCATCATGGAAGTGGACAAGGCCCTTGCCCTTGCCGATGAGGCAGGGCTCGATCTGGTGGAGGTCGCCGCAGCGGCTCGGCCGCCCGTGGTTCGGGTGATGGACTTCGGCAAGTTCAAGTTCGAGCAGGCCAAGCAGGCGCGGATTGCGAAGAAGAAGCAGCATGTGATCGAGCTCAAAGAGGTGAAGTTCCGACCTGGGATCGATGACCACGACTTCGAGACGAAGACGCGGCATGCACGCCGGTTTCTTGGAGAGGGGAACAAGGTGAAGGTCACCCTGATGTTCCGCGGGCGGCAAATCGCGCACCCGGAACTTGGTCACGCAGTAGTGCAACGCGTGCAGGTTGACCTCGCCGATGTAGGCACGGTCGAAAGCCCCGCAAAGATGGAAGGAAAATCGTTGACCATGATTCTCGCGCCGAAATAGGCGAGGACCCGATCGATGCCGAAGATGAAGACCCACAAGGGGGCGAAGAAGCGCTTCTCCGTCACGGGGAAGGGCAAGATTCGCCGCCTCAAGGCCAACAAGAGTCACATCCTCACCAAGAAGGACGCCAAGCGAAAGCGGCGTCTGCGCCGTCCCGTCATCATGACGACCAACGGCGAGGTGAAGGTGATCAAGCGACTGATTCAGGCGTAGGAGACCACCATGCCTCGCGTAAAGGGCAATCCCAAGCGCTTATCGCGCAAGAAGCAGTACATGAAGGCGGCCCGTGGCTATTTCGGAGCGCGCAGCAAGCTCTGGGGCCCGGCCAAGGAATCGGTGGAGCGCGCCTGGCGTTATGCCTATCGCGATCGCCGCAACAAGAAGCGCGACTTCCGGCGCCTCTGGATCGTACGCATCAACGCGGCCGCGCGGCTCAACGACATGAGCTACTCGGTGTTCATGAACGGACTGCACAAGGCAGGGATCGAAGTCGACCGCAAGGTGCTCGCCGACCTCGCGGTGCACGATGCCGCCGCGTTTACCGCGTTGGCCGAAAAGGCTCGCGCAGCCCTCGCGGCGTAGACGACCGTCTCACCAGCGAACCCCAAAGGGCGACAGCGCGACACCCATCGCACTGTCGCCCTTTGTCTTTCCCCCAGTAGTCGGGCCCTTCTGCACAGAGGCTGTCAGGTGGAACGCGAGAACACGGACGTCGGGCCTGGACTCGACGCGGCCGTCGGCCGGCTGGGTGCGGTCGTGGAGCCGGAATTGCGCGCGCAGCTCGAGCAGGCGCTGGCGCGAATCGAAAGTGCCGCTTCGCTCGAGGAGTGGTCGCAACACCGCAACATGCTCATGGGCCGGAAGAGTGGACTCCTCTCCCGGGTCATGGCGCTGCTTCCTACGCTCGCGCCTGACGACCGGCGCGCCTTTGGAGCCGCGGTCAATACAGTGAAGGACGCGCTGGAAGCAGCTCTCGACGGCCGGCACGCGGTCCTCCAGGCGCAGGCGCAACGCGGGCCCGCGGTGGACCTCACGATGCCCGGGCGCACCACATGGCGTGGCGCGCTGCACCCGGTCACCCGTGTCATCGATGAGATCTGCGACATCTTCCGTGAGCTCGGCTTCACGATCGCGTTAGGCCCCGAGGCGGAAACGGAGTGGTACAACTTCGGCGCGCTCAACTTCCCGCCCGACCACCCGGCCATGGACATGCACGACACCCTCTACCTGGGCGAGGGCGCGCTGCTCCGCACCCACACGTCGCCCGTTCAGGTGCGGACGATGCAGCGCTGGAATCCGCCGATCCGGGTGCTGGCGCCAGGCAACGTGTATCGCCGGGATTTCTTCGACGCCACGCACGCGCCGGCCTTTGCTCAGCTCGAAGGGCTCGCCGTCGATGAGGACATTTCCTTCGCCGACCTCAAGGCCACGCTTACGCACTTTGCGAAGCGCTTCTATGGCCAGAGTACGCGAACGCGCTTCGGTCCGTCGTTCTTCCCCTTCACCGAACCGTCGGCCCAGATGGATGTGGAGATCGACCTCAATGACGGACGCGGCAAGCGCTGGGTGGAGATCATGGGTACTGGCCTCGTCCATCCGGCGGTCATCGAAGCCGCGGGACTCGATAGCGAGAAGTACTCGGGGTGGGCCTTCGGCATGGGGCCAGGACGGATTGCCATGTCGCGCTACGGCATTCCGGACATCCGATTGCTCTACGATTCGGACGTACGGTTTCTGGAGCAGTTTGCCTAGCCCGATGGCCGCGCAACTGCCACCAACCTCTCGTCTCCCGTCCCGTCTCTGATGCTCTTCTCACACGAGTGGCTGCGAACCATCGTTCCCCACGCGCACACGGCCAACGAGATCGCCGAGCTCATTGGCCGTCACGTCGCCACGATCGACGACGTGCGGCAGCTGCGACAGGATCTTGCCCCGATCGTCGTTGCCCGCGTGGTACAGGTCGCCCGGCACCCCAATGCCGATAGCCTCTGGGTCACCAGGGTCGATGACGGATCGGGGGAGGTGCAGGACGTGGTGTGCGGCGCGCCTAACGTGGTCGAAGGGACCCTCTACCCGTTCGCGCGTGTGGGCACGGTCATGCCGACCGGCAACAAGGGCGGCATCCTGATCGAGCGCCGAAAGATCCGCGGCGAGTGGTCCAGTGGCATGCTGTGCTCCGCTCGCGAGCTCGGCATCGGGGAGGAGTACGACGGAATCTTGCCCCTCGACGTCGACGTGCCGACCGGTACTCCATTGCTCGAGGCATTGCCGCTGAGCGACGTCTGCTTCGACGTCGACGTGCTCCCCAACCGTCCGGACTTGCTGTCACACCGCGGGATGGCGCGCGAGGTTGCGGGGCTGACCGGTGCTCCACTCCGAACGCCGTCCGACCTGATCGCTGCGGAGACGGGTGTGGAGGCAGCTGCTCCCGTCCCCGAGCCGATTGCCGACGCTCGTCAGGCCTCGAGCGGCGGCGCCACGGTAAGACTCGAGGACCCCGATGGATGCCCGCGATACATGGCCGTCGTGATCCGCGGCGTCACGGTGGGCGCTTCGCCGGCGTGGCTCGTCACACGCCTGGAGGCCGTCGGATCGCGCTCCATCTCCAACGTCGTCGACGCCACCAACTACATCCTGCATGCTCTCGGACAGCCGATGCATGCGTTCGACCTGGGTACGCTCGCGGCATCGACCGTCGTCGTCAGGCGGGCCCGCACAGGTGAGAAACTGGTCACGCTCGACGGGGTCGAGCGCAGCCTCGATCCGTCGATGACCGTGATCGCCGACGCCGAGCGCACGATCGCCGTGGCCGGGGTGATGGGGGGCCGGGATTCCGAGGTCACGGCCGAGACCACGGCGATCCTGCTCGAGGTGGCGTACTTCGACCCGCGGAGCGTCCGGAAAGCACGTCGTGCGTTAGGCCTCTCCACCGACGCCAGCCATCGCTTCGAGCGGGGGGTGGACCCGGAGGCGACCCGTGAGGCGCTCGTCGCGGCCACCCAGCTGATCCTCGCGATCGCCGGAGGGCGGGTGGACGGGGCACCGCTCGACGTGGGTGCGGTGCCCGCCGCGCCCGCCCGGGTGACTCTCAAACCCGAACGTGCCGGGCGCCTGCTCGGCGCGGCCGTGACCTCGGACGAGATCGTCCGCATGTTGCGCAGTGTTGGTTTCGGCGTCGATGTCGTCGACCCCGCGCGGCTCGAGGTCTCGCCGCCGTCCTGGCGCAACGACGTCGCCCGTGACGCCGACCTCGTGGAAGAGATCGCACGCCTCCGCGGATTCGACACGCTATCCGATGAGCTCTCACCGTCACGCGCCGGGACGGTCCCGGATCATCCGTTCGTCGGCGTCACGCGTGCGCTGCGGGAGGTCCTCGCCGGCGAGGGTCTGCTCGAGGTACGGCCGATGCCGTTCGTGAAGGCCGACGATGCCACGCACGTACGCGTGAGCAATCCGCTCGCCGAGGACGAGCCACATCTTCGTTCCTCGATCCTGGAAACGCTCGCTCGGCGCGCCGAGTACAACCTCGGCAGGATGGAAGGGAACCTCAGGCTGTTCGAAATCGGGGCCGTTTTTGCGCCGGACGCCGGCCCGTTGCCACGGGAAACCATCCAGGCCGGAGCGCTGGTGATGGGCCTGCGTCGTCCGCCACACTTCACCGATCCCAAGCCGCCGGCGTGGGACGTATGGGACGTGCGCGCGTTAGGCGAGCGCATGGCTCGGCAGCTCCACGGCCCGGAGATCGCGCTCGTCCCGGGCGACGGGGACCTCCTCTGGACCATCGTCAAAGGCTACGTCACCCTGGGGCGGATTCTGCGTCTCGCCATCGATCGGCCTGTCTGGGCGCACGAGGCGTTTGGCGTGGAAATACTCGTTGGGCCAATGGAGAACGCGGACGTTGCCCCGCGGGGTGCGCACGCGACGGAAGAACCACCCGCGCCGCCGGTGCGCGCGCACCCGAGGTTCAGACCGCTTCCCTCGACGCCCGCCGCCGAAGTCGACCTCGCACTCGTGCTGCCACCGGCGTTGACCGCCGCCAGCGTTGAGCGAGTCATTCGCGAGAGCGCTGGCGCGCTTCTCGAGCATCTGACGCTGTTCGACGAGTATCGCGGCGCCGGTCTCCCCGAGGGACATCGAAGCGTCGCCTGGCGATTGACCTTCCGGGATCCGACTCGCACACTTCGCGACAAGGAAGTCGAGGGGCGCCGCTCGAAGATCCTGCAAACGCTGGAGAAAGACCTTGGAATCCGAACGCGCACAGGCTGAGTCCCCGGCCTTCAAGCAACTCGAGCACCTCGTCCGCAGTCTCGGAGAAGAGTTGGCCACGTTCCGCAAGCGAGCACACGCAGCGGAAGCGCGGGTACGGAGCCTCGAAGCCGCGGTCGCGATGGGCGGTGACGAAGCGATTCTCGAGCGATTGCGCGCACTCGACGCCGAGAACACCGACCTCAAGGCGCGCTTGGGGCATGCTGCGCAACGGACGCGTCAGCTCGCCGCCCGCGTGAAGTTTATCCGCCAGCAGAACGGCCGCCCGAGCGGGTCGTCAGGCGGGACTCCAGCCGGAGCCGGCGCATGAGCGACAAGCGTCACACGGTCAAAGTCACGATCCTGAGTGATGACATCACCATCCGCAGCGACGAAACGCCGGAGCACACGCGCGCGGTCGCCGAATACGTGGATCGGGCGATCAAGCAGGTTCTGCACTCCAGTCCGGTGATCGAAACGCAGAAGGCGGCGATCATGGCCGCCTTGCAGATCACCGACGAGCTGTTCAAGGCGCGCAGCGCCCAAGCGCAGGTCGACAATGAGATCGAGAGCCTGGCAGCCGAGATTCGGCGCTGGCTGCCGCCGGCGAAGCGCGGGGACAGCGGTGAGCATAGCGCGATGGCGCCAAAGGATGGATCGACGGATGGACGGGTGGACGGATAGGTGCTCGTCGATGCGTCCGTCTTGCCCCTTCCGCCTATCCGGGCTTAGCTTGCTCCATGGCCCTCCGGGCCGTAGGTCGTAGCTCCAGCACGACTTAGCGCCTTCCACCTCGCACCCTTCGTCGGTGCCAGGTCGACGGCCCTGATTCGGTTCGGCGCTCCCCAACGGACTCGGCGTCGGGTTCCCCTGAACCTCGCGGAACTGCTGCCGCGGTGGAGCAATAGATCAATGACTCAGACCATCCTGGTCGCTGCGCTTGGCGTGCTCGTGATAATCGCCTCCGCAGCGTTCTTCGTTTTTGGGCGGGCGCAGGGTCGGAACGCGACCCTCGAAGAGCAGAAGCGCTCCAGGTCGACCGCCGAAGAAACGGCAAAGCGCATCGTCGGCGACGCCGAGCGCGAATCCGAATCGTTACGGAAGAACGCCGTGCTCTCCGGAAAGGAAGAGCTCATCAAGGCGCGTGAATCCTGGGAAACGGAAGCAAGGCACCGCCGCGAAGAGGTCGAGCGGGAAGAGCGACGCGTGCAGGACCGCGAGACCCAACTCGACAAGAAGTTCGATCTCCTCGATCAGCGCGAGCGCGACCTTGGACGCCGCGCGAGCGACCTCGGGCGGAAAGAGAAATCGGTCGGCGATCGCGAGGGCGAGCTCGATCGGCTGATTGCCGACGAGCGCCGTCGACTCGAATCGCTGGCTGGCATGTCCGCGGCCGAAGCCAAGGCTGAGCTCATCAATCGGCTCGAGAAAGAAGCCGAGGCCGATGCGGCAAACCGGCTGCGCGAGATCCGCGAGACCGCCAAACGAAATGGCGAGCGTGAAGCGAAGAAGATCGTCGCGCTTGCCGTGCAACGCATCGCAGCGGAACACACCTCCGAGATCTCGGTCTCATCCGTCGCGCTGCCGAACGACGAAATGAAGGGTCGCATCATCGGCCGAGAAGGGCGTAACATCCGCGCCTTCGAGCTTGCCACCGGCGTGGACGTCGTCATCGACGACACACCTGATACCGTCGTGGTCTCGTGCTTCGATCCGGTGCGGCGCGAGATCGCCCGCCTGGCGCTGGAAAAACTCGTGGCTGACGGCCGCATTCATCCAGGACGCATCGAGGAAGTAGTCGCCAAGTCCCGCCGTGAAGTCGAGCAGCAGATCGTCGAACTGGGCGAGCAGGCGGCGTACGAGACGGGGATTCACGGACTTCACGCAGAACTGATCAAGCTGATCGGCCGGATGAAGTGGCGCACGAGCTACGGCCAGAACATTCTCGATCACTCCAAGGAAGTCGCGCACCTGGCCGGGATCATGGCGGCCGAGCTCGGGCTGGACGTCACGATGGCGAAGCGCGGGGCGCTGTTACACGACGTGGGCAAGGTGCTCACCCATGAGCATGAGGGCACGCACGTACAGTTGGGTGTCGAAGTTGCGACGAAGTACGGTGAAAACCCCCTGGTCGTGAATTGCATCGCGGCCCATCACGACGACGTGCCGCATGAGAGCGAGGTCTCGGTGCTCGTGCAGGCCGCCGACGCCATCTCCGGCTCGCGTCCCGGCGCACGTCGCGAGGCGTTCGAGACCTATGTGAAGCGACTCGAGGGACTGGAGAAAATCGCCAGCAGCTATCGCGGTGTCGAGAAGGTGTTCGCGATCCAGGCCGGGCGCGAGGTGCGCGTGCTGGTGACGCCGGACAGCGTCGATGACAATCGCATGACCGCTATGGCCGATGAGATCGCGCGGCGGATCGAAGCCGAACTGCAGTATCCGGGACAGATCAAGGTGGTACTCATTCGCGAAACGAGGGCGGTCGATGTCGCACGATAGTATGGTCGAGAGCGCACAGCTCATCGACGGCAAGGAGGTCGCTCGGGCGGTGCGCGCGGACGTGGCGCGCGAAGTCGTGGCGCTCGCGACAAAAGGTATCGTGCCGGGACTGTCGGTCGTGCTGGTCGGCGAAGATCCGGCGAGCACCGTCTACGTGAGCTCAAAGGAGAAGCGCAGCAAGGAGCTCGGCATGAAGGGGGAAACCATCCGCCTGCCGGCGTCCACCACGCAAGGCGCGCTCGAGGCGGTGATCGATCGACTCAATGCCGACCCGACCGTGCACGGGATCCTGGTCCAGATGCCGCTGCCGAAGCACATGGACTCGACGACCGTCCTCCGCCGCATCGTTCCTCATAAAGATGTGGACGGCTTCCACCCGGTGAACGTCGGCAAGCTGCTGATCGGCGAGCGAGACGGGTTTGCTCCGTGTACGCCGGCCGGCGTCCAGGAGCTGCTGGTCCGGTACGGCGTCGCCACCAATGGCATGGAAGCCGTCGTCATCGGTCGCAGTAACATCGTGGGCAAGCCGATGGCGTCGTTGCTGGTGCAGGACAGTGCTGGTGGCAACTGCACCGTGACCGTGTGTCACAGCCGTACGAAGGACCTGGCTGCCCACACACGCCGTGCCGACATCCTCATCGCGGCGGTGGGTCGGGCCGAGGTCATTACCGGTGACATGATCCGTGCGGGAGCGGTCGTCATCGATGTCGGAATCAACCGGGTGCCGGACGGCGCTGCCGAGAAGGGCTATCGCATCGTCGGAGACGTGCACTTCGAGAGCGCGCGACGCGTGGCGTCGATGATCACACCGGTTCCCGGCGGTGTGGGGCCTATGACCATCGCCATGCTGCTCAAGAACACGGTGAGGGCGGCGCGTCAGGCGGGGATGTGAAGCGCGGGCCGTCTCGACCGGGGTCGTCGTCACGACCGCGAGAGCCGGACCTCTTTCCCGGGGCCCACTCGCCGGCGCCCGCTGCGCGGAAGCGGAGCTCGCCTAACGCGGCACCGGGCGAGAGCGCCGAGTCGCCGTTGAGCGTCGACGACCTCGCCCAGCTGCTGCGGACGATGGTGCAGGGCAGCTTCCCGGCGATGTGGGTCGGGGGCGAGGTCACGCAGTTCACCAGGCACCGCAACGGACACTGGTACTTCACCCTCAAGGGACAGCAGTCTTCGCTCCGATGCGTCATGTGGGCGTCGGCGACCTGGCGCGTGCCCGCCGCGCCCGACGAGGGGATGCACGTCGTGGTACTCGGTGCGCTCGATGTCTTCACCGCGCGCACCGAACTGCAGTTCTCCGTCCGCGCGATCGAGGCTCAGGGCGATGGCCTCTGGCGGAAGGCGTTCGAGGAAGTGAAGACCCGTCTCCTGGCGGATGGTCTGATCGATGAGGCACGTCGGCGCCCCCTTCCGTTCTTCCCGCGGCGCATCGCGGTCGTCACCAGTGCCGACGGAGCAGCATTTCACGACATCATCTCCGTCGTCAGGCGGCGAAACCCCCTGGTCGAGATCGTCCTTGTCCCCGCCATTGTACAGGGCGAGGACGCACCGCGATCGTTGCGGGTCGCGCTCGATCGCCTGTACCGATGGGGTGGGGCGGACCTTGCCATCATTGGTCGCGGTGGCGGGTCGCGTGAAGACCTATGGGCGTTCAACGACGAAAAGCTCGCGCGCAAGATTGCGGAGTGCCCCGTCCCGATCATTTCCGCCGTCGGGCACGAGGTGGACTTCACGATCTGCGACCTGGTGGCCGACTTCCGCGCGCAGACGCCATCGGCGGCCGCCGAGCGCGCGGTGCCCGTGCTGTCGGATTTGCTGCGCGTGGTCCGCGTCCTCGGGCGCCGCCTGGCCGATGCGTCGGCGACGCGGGTGCGTGAGAAGCGACGCTTGCTCGGCCAGGCCGCCCGGCGCGCAACGCTCGCCGCGGTCGCACTGGCGGAACAGCGCCGGCTGCACCTGCAGGCGCTGGCCGGCAAGCTTCATGTGTTGAGTCCCCTGGCAACGCTGGGGCGTGGCTATGCGCTCGTCACCGATGACGCAGGCCACGTGATCACGACGCTGGAACAGGTGGAGGCGGGTGGGGCGATCGTGGTGCGCCTCAAGGATGGCCGTTTGTTCGCCGACGTGAATCGGGTGGAACCGAACCCGACACCCCAGGCGTAAGGAGCCGGTATGGCATCGTTCGAGACATCGCTACAGAAGCTCGAGACCATCGTGGAAGAGCTCGAGCGCCCCGACGTACCCCTGGATCGGGCGCTGGTATTGTTCGAGGAGGGGATCGAACACCTTCGCGTCGCCAGCGCCGATCTCGCGCGCGCCGAAGAAAGCGTGAAGGTGCTCGTGGCGAAGGCGGGTGGCGTGCTCAACGTCACGGAGTTCAATGCCTGACGTCGGGTTCGACGTGACGATCGCCGGACGAGCAGGGATCGATTCCTCGCTTCGCCGGCTCGCGGATGAGGCGCGTGCGCTCGTCCCCGGACGCGTCGGAGAGGGGATTGCCTATGCGCTCTCCGGTGAAGGAAAGCGGATCAGGGGACTGTTGGTGCTCGCCGCGTACCACGCGGGCGGGGGGATGGGCAACGCCCACGACCTCGCCGCGGCCGTGGAAGTCGTGCACGCATACTCGCTCGTGCACGATGACCTGCCGTGCATGGACGACGATGACGTGAGGCGCGGGCGTCCGACTGTTCATCGCGCCTTCGATGTCGCGACGGCCACGACAGTGGGTCTCGTGATGATTCCGCTGGCCGCACGCGCCGCGTGGCGTGCCGCTGTCTCGTTAGGCCTGGGTGACGCGCGACGGACGGAGATCGTGCGCCGCCTGATGCGGGCCTCGGGGGCGGAGGGGATGGTGGGGGGCCAGCTGCTCGATCTGGAGGCCGAAGGCCAGATGGTGACGCTCGAGCAGCTCGAGCGCATTCACCACGGCAAGACGGGACGTCTGATCGAATGCGCGGTGGCGATTGGCGGTATCGGCGCCGGTGCCGGTGCGCGAGCGATCGACGCGCTGGAGACCTATGGTGCCCGGGTCGGCCTCGCGTTTCAGATCGCCGATGACGTGCTCGACGTGACCGCAACCACAGCCGAATTGGGGAAAACCGCGGGGCGGGATCTCGATCTCCAGAAGAGCACGTATCCTGCCCTCCTCGGCGTGGACGGTGCGCGCGCGCGCGCGCTTGGCCTTGTAGATGAAGGCTGCCTGGCGCTCGACGCCGCGGGCCTCGAGGGAGGCGAGCTCCGCGCCCTTGCGGAGTTCGCCGTCAACCGCCGGTCGTGACGGGGGTGACGCCATCCGGTCTCCCGTCTCCCGCGTCCCGTCTGCAGCCCCGCTTCCGCCCACGCTTCAGATCGCACACCTTCCCAATCAGCCATGGCGCTACTCGAGCACATTGAATCTCCCGCGGATGTTCGCACGCTGACGCGCGAGGAGCTGCAGCCTCTGGCGGACGAGGTGCGCGCGCGACTCATCGACGTCTGTTCCCGCACGGGAGGGCACATCGGGGCGGGGCTCGGCGTCGTGGAGCTTACGGTGGCGTTGCACCACGTCTTCGACACGCCGCGGGACCAGCTCGTCTGGGATGTCGGCCACCAGGGGTATCCGCACAAGGTCCTGACCGGGCGCAATCGGCGGCTGGAGACGCTGCGACAGGAAGGAGGCCTGTCGGGCTTCCTCAAGCGGTCCGAGAGCGAGTACGACGTGTTTGGGGCCGGACACGCCGCCACCTCGATTTCTGCCGCGTTAGGCATCGCCGCCGGCCGGGACGTGCTGGGCGACACGTACAAGGTGGTGGCCATCATCGGCGACGGCTCACTGACGTCCGGCGTGGCGTACGAGGGGCTCAACAACGCCGGGCACTCCGATCGGGACATCATCGTCGTCCTGAACGACAACGAGATGTCGATCGCCCCCAATGTGGGGGCGATGTCCAAGTATCTCACGCAGGTCCAGCGCAATCCGATCTACAATCGCATCCGCAGCAAGATCGGTGAACTGCTGGAGAAGAACCACGCGCTGGACACGCTGGTCCGGAAGTGGGAAGAGAGCGTCAAGTCGTTCCTCACCCCGGGCGTGCTGTTCGAGGAGCTGGGCTTCCGCTACTTCGGCCCGATCGACGGCCACGACATGGGACAGCTGGTCGAGACGTTAGGCGCGGTGCGTGGGATGACTGGTCCGCGGCTCGTGCACGTGGTGACCCAGAAGGGCAAGGGGTTCCCGGCGGGCGAGCACGGTGAGAAGTGGCACGCGCTCCCGCCCGGACATGATCCAGCGACCGGCAAGCAGCTCAAGACGTCGAGCGCGAACCCGGCCTACACCAAAATCTTCGGTCGCGGGCTCACCGAGCTGATGGACGAGCATCCGCGCGTGGTCACGATCACCGCCGCGATGCCCAGTGGCACCGGAACCGAAGCCGTGGCCAGGGCGCACCCGAAGCGGTTCTTCGACGTCGGCATCGCCGAGGGACACGCGATCACATTCGCTGGTGGCATGGCCACACGCGGCCTGCGGCCCGTGGCGGCGATCTACTCCACGTTTCTGCAGCGCGCTTACGACAACATCATCCACGATGTCGCCATCCAGAAGCTGCCGGTGACGTTCTGTCTGGACCGCGCCGGGCTGGTGGGGGAAGATGGCGAGACACACATGGGGCTCTACGACATCGCCTACATGCTCGCGGTGCCGAATATGGTGGTGACGGCGCCGAAAGACGCCACGGAGATGCTGGCGCTCCTCAAGGCCGGTGTCGCCCACGATGGGCCGTTTTGCCTGCGCTATCCCCGTGATGCCGCGCCCGACGAGGTGGGCGCGATGCGGGACATTCAGGCGACGCCATTCGGCAGCTGGGAAGTCCTGCGCAAGGGCACCGACGTCGCGATTCTTGCGGTCGGCACCATGGTCCTCCCGTCGCTGGCCGCCGCCGCGGTGCTCGGCGGTGAGGGACTGCATGTCAGCGTGGTGAATGCGCGCTTTCTCAAGCCGTATGACGAAGTCACGCTGAACGCGATCCTGGCCGACCATCGCACGTTGCTGGTCGTGGAAGAGGGGACAGTCGTGAACGGTTTTGGCTCGTACATGGCCGGCGTGGTACAGCGTCTCGAGCCGTCGGTGCGCGTGGTGCCGCACGGGGTGCCGGATCAGATCATCCATGCCGCACCCAGAGCGAGACAACTGGCGTGGTGCGGTCTCGATGCCGCTGGAATTGCCGAGAAGGTGCGGGCGTTGCACGAGTCGGAGGCGGTTGCCGGATGATGCGAATTGGCGTCGTCGGCAACCGAGACTACCCCGAGCTCGCGTCGTTTCTCGACCGTCTCCAGGATGTGGCCCCCTCAGCGGGGGTCACACTCATATTCGAGGCTGACCTGTACGAGCTCCTCCCGCGGGCCGAGCGGATGGAAGCAGCGACCGCCATCGACGCGCTCATCACGTTAGGCGGCGACGGCACGTTCCTCCGCGGCGCTCGGGCACTGGACGGGCGCGATCTGCCGATCCTCGGCGTCAATCTCGGGCGGCTCGGATTCCTCACTGCCTGCGGTGGCGACGAGGCCGAGGAAGCGCTGCAGCGCTTCGCCAGGGGCGACTACGTCGCCGAAGATCGCATGATGCTGGAGGCCCAGCTGTCGCGCAGCGGCGTGTCACTGGAGAGCTGGTTCGCGCTGAATGACGTGGTGCTGCACTCGGGGGGGAAGGCGCGCGTCATCCGGTTGGTGGTCGACGCGAATGGTGAGCGGATCGCGTCTTACGCCGCCGACGGCCTGATCCTCGCCACACCGACGGGAAGCTCCGCGTACTCGCTCTCGTCAGGCGGACCGATCGTGCATCCCGAGCTGGATTCGATCACGCTGACACCGATCTCGGCGCACACGCTGACCGTCCGGCCTCTGTTGCTGTCACCGACGACGACGGTGAGCCTGCGGGTCGGTGATGACGAGAGCGAGCAACTCATCACCGTGGACGGACAGGAGAGCGCCGAGTTCGTGCACGGCGATGTGCTCACCGTCCGCCGGGCGAGCCGGCGGGTGCGGCTCGTCCGGTTCCCCGAGACGACCTTCTTTGCCCGCATGCGGCACAAGCTGGGCTGGGGAGGCTCTTGATGGGGGAACCACGGGACTGATAGACAATGGACGGATCGTTGGTCGACGCGCCGTGAGCGGCGTCCGGTACCTTGGGTTGCTCGCTAACGTCCCGTGTCACAACTACCATCCGTCTATCCGTCCATCCGTCGATCTGTCTAGCCGTCCCAGCCTTGCTGACCGAGCTCCGCATCCGCAACGTCGCGATCATCGAGTCCGTGACTCTACCGCTCGAGTCGGGATTCAATGTGCTCACCGGCGAAACGGGGGCGGGGAAATCCATCATCGTGGAGGCGTTAGGCCTCCTGTTCGGGGAGCGGGCTTCGGCCGACGTGGTTCGCACCGGCACCGACAAAGCGACGGTGGAAGGGGTGTTCGACATCACCGCGCACGCGAGCGTGGCGACGACGCTGGATGAGCGGGGGATCGACGTCGACGATGGGATCGTCGTGTTCCGGCGAGAGGTCGCGGCGAGCGGGCGGAGTCGTGCCTGGATCAACGGGACTACCGTCACCTCGGGAGCCCTCGCGGAGATCGGGTCGCGGCTGGTGAGCATCCATGGACAGCACGAGTCGCGCGGCTTGCTCGATCCTGAGGCGCAACGCACGATTCTCGATGCCTACGCCGCGGCGGGAGCACTCGCGGAGCGCGTCGAGACGGCCCACGCCGCGTTGAGCGCGGTCCGGAGCGAGATCGCATCGCTGGTCTCGCGACGCGACGCGGCAGCCAAACGCGCCGACTACCTGCGTCACGTCGTCAAGGAGATCGAGGACGCCAGGGTCGTGGTCGGCGAGGACGTCCGCATCGAAGAGGAGTACCGCCGGCTGTCCAACGTCGGGGAGCTGCGGCAGCACGTGGAGCAGCTGCGGAGCGCCGTGGAGCACGACGAGGAGGGAGCGCTGCGGGCGCTGGGGATCGCCCGGCGGGCGTTAGGCGCGGCGGCGCGAGTGGATCCATCGCTCGAGCGCCTGCGCGACATACTCGATGCGGCGTTCCTCCAGCTGGAAGAACTGGCGCGCGAGGCCGGGCACTACGAGGACGGGCTCGATGTCGATCCGGGGCGCCTGGCCGAGGTGGACCGAAGACGCGACCTGCTGTATCGCCTGATCAAGAAGTATGGAGGTACGCTGGGCGAGGTGCTCGCGGCGCTGCGGTCGGCCCAGGATGAGCTCGAGCTCCTGGACACGGCGTCGCTCGACCTGGGGGAGCTGACGCAGCGCGAGGTCAGGGCGCACGAGGAGCTCGCTGCTGCAGCAAAGCTGTTGTCAGCGGCGCGCGCCAGAGCAGCGCGCAAGTTACAAAAAGAGGTGGACGGTGTGCTGCCTGACCTGGGCATGCCCGACGGCCACCTGACCGTCGCGCTGCGTGACCGCGAGGACATCGGCCGCACGGGGGCTGAGGCCGTGGAGTTCCTCGTCGTGCTCAATGTGGGCCACGACGCCCGGCCGCTGGCCCGTGTCGCCTCCGGTGGCGAGCTCGCCCGGGTGATGCTCGCGCTCAAGACCATTCTGGCGCGGCTCGACCGGGTTCCCACGCTCGTGTTCGACGAGGTCGACTCCGGCATCGGCGGTCGGGTGGGCTTGTGCGTCGGGGATACGATGCGCCGCGTCGCGGAGCATCATCAGGTGTTTGCGATCACCCATCTGCCGCAGATTGCGTCACGCGCGCACCGCCACATCGTGGTGGCCAAGGGACCGAAGGGGGGAGTAACGACGGCGGACATCGATGTCGTCGACGGAGACCGACGCGTCCACGAGATCGCGCGCATGCTGGGCGGCGATGGGACCAGCGAGACAGGGCAGAACCACGCGCGTGAGCTGCTGGCGCGCTGAGCGGGTCGCGAGGCGGGCCGAGCGGGCGCGACCACCCTCCGGCGAAGGCTGCGTCCAGGCGCGCGGACGCCGGCCGGCCTTCGTCGGGCCGGTGGTGGTCCGGTCAGGCTGTTATCGCTTGCGAGCTCCCCAACCGATCATGAGCCCGATCAGGGCCCCGACGCCGAGAGCGATGCCTAACGACTTCATGGGTTCGCGGCGGGTTTGCAAGCGGACGCCGTCGGCCAGGTCCTCGGCGGCATGCTGGGTGCGCCGTACCGCGCGGCGCGCCACGCGGAGCTGCTCGTCGACCGTGTCACCAAGTGCGGCTTTCAGTCGCTCGGCTCGGTGCAACAGGGGTTCGGCAACGCTCGGACGGGTGGTGGTGAAGTCATCCTCGAGCGCGTGGGAGTTGGAGCGATTCATAATAGACCCATCTATGTGAAGGTTCACTGCTCGTACCTGACGGTTGTCCGAAGGCCCGCCTGTGCGACTCGTCAGGCAAACCGCACGGTACGCGATCCGTCCATCACACGATAGCGGTCCTGCGTCGCGCTGCATACCTCGCAGGTGATAGATACGCCCTCTCCTTCGTTGGTAGTGTGAACGGCGTCACAACTCGCGCCGGGAACAAGCGTCGCTCCCGCGCGTTTGAGTGGCGGAGGCGCGACTGCGCGCCTTCGGCCCACGCCCGCGCACGCTGGCGTGCGCCATACTCTTCAGGAGACTTCATCATGCGAATACGATCGGTGATGGCGGTGACCGCGGCGATGATCGTGATGGCAAGCGCCACCGCGGCGCAGGCGCAGACCGGTGCAGTGCACATGGGACCACGGGTGACGTACAACTTCGACTTCGAGGAGGCGGCTGTTGGGTTTCATCTGGGCCTGCCGTTAGGCAGCCGCCTCGACTTCTATCCCTCCGTCGAGTTCTTCTTTCCGGATCGGGGATCGCTGCTCGGATTCAATGGTGACATCAAGCTGCGCCCGCTGCCGCGGGACGCCGGCATGCTCTACATTGGGACCGGGCTCAATCTGACCAGGGCCAGCTTTCGGGACGTGAGCAATACCGAGGCCGGCCTCAACCTGCTGGCCGGCCTGGAAGGACGCACCGGGGCCATTCATCCATTCGTGGAGCTCCGCTCAATCCTCGCCGATCGGACGTCCGTGCAGCTGACAGGTGGCCTGAACATCACGATCGGAACCCGTTAGGCAGGGGACCCCCAGACTCACGGTCAGCGATCATCGCCAAGGTTCCGTGCCCACCACCTGGCAGGAATGCGGAGCCTCGGTGAATCCCGGCGGCACCTGTCACGATCGATGCCAGGCGCCGCTGGCGATGGAATGGGACATTCCGGGTGGATCCGGACGCGCGGAGCACTTTCCGGCCGTCGCGACCGACGTGTTGCAGCACCCGAGCGCGTTCGCTCCTGGGCGGTGTCGACGCTGCGCAGCCTCGAGGGGTCCGACGACCTGATATCCCCGCTGGCGCGTTGGCAGCTCGACCGGCAAGATCCCGGAGACGGGCGACGGAGGGAAGTGACGTCCATGGCTGATCAGGCGGCGAGCAGAGAGGCGCTTGCCCGAGACGTTCGACTCTACGTCTTTGGCGAAGCGGCGAAGAGCGGTGCGGTGCCGCAACCGCCCGAGATCGCGACGGCGCTCGCGCGCGACTCGGCCGAGATACAGGAGGCGCTGCGATACCTCGCAGCGAGCAAGGTGCTCATCCTGGCGCCGAATGACGGGAACATCTGGGCCGCGAATCCATTCTGTGCCGTCCCATCGGGGTTCCGCGTGGACGTCGGGGGCCGGCGCTACTGGGGCATCTGCATCTGGGATGCGTTAGGAATCGTCGCCGCCCTCGGAACCGACGGGGTGATCACGGCACCCTGTGGCGACTGCGGCGAGTCGATGAGACTGGAGGTCACGCACGGCGCGCTGTCGCCCAGCGAGGGCGTGATTCACTTCGCGATCCCGGCGCATCGCTGGTGGGACAACATCGGCTTTACCTGAAGCACGATGCTGCTCTTCCGGGACGAAGAGCACGTCGATCGCTGGTGCCGGGCGCGTGATCTCCCGCGGGGTGCGATCATCTCGCCGGAACAGGGGTGGCAGCTCGCACACGGGTGGTACAAGGACAAGCTCCGGCCCGATTGGCGCCGTCACACCGTCGACGAGACCGAGGCGCTGGTGGCCGCCGTCGGGCTCGTCGACGCATTCTGGAACGTGCGCTGAGTGCGCTTGGGTCAGAGCGACTTCAGGTACTCGGTGAGGTCGCGCTGCTGCTCGGCGCTGAGGCCGAGTGAGCGCACCCGGTTGTAATGCGCCACCACGGCGGCGAGCGTGGCTGCGCTTCCATCATGGAAGTACGGCGGATGCTGCCAGAGTCCGCGCAGGGGCGTGGTGCGATACGCTTTCGTCGTGGTTCGTGCCGCATACGCGCCGTCGACCCCGGTCTCGGCCGGCGCGTGCAGCTTTCCATTGTTGTTGTCTGTGCCGCTACCGCCCACGTGACATGTCGCACAGGATTGCGCGAACAGCGCCCGGCCACGTTCCGCCGCCACTCGGTCGTAGCTGCCGGGCAGTGGCCGGGGTGTCTTCAGTCCATGCTGATAGGCGCGCAGGGCTTCGAGCTTTGGCGTGACGAGATCCGGTGACTGCGTGATGTTGATCCCGAGCCTCGGGTCGGAGAAGTTCCCCTGCCCGTGCATCTGGGTTACGGCCACGTAGGCGTTCCAGTAGGAGATGGGGCCTTCGGCCGTGTACGTCTCGTTCTTCACTTCGGCCAGGCCATACGCCGGCGGGAGCACGAGTGGCGTGTTCTTCCCATCGATGTTGTAGCGCGGGTCATACTTGCCGGGACCCCAGGACGAGTACACGGCCTTCTTGTCTGCGGGAAGGGCGGGGGAGAGCGCGACGATTGCCCCGACGTTCAGGTCGCGGTTGGGCCAGCCGTCCTTTCGCATGCCGATGCCCGGCATGACGGAGTTGTCCACGGTTGAATGGCACAGGGCGCAGGTGATGCCGAGTTTCGTCAAGCGGTTGTTGGCGTCGACCGTCCCCCGCAAGCCGACCACAGCGTTCAGCTTGAGCAACGCCACAGTGGTGGCCGGCTTCGTCAGATCGACCTTCTCGAGCAGGCCCTTCGGCAGCACCGACGCATCGACCTTGAGCCCGACTTTCAGCGCCGTCGTCGGATCGACACTCTGCTCGACCACTTCATGCATCCGGAGCGTGTCGGTCCAGAACTGCTCGTCTCCAAACGTATCAAAACGAAAGATGCGGCGGCCGTCGCTCTCCTGGCTGGTCAACGCGCGCGCTCCGGCGAGCGAGTCCTCCATCATGGGCGCTTGTGCGGCTTCCGACGTTGAGGTCCCGTTGCAAGCTGCCGCTCCGGAAACGGCGGCGAAGAACAACGTCCAACCCACCGTCCGTCGGCGCAGGAGCAGATGGGCGACGTGTGCCACCCGGCTGATGCAGTCGTGCATGCCGTATACCTCCCGTTCGCGCCGCATTCACGCGCCGCCCGTCACGGACTCGTGCTCGATCGGTGAGTGGGGCGAAGACGCGGTGCAGGGTCAACCAGCGTTCAACGCCAATTAGTAGGAGTCAGTGGTTGTAATGGCAAGTATCCGCACGAGGTAGGTCGACTCGAGACTCTGGGAGGGTGTCGCACGAGGACGCCACGCGCACGGTCACGACCGACCCTCTTCGCCAGTCGCCCGGTGGTAGCGCGCGCCGCGCCTCCCGAGGCGCCCGACGGGTGGTGCGTCGGCCGGTCGTCATGCGCGGGCTGCAGCCTGCATGGCGGCGGTGATGGCCGGGCAGGCGCGCCCTCGCTCACGCCCTAGAACAGCTGGTTATATACCCGAAGGGTGAGCGCCGTGATCGACTGTCGCGGTGCGTTGTTCGCACCGGCGAACGTTCGTCCGATCATGATGCTGACTTCCATCGGCGTGCGGGCACGGCCGCGGAAGTAGTGCGCCATCGTCGA
The DNA here is from genome assembly GCA_052387735.1 of Gemmatimonadaceae bacterium. Lineage (GTDB taxonomy): Bacteria > Gemmatimonadota > Gemmatimonadetes > Gemmatimonadales > Gemmatimonadaceae > RBC101. The sequence continues at coordinate 32,621 of JBQTIW010000217.1, forward strand.
CCACGTGAGCGAGGCCAGCGCGCGCTGTTCGGTGCGGTCGGTGCCGAGGGCCAGCACGCCGGGATCGATACGCGTTGGTGCCGTCGCGCGCAGGGAATAGGTGTCGGCCGACTTGGAGTAGTACTGATACGAGCCGCCTAACGCGATGTTGTCGGAGAGGACGTAGCGCGGTGACACGTCCAACGACACGAAGTCACCCAGGTCACGCTCCAGCAGGATCCTCCGGTCGGCGGCAGGAAACGGATCATGGGGCGCCACGGGCACGCGGCGTGTGAGCTCATCGGCCTGCTGCACGCCATAACGGGCCACGATCGATGTCCAGAAGCGACGCCCCACAAGGAGGTCGGCAAACACCCGGCCCTCCACATCAGTCTGTCCGTCCCCCGTTCCGATGTCGGCGAAGTGATCAACCGAGTCCTTCACACCGGTGCCCAGCCGGTACACGCCGGCGACGGCGATGCGGACGTTGAACCCCTGCGGAGATACTCGCTGTGCCTGCTGGCCGGCAAACGTATCGAACAACAGGAACTTGGCCCCGAGCTCGATGTCGCCGAGTCGGTTCGTCTCCACCGACGCGAGGGAATCGGCACTGATGCCGAACGCCGGATCGGTCAGCGTCTTCTGAAAATCGGCAAAGCCGATCGGCGGGGCGCCGACCGGCCGGGCCACGATCCAGTCGCTGCCGCTTGTTGGGGCGCCGAGGAACCCGGCGAAGGTGGAGGAGAGATTCGCCAGTCGCGCGAGCACGTCCTGCTGGGGCCTGGAGCGTTCGACCGGGGAGAGCCGCGTGCCGGGCTTTGCGGCCGACACGCCATACACGCTCTCGATGCCGGCGGCGGCAGTGGTCGCGGCGGTCACCAGAGTCTGCGCACCGGTGCGATCGGCATTGACCGCGGAACAGCTCGGCGCCGTGGAGCCCGCGCACTGTTGCAGCAGCAACTGCAGCGACTGAGCAGCCGCGGTGAGCTCCAGCACGACCCGCGCATTCGTGGCGCGGGCCCCCGCAAAACCAAACGACGGATTGATACCGACGGTTCCGCTCGTGCCGGCCGCATTCGGATTCAGCGACACCTCCGTCCTCGTTTTCACGATCGGGAACATCGCGCCGAGCATCAGGCGCCGGGTCACTCCGTATTCCACTGCGATGGGCGTGGTCGCGACCGTCGCATCGAATCGCGCGTGCAACGACCCCAGCGAGAGCGGGATGCCACCCGCTGCGCCGAGGATGGATCGGAGCCCAGCGTTGACCGGGGTGAGGATCGGGAGCTGGCGCTCGCCTATCGAGTCGAGGTGGTAGTCTGTCGCGAGCGCCTCCGCGTCACCCCGCGCTGCTCGGCCATGACCATCGGCAAAGCGCCGGTGAAAGCGACCCCACGTGGGACTCACCGCGACGCGCACCATCCCGCGCGGGAGAACCGTGGCGTCTTCCGAGGGACCAAGCACGCGTTGCCCGTTCAGCGGACCCGGGAGAAGCATGCTGGACGTCAGTACGAACCAAACACCGAGGAGCCAGGATAGGCGCTGCGAGCGCGAGGTGACGCGAGGGGAGAATCGTGCAAGCAAGTCGGTGCGTTGTAGACGGTGAGCGACTAGCGGGGGGATCGGGTGAGGAAACATACTCGTGCGTTCAACCCTGATGGCCGGGTGGCGTTCCGCGGAGTCACGTGGTCGCTAAGTTGGAGCAGCGCTGGCTCGCAGGAACACCTCCGGTTCTCCCGTACCGCGTCTCGCTTTGGACCCAATCCCCGTCCCGTCCGTTCCCTGGCAGATCACCGGCAACCACTGGATCTCGGTGCCGTGCATTCACCCATTGGACGGCGCCATTCATGCCGTCGGCGTGGTGCATCGGGCCGCACGCGCTGCCGTCGAGTTCGCAGGGGGCGTCGACTTCGCCTCCGGAAAAGAGCCGCCTCTGGCCAGGCCGTTTCTCGCGATCGACGGCGCGCCCGTGGATTGGTCGGAGCATGCCCTTGCCTGGGAGCGGGCATTCGGCTGGTTGCCGACGTTCACGGCGACCGTCGGACATGTGGTGGTGCGTGCCACCATCTTTGCGCCCTATGGTCGTGACGCCGATACGGCTGGTGCGGTCTACGCGCTGGCGTTCGAGAATCGCGCCGGGAATGCCGTGCGGCTTACCGTTGTTCTCGACGGCGCGCTGGGACATCGTCAGCTGCGCGTTCGTGCGGCACGTCCATTCATTGATCAGCATTGCGTGCGCCAGGGGACCACGGACGCGGTTGTGCTCTCTGGTGAGGCCGTCCCCGGGCTCGTCGCCCTCGCCATCGGGGCCGACGGTGCCGCGGTGATCTCGACCGACAACGGCCGCAGCTATTCCATCCGGCGGGATGTCCGTCTCCCGCCTAACGGCAACTCGGACACGGCGTTTTTCCTCGCGGTGGGGCCGGAAGGGGATGGTGCCGAGGCGACCGTTGCCGTGATGCGACGGCGTGGCTGGCGATATCTGCTGTCGGCGACGCGTGATGCCCTGCGGTCGCTCGAGCAGAGCACGGGCAACGAAGCGCTCGACAGCCTGATCAACCGCAACCTCCTGTTCGCATACTTCTACGGCGTCGGGCGTGCGCTCGATGACGCGCACTTTTACCTGATGCGGACACGGGTTCCCTGGCACTCGCGCGGAGTCACGGTGCGCGAGTGGGAAGCGTTGATGTGGACGCTTCCGGCGATCCAGCTCGCCGATGCACCCCTCGCCCGCGAGCTCCTGCTGCGCGCCTGTGAGCTTCACGGGTACTCGCCGGGACAGGGGGTGCGTTACCTCGATGGCACGCTGTTCGAACCGGGGTTCTCGCTCGAGGGCGCATCGGCCTACGCGATTGCGATCGAGCGATACATCAGAGAAACCGGCGACGACCAGGTGGTGGAAGAGCCCGTGATCGCCGATACCCTCTACGGATCGTTCGAGGACGTCCGCGTTCGGCGGCACGAAGAATTCCCCCTGTTCTCGACCGAGATTTCGCCCTCCGGCAAACCGACGCCATTCGCGTATACGCTGCATGGCAATGCCGTGGCGGCCATGGCGCTCGACGTGTTTCGGCGCACGCTCGACGAGGAAACGGCCAAGAACGTCGACGATCCCGAGGCGGTGCGAGCCGCCTTCCAGCGTCACTTCACCCGCGAGCGCGACGGAAAGGAGATCCTCATGTCGGCGGTGAACCTGTCCGGCGAGGCGGTGGCCGACGATGAGCCTTCTGCATCGGTGGTCTGGCTCCCGATGTACGACGCAGCCGATCGCTCCGACTCTGCCTATCGACGCACCGTGCGGTCGCTCGAGATCGAGCCGCGGGTGCTCGTGCAGCAGATCGCGCATCTGCTCGGGCCCGAGGCCAGTGAGACGCTCAAGTGGTTGCGCCGCGCGCCGCTGCACGGAGGACTGGCGGCCGAGTTCGTCGATGCGGAAGGTCGTGCGGTGGAGAACGGCGGGGACGCCTCGCTGGCAGGTCTCCTGGCGTACATGCTCTGGCTCGCCGTCCACGTGCTCGGCGTGAATCCGTGACGGCCGGGCGCGCGGCCTCGCTCTTCCACACGACGTTCGCACGGTGGCCACGGGTGGTGGCCTCCGCTCCCGGACGGGTAAACCTGATTGGCGAGCATACGGACTACAACGGAGGTGAAGTCCTGCCGATCGCAATCGCCCAGCGCACCTGGGTGGCGATGGGTCCGGTCGCAGGCAGTGAATCGCGCGCCGTCTCGGCGACGCAGTCGCTGGCAGGTCGTTTCTCGGTCGCGTCCGGCTCCCCCGCGGGACAGTGGTGGGACTACGTCCACGGCACCCTGCGAGAGCTCGACACGTTAGGCGTGCACACCGGCGAGGTGAATGTCGCCATCGCGAGCGACGTGCCCTCGGGCGCCGGGCTCAGCTCATCGGCCGCGCTGGAAGTTGCCACGGCCCTGGCCGGTGTGGTCTCGGCCAAAACATCGATGGTCACCGCCTGGGATGCGGTTGCCGCGGTCGCCCATCGCGCGGAGACGCAGTTTGTCGGCGTGTCGTGCGGCATGATGGACCAGGCGGCGTGTACCTACGCCACCGAGGGCCATGCGCTTCGCATCTGGTGTGAGTCCGGTCGCCTGGACCAGGTGCCGTTCTCGCAGTCGGTGCTCGTCATCGACACCGCCGTTCCGCGCGATCTCCGGAGCTCCTCCGCATTCCATGCACGACAGCGCTCATGCGGACGAGCGCTTCGTGCACTCCAGCAGACGGACCCTGAGCTCACGGCGTTGGCAGGCGCGGAGCCCGAGTCGCTGGATGCCGTGCCGATGGACGACGCGGACCGACGCCGCGCCCGCCATGTGATTGCCGAGACGCGGCGGGTCGGGCGGTTCGTGGATGCCCTGCGCTCGGGAGCGCCGTTAGGCGAGCTTCTGTACGCGTCGCACACCTCCCTGCGAACCGACTATGATTGCTCGAGCCCCGAACTTGATTGGGTCGTGGAGTTCGCATCGCGGGCAAACGGTATCGACGGTGCACGCATGACGGGCGCGGGGTGGGGCGGATGCGCGATCGCGGTCGGCACGGAGGACGGGCTGCAGGCCCTCGGCACTACGATCGCACCGGCCTATGCGCAGCGCTGGGGGCACCCCCCTCGCGTCTGGCTCACGCGCGCCGAAGAGGGAGGCGACATCGACGAAACAGAGCTGTTCACGCCAGGCGCAGAGTGAACCGGGTAACGGCGCAGAGACCTCCATCTCGATCTGTGCTGCGGCTATACTTCGGGCGCACGTGACACGCGAGATCGCGCGTACAACCGGTACCACGTTGTGCCTGGAGGTGCGTGTGCCGGTCCGCCTCGATCGCGAGGGTGGCGAAATGGTAGACGCGGGGGACTTAAAATCCCCTCCCCGTAAGGGGATGCGGGTTCGAATCCCGCCCTTCGCACGTTTGCGGACGAGGAGACGAGTGGACGAGTAGACGAGTGGTTTGTCTCGATGTTCACCCGCTAGCGCCGACGTCCCATCGACTCGTCCACTCGTCCACTCGTCTCCTCGTTCCCAGAATGTCCGACGTCGTCGCCCTCGCTGCCGAGCTCCTGGCCATCGAATCGCCCACTGGTGGTGAGGGGAAGGCGGTCGATTTCGTATCGCGATGGCTGGTGGCCCGTGGGTGGAACGTCACCGTGCAGGAAGTCACACCGGGTCGCGGGAATGTCTGGGCGTCGCGCGCCGGTGGCGGGGTCACGCTGTCGACGCACCTCGACACCGTGCCGCCGCATCTGCCGCCCAAACTCGTGGGCGACAAGTTGCATGGACGCGGATCGTGCGACGCCAAGGGGATTGCCGCGGCCATGCTGTGCGCGGCCGACGCCCTGGCACAGCAGGGCGAAGATCGAGTGGATGTGCTACTGGTTGTCGGAGAGGAGAAGGGGTCGGACGGCGCGCGGATGGCCAACCGGCTCCCCGCCACCAGCAAGTTCCTGATCAACGGCGAACCGACCGAATCCCGGCTCGCGGTGGGTTGCAAGGGATCGTTGCGCGTCACACTCAAGACGCGTGGCCGTGAGGCACACTCGGCGTATCCTCAGCTCGGCGCTTCGGCGATCGAGCCGATGCTGGCGCTGCTGCCCACGCTGCGCGACGTGGAGTGGCCTCGAGACGAGCGGTTGGGCGAGACAACCGTCAACATCGGCACGATTCACGGTGGCACCGAGGCCAACATCATCCCGGGTCTCTGTGAGAGCGAGCTGATGTTCCGGCTGGTGGGAGATGTGAGCGTGGTGAAGGCGAGGCTGGAGCAGTGGGTTGGTGGTCGCGCGGAGATCAACTACGGCTCGCACATCCCGGCTCAGTTCTTTCATACGATCCCGGCCTTCGAGACGATTCCTGTCGCCTATACCTCGGACATCCCGCTGCTGAGCCGGTGGGGAACGCCCTTGCTGTTTGGGCCTGGATCCATTCACGTCGCGCACACACAAGACGAGTTCGTGTCGGTCGCCGAGTTGCGCGCTGCCGTCGACTCTTACCAGCGCCTCGTGCGCGAGTTATTGCCTGCATGACGTCTTCCGCCTCACTCCCTGGGGGTCGCCGCATTCCGGTCGCCGTTCTCGGTGCCACCGGCGCGGTTGGCCAGACCTTCATCCGCCAGCTGCAGGGCCATCCGTGGTTCACGGTGACCGCGGTCGCCGCGTCGGAGCGCTCGGCCAAGCGACGGTATGCTGACGTGGCCCGCTGGCTCGAAGGCCCGATGCCTGACGAGGTCGCGCAGCTCACGGTGATGGAGTGCACGCCCGGGCAGGTGGACGCGCCCATCGTCTTTTCCGCCCTCGATTCCGGAGTCGCGGGAGAGATCGAACAGGCATTCGCAGCGGCGGGTCGGCTCGTGCTCAGCAATGCGAAGAACCATCGCATGGACGCCGACGTGCCGCTGGTGATCCCGGAAGTCAACGCCGATCACCTTCAGTTGCTCGACGCACAGCGGCGCAACCGCAGATGGAAGGGAGGGATCGTGACCAACGCGAACTGTGCCGCCACCGTCGCCGCCGTGGCGCTGGCGCCGCTGCACGAGGCATTCGGGCTCCGAAGCGTGTTCGCCACGACCCTGCAGGCGATCTCCGGCGCCGGCTATCCCGGCGTCGCGTCGCTCGATATCCTGGGCAACGTCATTCCGTACATCGGCGACGAGGAGCCCAAGATCGAGCGTGAGATGAACAAGATGCTGGGGACCTACGATGGCGACGCGATCGTGGAGGCCGGCTTCGCCGTGAGCGCGCACGCCAACCGCGTGGCGACCGAGAACGGTCACCTGGTCTGTCTGTCCGTCCAGTGCGAACGTCCGGTGACGGCGGACGAGGCAACCGCCGTCCTGCGCGGGTGGCGTGGCCATCCACACTCGTTAGGGCTACCGTCGTCGCCAGCGCAGGCGCTCGTCGTCACGGACGCGCCGGACCGGCCCCAGACCCGGCGCGACGTGCGGGCCGGTGGCGGGATGACCGTTACGGTCGGCCGTGTCCGCAAGGACCCCATTCTCGATGTCAAGCTCGTCGCGCTGGGGCACAACACCGTGCGAGGGGCCGCCGGCGGCTCCATTCTCAATGCGGAAGTGCTGGTTGCGCAGGGCGCCGTCGCCGGGGCATGATCGTCATCAAATTCGGCGGCACGTCGGTTGCAGACGCGGGGGCCATCGACCGCGCGGCCACGATCGTGCGCGACCGGGTGTCGCGCCAGCCGATCGTGGTGGTCTCCGCGTTAGGTGGCACGACCAATGCCCTGATCGCCATTGCCCAGCAGGCGTCTGACGGGCAGCTGATCAGCGCGATTCGCGGCGTGGAAGCCTTGCGCGACCGGCACCTCCAGACCGCCGAAGGTCTCCTCACGCCGGGGCCGCAACTCGACGATGTCCAGGCCGAGTTGAGCGTGACGTTCGACGAGCTCGCTCATCTCGCCGAAGCCCTGTCCACGCTGGGCCACGCTACGGGCCGTGCGCGTGACGCGATCGCCTCGAAGGGCGAATTGCTCTCGTCGGTGCTCGTCGTCGCGGCGTTCGCCGAGCGCGGTATCCCGGCGGAGCTCGTGGACGCCACCACGGTGATGATCACGGGCGACCAGTTCGAGAAGGCCGAGCCGCGGCAGGATCGCATCGCCGAGGCGTCACAGCGCATCTTCCGTCCGCTGGTGGCGCAGGGCCGCGTGCCGGTTGTCGGCGGATTCGTCGGGGCCAACGAGCACGGGATCGTCACCACGCTGGGTCGCGGCGGCTCCGACTACAGCGCCTCACTGTTCGGCGCCGCGTTAGGCGCGGACGCGATCGAGATCTGGACCGATGTCGACGGCATGCTCACCGCCGATCCTCGGGTCGTGAGCAGCGCCCGGCTCATCGAGCGCATCCGGTTCGACGAGGCCAGCGAGCTGGCCTCATTCGGCGCCAAAGTGCTGCACCCCAACACCATCGCCCCCGCGGTGCGTCTGGGCATTCCGGTCTACATCTTCAATTCGCGAAAGCCCAACGGGCGCGGAACGCTGATCACCTTCGATGCGCCCAAACGCGCGGTGAGCGCTCTCGCCGGGAAGAGCGGCGTCACGGTGATCAAGGTGCGCAGCCCCCGCATGCTGCTCCAACATGGCTTTCTCCGCACGCTGTTCGAGATCTTCGACCGGCACCGCACGTCGGTGGACGTGGTCGCTACGTCGGAGATCTCGGTCAGCGTCACGGTCGATGACGCGGCCCATCTCGATTCCCTGATCGTCGATCTGACGCAGCTGGGCGACGTGTCGGTGGAACGCAATCGCGGCATCGTCGCCATCGTCGGAGCGGGTCTCAGCGACTCCAGCGACGCCATGTCGCGTGCGCTCGCCGCGCTGCGCGACCTGCGGGTGCACATGCTGTCCCTCAGCGCCAGCGGCATCAACCTGACGATGCTCATCGATGGCGACCAGGTGTCGGCCGCCATGGCCCGCCTCCATACCGAGTTCTTTCCCGACGCGTGATGCGCCTGCTGATCGTAGGAGACGGAAAGATGGGTCGCGCCATCGACGCCCTCGCGCTGGAGCGGGGGCACCAGGTCGTCGCCGTGCTCGGCGCTCGCGACAACCAGGACGGTGCAGCGATCGCAGCGCATGCCGGCTCCTGCGACGTGGCGATCGAGTTCACGGAACCCGCGGCCGCCGTGGCCAACGTGCGCGCCTGTCTTGCCGCCGGCATCCCCGTGGTGTCGGGCACCACCGGCTGGTCGGCCGAGCAACCACAGGTGGAAGCTGCGGCGCGCGCGTCAGGCGCGGCGATGCTCGTCGCCCCGAATTTCTCGCTCGGGGTCGCGCTGCTGACCGCGCTCGCCGAGCGCGCCGGCCAGTTGTTCGCTGCTCATCCGCAATACGACGCGTCACTGGTCGAAACTCACCACAGCGCCAAGAAGGACGCGCCGTCCGGAACCGCGCTCTCCATTCGGCAGGCCGCCGAGCGAGAGCTCGGGCGCGGGATTTCCACCGTCAGCGTTCGCGTCGGCTCGGTGCCGGGAACCCACACCCTGCTCTTTGACGGACCGTTCGAACAGATTGTCCTGAGTCACGAGGCTCGCGACCGGCGCGTCTTCGCCGACGGCGCGTTGCGCGCGGCGGAGTGGCTGGTCGGACGAACGGGAGTCTACACGATGCGTGATGTGTTAGGCCTGCAGGACCGGGCATGAGTAGCCGGCCCCTCACCGGCTGCGGGACAGCTCTCGCGACCCCGTTCACCCCTGACGGTAGCGTGGATGAACAGGCCTTGCGCGATTTCGTGCAGTGGCAGATCCGAGAGGGCATCCACTTCGTGGTACCCTGCGGCTCCACGGGAGAAGCGGCGACGTTGAGCGTGGAGGAGCACAAGCGGGTGGTCGCGATTACCGTGGAACAGGTGGCCGGCCGGGTGCCCGTCGTGGCCGGAGCGGGATCGAACGACACATCCAAAGCCATCGCGCTCACCCGGGCGGTCCAGGAGCTCGGCGCGACCCACGCGCTGCACGTGTCTCCGATGTACAACAAGCCGCCTCAGCGCGGCATCGAGGCGCATTTCCGGGCAATCGCCGATGCGGTGCCTTCCATGCCCATCGTCGTGTACAACGTCCCTGGGCGGACGGCGAGCAACATCGACGCCAGGACGACCCTGCGGCTGGCCGAGATCCCCAATGTGGTGGCGGTCAAGGAGGCGTCCGGAAACCTGGCACAGATCGCGGAGATCCTGCGTGATCGCCGGCCGGACTTCACCGTGCTGTCGGGCGACGACGCCTTCACGCTGCCGGTCATGGCGTTAGGCGGCGAAGGAGTCATCTCCGTCACGAGCAACGCGACGCCCGCGGCCATGGCCCGCCTCGTTGCCGCCTGTGCGTCGGGCGACTTCGCGGCGGCTCGTGTGCTGCATCGGATGCTGATGCCGTGGATGTCGGCCGCGTTCGTGGAGTCCAATCCCATCCCCGTCAAGGCGGCGCTCGCCATGCTGGGGAAGATGCAGAACATCGTGCGTCTGCCGCTCGTTCCGCTCGCCGAGCAACATACGCCAGTGGTGCGTGGCGCGCTGGTCGCCGCCGGGGCGTTGGCCTGATGGGAGGAGACGCGGCGGCGTCGCTCGCGGCCCAGATCGCCGAGCTGTCGGCGTATCCTCCTGGAGTGCCACTGCCGCCTGACGCAGAGATCGTCGTCGCTCAGCTGTTCGACGCGCTGGAACACGGGGAACTCCGCGCCGCGGAACAGGATCATACGCGCACCTGGCGCGCCGTGCCCTGGGTGAAGCAGGGGATCCTGATCGCCTTTCGGCTCGGCCGCCTCGTCCGCATGGGTGCGGACGAGCTGTTTCCGTTCCTCGACAAGCACACGCTGCCCGTGCGGCGCTTCACGTTAGGTGACGGCGTCCGTGTCGTGCCAGGAGGCTCGTCCGTTCGCTCGGGGGCGTACCTCGCCCCCGGCGTGGTGTGCATGCCGCCCATGTTCGTGAACATCGGCGCGTATGTGGGGGCCGGCACCATGATCGATTCGCACGCACTGGTCGGCTCGTGCGCGCAGATCGGCGCCCGTGTGCATCTGAGTGCCGCGGCGCAGATCGGTGGGGTGCTCGAGCCGATCAACGCGGCGCCCGTCGTGATCGAGGATGATGTCGTGGTCGGTGGGAGCTGTGGAGTGTACGAGGGCACGGTCGTCCGCGCCCGCGCCGTCCTGGCAGCGGGCGTGGTCCTCACCCGCGGCACGCCGGTGTTTGACCTCGTGCGGGAGGAGATCCGTCGCGGCACCCCCGAAGCCCCGCTCGAGATCCCGGCCGGCGCAGTGGTCGTTCCGGGATCGCGTCAGGTGAACCGAGGGTGGGGCCACGAGCAGGGGATCTCGATTCAGACTCCGGTCATCGTCAAGTACCGCGACGAAAAGACCGATCTGGCGACGGCGCTCGAAGGGTGGCTGCGTTAGGCATGTCCGCTGCCTCACCCCGCGTCTCGGGCACGCTGCAGGTGCCCGGCGACAAGTCGATTTCACACCGGGCCCTGATGTTTGCGGCCCTCGCCACTGGAGCCTCACGCGTTCGTGGCATTCTGCAGTCGGCCGACGTCTCGGCCACCGCCGGCGCGCTTCGGGCGCTCGGCTGGTCCGTACCGGAGTTAGGCACCAGCATGTCAGTCGAGGGACGCGGCCTCCACTCGCGCCTCCCGTCTCCCGTCTCCCGTCTCGATTGCGAGAACTCCGGCACGACGGCCCGATTGATGGCGGGGATTGCCGCCGCCCAGCCCGGAGTGAGCGAGTTCGACGGCGACGCGTCGCTTCGTACGCGACCGATGCGCCGCGTCAGCGAGCCGCTCGAGGCGATGGGAGCCGGATTCGAGTGGCTCGACGCGGACGGACGCTTGCCGATGCGCGTGCGGGGCGGGGCATTGCGCTCCATCGAATGGTCACCGGCGATCGCCAGCGCACAGGTCAAGAGCGCGATTCTGCTGGCGGGGCTGTGTGGCCGGGTCCCCGTGCGCGTCTCGGAGCCGCTCCCCAGCCGCGATCATACCGAGCGCCTCCTCGAATCGTTAGGTGCGCCGGTCCAGTCCGGCCATGGGGTCGTCACCCTCCAGCCTGTGGACGTGCTGCCGCCGCTCGATCTCGACGTGCCAGGTGATCCGTCGTCGGCCGCGTTCTTTGCCGCCCTCGCGGCGGGTGCGACGGCGGGCTCGCTCACGCTCACCGGCGTACTGCTCAATCCTCATCGCATCGGCTTTGCGCGGGTGCTCGCTCGCATGGGTGCGCGCATCAGCTCGCGGAACGAACGGATCTCCAGTGGCGAACCCGTGGGTGATCTCGTGGTCGAGGGACGTGGGTTGCAGGGCACCGCCATCGCTCCCGCCGAGATCCCCAGCCTGATCGATGAGATCCCGATGCTGGCCGCAGTGGCGGCCCTGGCGCATGGCGACACAATCGTCACCGGGGCCTCGGAGCTGCGAGTGAAGGAAAGCGATCGCATTGCGACCGTGGTGGCCAACCTGCGCGCCTGCGGGGTGGACGCGGAGGAACTTCCTGACGGCCTCGTGGTTCGAGGCCCGGCCGCCCTCCGTGATGCGGCGATCGTCACGCACGGAGACCATCGCATCGCTATGGCCTTCGCGGTGCTGGCCGCATTGACGATGCGGGACCTCCGAATCGATGAGCCGGCGAGTGTCAGCGTGTCGTATCCCTCGTTCTGGAGTGACCTTGCCCGAGTCACGCACTAAGGGCTGGCGAAAGGGCCACGTCGTTGTGGCCATTGACGGCCCCGCGGCCTCGGGCAAGTCATCCACGGCGCAGTGGGTTGCCAGCAGACTGGGCTTTCGTCACGTCGATTCCGGATCGCTGTATCGTGCCGCAACGGCCGGAGCCGTACGGACGGCGATCGACCCCGCGGAGTGGGCACCCGCGATGGTCCTCGAGCAGGCGACGCGCATCTCGCTCGTCCCCAGTGACACGTCGTTCCTCCCGTGCATCGACGGTGAGGACGTCTCGGAGGAGATCAGGAGCCCTCGCGTGACGGCGAACGTCTCGCAGGTCGCCCAGATGCAGGTGATTCGAGGATGGGTGAACGCACAGGTGCGCAACGTCGCGACCCAGTTCGACGTGGTCGTGGACGGTCGGGACATGGGCACCGCGGTCTTCCCCGACGCCGACCTCAAGGTCTTTCTCGTTGCCGATCCCTGGGAGCGAGCGCGTCGCCGGTTGGTGCAGCAACTGTCTCGAAGGCCGACCGACGCCGAAATCGCGGTCGAGACGGAGCTCCTGGTGAAACGAGATGCCGCGGACGCCACGCAGACGGTGCAGGCCAAGGATGCCGTGCTCGTCGATACGACGATGCTCACGCAGGTCGAGCAGGTCGAGCGAATCGTGGCGCTCGCAACAGCGGTGAAGAGCCAGCGATGACTGGGCTGGTTAAGTCCCCCTGTTCATTCGACTTACCGTTGACTCACCGCGCACGGACCCGCTAGCTTTTCAAGCTCGCCAAATTTCTGAGTCCATCCCCCTGCGGCATTGGGGGCTTTTGGCGGCTCCAGCACTCCATACAACCCTCAGCCTCGACGCGGCGAGCCTAACGATCCGCGGAAGACAGGAGATCCAATGACCGATGTAACCACCCCAACCGGCATGACGGCCGCGGAAAAGCGCAAAGCCCAGATGGGCGAACTGCGTCCGCTTGCCAACCGACGACCTGAGCTCTACGACGAGGACGAGTACTCCTCCGCCGAATACGATCGGATGCTCGAGATGTACAACGGGACGCTCGCCTCGATCGATGAGGGCGAGATCGTCAAGTCCCGCGTCCTCGAGATCCGCGAGAATCTCGTGGTGCTCGACATCGGCTTCAAGTCCGAAGGCACGATTCCGCTCGAAGAGTTCAAGGATCTTCCCGACCTCAAGCCCGGGGATGAAATCGAAGTTCTCCTCGAGCACCTCGAGGATCAGGAAGGCTCGGTCGTCCTGTCGAAGAAGAAGGCCGACTTCATGCGCGTGTGGGAAAAGATCCGCGTCGCGTATGAGACCGATCAGCCGGTGACCGGCACGCTCGTGAAGAAGATCAAGGGTGGCGTGGTCGTCGACTTGATGGGCGTCGACGCCTTTCTTCCCGGCTCGCAGATCGCGCTCAGGCGCGTCCCGAACATCGACGAGCTGCTCGGCCAGAAGTACGACTTCAAGATCATCAAGCTCAACAAGCGCCGCCGCAACATCGTGGTCTCGCGCCGCGTGCTGCTCGAAGCCGAGCGTGCCGGCAAGCGCGAGAAGCTCATGAAGGAGCTGCAGAAGGACCAGGTGCGGAAGGGCGTGGTCAAGAACATCACCGACTTCGGAGCCTTCATCGACCTCGGTGGCGTCGATGGTCTGCTGCACATCACCGACATGTCGTGGGGCCGCATCCAGCACCCCACCGAGATGGTGCAGATCGGGATGGAGATGGAGGTCAAGGTCCTGGACATCGATTGGGACCGCGAGCGGATTTCGTTAGGCCTCAAGCAGCTGCAGCCGTATCCATGGAAGGACGTCATCGAGAAGTACCCGGTGGGGACGCGCGTCGCCGGCAAGGTCGTCTCGATCACCAACTACGGCGCCTTCATCGAGCTCGAGCCGGGCATCGAAGGCCTGGTGCACATCAGCGAGATGAGCTGGACCCGCAACGTCCGTCATCCCTCCAAGATCGTGTCGATCGGCGAGAGCATCGAAGCCGTGGTGCTCAAGGTCGACCCGAACGAGGAAAAGATCTCGCTCGGCATGAAGCAGACGGAGCAGGATCCCTGGATGGTGCTGCCGCTCAGGTACCCCGTGGGCGCGCGACTGTCGGGGAAGGTGCGGAACCTCACCTCGTTCGGTGCGTTCGTGGAGATCGAGCCGGGGATCGATGGCCTGATCCACATCTCCGACATGAGCTGGACAAAGCGCGTACAGCATCCGTCGGAGGTGGTCAAGAAGGGCGACAGCGTCGATGTCGTGATTCTTTCGATCGACGCCGACAACAAGCGGATCTCGTTAGGGCTCAAGCAGGCGACGGAAGATCCGTGGCTGAGCATCGGGGAGACCTATCCGGTGGGGACCGAGATTCGTGGCCGCGTCGCCCGGCTGATGGAAAAAGGTGTGGTCGTCGATATCGGCAACGACATCGAAGGCTTCGTTCCACTCTCTCACCTCCCGTCGGAGAAGGCCATCCACTCGCCGGCCGACATCTGCTGGGAAGGCATGAACCTCGACCTGCGCGTGGTCGAAGTCGATCCGATTCACCGTCGCATCGTGCTCACGGTGACCGACATTCCTGCGGACCAGCCCCCCAAGCCGGAAGGACCGGTGAAGATCCATTCGGAAGACGAAGTGCCCGTGGAGATTCCCGCCGACCTTTCGGCCGTGGTAGACGACGAGTAGCGCTCACACGTCGCTTGGCAAACGCCCCTCGCGAGAGCGAGGGGCGTTTTGTCGATGCGTCCACCTGGCACACGACGGCAGTCTTGTCGTCTCGCAGGTTCTCCTGTCTCCCCTCTCCCGTCTCCTACACCCGCGCGCCTAACGCCAGATCGATGGACGCCTGGACTGCCGCAGCCAGCGCGTCGCCGTCAAACGGCTTCTGCAGCATCACGCATCGTTCCACGACGCCCGACGCGACCCGGGCCAGCGCGTCCGGGTAGCCCGACGCAATCACGATGCCGATCGACGGCCAGCGGTCGATCAACGTTCTCGTGAGCTCGGCCCCCCCCAGTTGCGGCATCACCAGATCGGTGACCACGGCACGGAACCGACTGGGAGTCGCGTCGATGGCCTGCAGCGCTTCCAGGCCATCCGCGGCCTCGACGACAGCATAGCCACGGTCACGCAGCAGGCGGGCGGCGATGCCGCGAAGGGGACCATCGTCGTCGACCACGAGGATGCTCGCCCCGTCTCCCTCGACCCGGTGCCGAACGCTGGTGCTGGCGTGCGTTGGCCCGGGCACGAAGGGCGGCTTGCGCAGGAGCAGGTGAAAGGTCGTACCCGCGCCCGGTTGCGACTCCAGCCACACGGCGCCGCCGTGCTGCGTGACGGCGCCGTACACCACCGCCAGGCCGAGCCCCGTCCCCAACCCATCCTCCTTGGTCGTGAAGAACGGCTCGAACACACGGAGGGCCACCGCGGGCGTCATGCCCGATCCCGTGTCGGTGACGTCGATGCGCACGTAGTCACCGGCCGCCATCCGCATGGCCGCGGTCGTATGGTCCTCGGGGATGATCTCCGTGCGGACGCTGATCGACAACCGCCCGCTGTGCGGCATCGCGTCGCGGGCGGTCGCCGCGAGGTTCATGATCACCTGATCGAACTGGCTGCGCTCGAACCAGACGCGCTCGGCATCCGGCGCGATCTCGATGCGAAGCTCGATCGCGGAGCCGAGCAGCCGACGCAACAGCGCCTCACTTTCCTGAAACAGCTGGCGGACGTCGAGGGCCTCCGTTGCGGCCGGTTGTCGCTTGGCAAAGGCCAGCAGCTGCCGCGTGAGATCTGCCGATCGTTTGGCGACCTGCTCGATCTGGCTGAAGTCCTCGCGCGCGATGTGACCTTCCGGCAGCTCCCGCGACCCGAGCTGCGCGCAGTTGAGCACCACGGTCAACATGTTGTTGAAGTCGTGCGCAATGCCGCCGGCAAACCGGCCGAGACTGTCGACCCGCTGCGTCCGCTCCACCTCCCGCTGCAGCGCCCGTCGCGTGGTGGCGCACCGCGTGATGAGAAGGGCGCCA
>JBQTIW010000218.1:0-26309 GCA_052387735.1 Gemmatimonadaceae bacterium
GCGGGTCGCGCGCGTATCCTGCCAGGGTGCAGCTCGCCTACCCAGCATGAATCCTGACGACTTCCTGCAGACCCTCGACGAGATCCTTGCCGCACCCGACGACGCGAGGCTCCTGCGCATCAAGCACGGCTCGCAGGAGCTGCCGTCGTCACCCGGCCGCGAGACCCTTCTCAACATGATACACAGGCTGACCGGCCGGCGCCGAAGCCTGGGTGCGGACATCTTGCGCGAGCAAGCTCCCAGCGATCAGGCGTGAGATGCCCACGCCTTGCGGAGCGAACCCTCCGGTTCGCTGACATACGGTGTGTGCAGCGGCTCGATGCTGCCTCGGCATCGAGCCGCTGTGTTTCCTCCGTCAGTCGTGTCGCGCGGGTTCGGACTCGTCTCCGACGCCAGCGCGGCGCGGCTCTCGAGACTTCATGCGATGCAGCATCACGGCGACGCCGCACGAGGTGAGCCACAATGCGTTGCCAACGGTGCTCAACGCCTCCAGTTCGTGCCGCGTCTCCGGCGACGCCAGGTACTTCAGCACGGCCAGACTGCACCCGGTGACTCCAGCGATCGCAGTGAAATCCATCAGGCGTCGGCCGGACGGATTGCGAAGGATTCGCACGAGCACCCATATCACGACGAGCGCAGACAGCGCGAGAGCCACGACGGCGAGAACGTACTGAAACCGTTGTACCACACTAGACGCGTCCACGTTGGTCATCTCCTTTCTGTTGCGAGGGCAGAACGCAGCATCACTCGTCTCTGTCGCAGGCGTCGACGGTATCGATGAGCACTTCGGTCCACTTGACCCACCCGATGATCCAGGCCACAGCGCCCACACCACTCGCGCCGGCGGCAGGTGCCGAGATCACGAGCCCGGTGAATCCCAGCGCGGTGTCCACGACTCCCCGAACACAGCTCTGCGCGTACAGCGGCGCCGGGAGCATGGCGGCGAGCGTGTAGTGCAGCATTTGCTGCGTGAGCCTCGCAGCGAGCCCCCGCGCTTCGATTTCGGCGAACGTGAGGTCCACGATCATCACCGCGAACTGCTCGGCGCTCGGACCGCGATACAGCGTCGCGACCTGCTTGCTCAGCAAGTAGCCGCCCGCCTGCGGCGACCATGTCAGCCTGACCCTCGACACGAGCACGCCGTTGCGCCTGACGAGAATCTCGGCGATCGGTCGTCCTTCCACGCCGGGTCCCGCCGTGATTTCGAGCCTGGCACCACTGGCGTCGATGCCGGCTCTGTTGAATCCGGTGAAAAACGGGCTGGTTCGCACGCTTCCGGCGATGGCAACGACCGGGGTGAGGAACTGCAGGTACGCCTGCAGGTCGGCGTCTGTATTTCCTGACGGAGGTCCGTCGTGACCCTCGGAGCTCAGGGTCGCCAGCCCATTGTCTCCCATTGTGGCGGCAAAGGGCCATGGCGCCGGTGCTCGCCGTGTCCACACCCCGGTGGAGTCCTTGATCTCCATGATTGCGCTTCCGGTTCCCCGGAACGCCGTCCCGCGGGCGCCGCTCGCCGTGGAGAGGAGACCGTCCAGGACCTCGAGCGGCCGATGGGGCTGCGTTGGCGCGCGGTCGATGCAGGCGCTCAAGGACAAAACACCGAGTGAGACAATGAAAGCGAGCCCGCCGGCGCAGTGCCGACGGCGTGGGAGAGTGCTGAGCGTTCTGCAGCCTCTGGCCTGTGGGACATTTCGAATGGTGTGCATGGTGTGAGTTCCATCTCGTGAGCTGAATGTCCTGCACAGCCGCCACGGTGTTCGTGGCGGCGTTCACGAGATGGGGTGATCGTCATGCAGACGCCTCGGAAATCGGCGTCGATGGTACGTGTCCCACATCCCAAACACATGGCGAGACCCATGGTACGAGGGGTCGTCACGTTGGCGTCACGTCTGGGGGGCAGACGATCGCCCATCGCCCAGCGCCATCGCCTGTCACGCCCTCGCCCATCGCCCATCCCTTGCGCCCTCCTCATATCCGCGTATCATATATCCACCATGGTTATATCCACTTCGAAGCGTGAACGACCCGCGGACGACAGCGATCCCACGCCGCCCTCGGTCCCGGTGACCCCCGCGGTCTTCCACATTCTCCTCGCCCTCGCCGACGGGGAGTCGCATGGCTACGGCATCATGCAGGATGTCGGGCGCATCACCAACGGCGAGACGAGGCTCGGTCCAGGGACGCTGTACCGGTCCATCCAGCGCATGTTGGTCGACGGGCTGATCGAAGAACTGGTCATCGCCCTCGACGGCGAGGCGGACGACGACCGGCGCCGGTACTACCGGCTCACCGACAAAGGACTGACAACAGCGCGAGGCGAAGCCCAGCGGCTCGCCGATCTGGTCGACGCCGCGCGCGAGCGCAACCTCATCACCACCCGCGGAGGGAAAGGAGGCAAGCGATGACCAGTCGGATTCCCGAGGACTTCCACACCATCACCCCGCACCTCGTCGTCAAGGGGGTCGCCGAAGCCATCGTCTGGTATGAGAGAGCCCTCGGCGCCCACGAGCTGCTGCGCAACACGGGACCAGACGGCGTGTCGATCATGCACTCCGAGCTCCTGCTCGGTGACTCGCGGTTCTTCGTGGTCGACGAGTTCCCTGGCGCGACGCAATCGCCGCAATCGTTAGGTGGCACGCCGATCACGCTGCACCTGTACGTCAGCGACGTCGACACGCTGTTCAACCGGGCCGTAGCAGCGGGCGCCGACGTGCTCATGCCCGTCGAAGATCAGTTCTGGGGTGATCGTTATGGAATGCTCACCGACCCGTTCGGCCACCGCTGGTCGATCGCCAGTCGCATCGAGGATCTCTCGCCCAAGGCCCTCGGTGAACGGGCCGCGGCGTGGGTGAAAGAACAGGAGGGGCAATGACCAACAAGCGCTTTGCAGCAACGGTCGGGGCGGCCTTTCTCGTCTCGCAGATCCTGGCGATCACGGTGCACGGGTTCATCCTCGCGGCCGACTACGCGCCATTCTACGGCAATCTCCTGCGGCCGATGCCCACCGACGGGTCGTGGCTCATGCTGTTCCTGCCCCTCTCGCATCTGTGTTTTGTGACGGGATTGGTCTGGGTGTACGGACGGATGCAGCTCGCGGGGACCACCGTCGCACAGGGACTCACACTCGGCCTGGCGGGATGGCTGATGGGTCAAGTGCCACTCTGGCTCCTCTGGTACGCCGAGCAGCCCTGGCCGGGCAGGCTGGTCGTGAAGCAGCTGATCCTCGAGTTGCTGTCGTCCCTGGTCGTCGGGCTCACGATCGCCCATGTCGCGAGACGGCAGCCGGCCGCCGCGCCGGTTGGAGGGGTCGCTCGCGGCTCGCTGTAGACGTCGCGAAGAGGTGGCAGGCGAGCGCCGCGGATTGACCGAATCTCATCCGCGGCGCACTTTCGTTATGCTCCTCAACCCCACGACGAATGTCTCGAGCCGTCGCCGTTCTGCTGGCGGGCACGCTGGCACTGCTTCCCGATGCGGTCGTTGCGCAGGCGAGCGTCCCCACGCCCGCCTCGATACTGGGTTTCGAACCCGGGACCGATCGGAAGCTTCCCACCTGGAAGCAGGTCACTGAGTACTTCGCAGCGATCGACCGGGCGTCCAATCGCGTCCAGGTACGAACGCTGGGCAAAACGGTGCAGGGCCGGCCGTTCATCGTCGCCTACATCGCCGACCCCGCGACCCTCGCCAATCTCGATCAGTACCGGCAGATCCAGCGGAAGCTGATGGATCCATCACTCCGCACTGCCACGGAGCGCGAGCGGCTGCTGAGCGAAGGCAAGAACGTCATCCTCATCACGTCGAGCATTCACTCCACCGAGGTCGGCGGCTTTCTGACACCCTTCGTCCTGGCGGACCGGCTGGCGCGCGGCACCTCTGCGGAAGTGCAGTCCATCTTGCAGAACACGATCATCATGCTGGTGCCGTCGCAGAATCCCGATGGCGTCGACATCGTGGGCAACTGGTATCGGGCGACGCTGGGAACGCCGGCCGAAGGATCGCAACCACCCGAGCTCTACCACTACTACACGGGCCACGACAACAATCGCGACTGGTACGCGTTCACCCAGCCGGAGACACGCTACACGATCGATTCACTGTACACGCCGTGGAATCCGCAGATCGTCAACGATATTCACCAGCAGGGGTCCAACGGTGGGCGCATCTTCATTCCGCCGTACATGGACCCGGTGGAGCCGAACATCGATCCGGTGCTGACCGCTGGCACCAATTCGTTAGGGATGGAGATGGCCTGGCGGCTGCTCGCGGAGGGGAAAGTAGGGGTGGCGACGAATGCCTCATATGATCAGTGGTCACCGGCACGGCAGTACTCCCTGAATCATCGCGGAGTACGCATCCTCACGGAGACGGCGAGTGCGCGCCTCGCCAGCCCGATGGACATCCCCTTCCAGGCGTTAGGCACGGCCCGTGGCTACGACGCCAAGGTATCGAGCTGGAACCACCCGGCCGTCTGGAAGGGCGGCACCTGGGGCATCGGCAACATCGTGGACTACCAGAGCAGCGCCACCTGGGCGATGCTGGCCGCCGCAGCCCGGGACCGTCGGATGTGGCTGGAGAGCTATGCGGCACTGGGCGATCGCGCCGTCGCCGCCAACACGCCGTGGACGAGCGAGACAAGTGTCCCGTCGGCGTTCGTGATCCCCAGGGGACAGCGTGACCGACAGGCGCTGGACCGGCTGGTGTGGACCCTGCAGCACGGGCAGGTTGAGCTGCGACCGACCACCGGACCCGTGACCGTCGAGGGCAAGACCTATCCGGCGGGGAGTTACGCCGTCCTCGTCAGGCAGAACTTCGGCAGCTACGCCAAGGCATTGCTGGAGCGGCAGAAGTACCCCGACCTGCGCGAGTATCCCGGCGGGCCCCCCAAGCGCCCTTATGACGTGACGGCGCACACCCTCCCGCTGCTGATCGGCGTGGAAGTCGCGACCGTATTCGGGGCCCCGCCGCCGACTGGCGGGCCGATCGCGGCGATCCCGGAGCCCAAATACAGTGTGCAGGGCCTCACCGACAGCCGGGCCCGACGCATCGGCATCTACCGGAGCTACGCCGCGTCGATGGACGAAGGGTGGACACGGTGGATCTTCGATGCCCACCGCGTGCCGTTCACCACGATCGTGGACCGCGACATCCGCGCCGGACAGCTGATCGCACGCTTCGATGCCATCATCATCCCCGACCAGTCGGCCGCGGCGATCACGAGGGGCCTGCCGTCGGCGTACCCGGATTCGGTGCGTGGCGGGCTCGGGGACGATGGCACGCGCGCAGTGGTGGAGTTCGTCGAGCAGGGCGGCACCCTCATGACCTTCAACGATGCGAGCCTGTTCGCCATCGAGGCGATGAAGCTTCCGGTGAAGAACGCCCTCGAGGGAGTCCGCAACACCGAGTTCTATGCGCCGGGGTCGATCATGGCCGCCGACATGAATCGCAATCATCCCATGACCCGGGGCGTCACCGCTCCCGTGCTCGGCGTCTGGTTCGAGGACTCGCCCGCGTTCGAGATCACCGATCCGTCGAAGGCCATCGCCGTCCTGACCTATCCCACCACCGGCAATCCCCTGCTGTCCGGCTGGTTGTTAGGCGGCCAGCGGTTGAACGGCAAGGCGGCCATGGTAGAAGCTCCCGTGGGCAAAGGAAAGGTCGTGCTCTACGGATTCCGGCCGCAGTATCGGGGTCAGACCAACGCCACGCTGCCGCTCATCTGGGACGCCATCGGCCGTGGCACCGCCCAATGAACGCCTCCACCTGGGATCGCTCATGACAGCCCCGGCTCCTTCGTCCGTTCGCGACTACACCGTGGCCGGCAGGTCGACCGAGATCTTCGGGCGTGTCCTGTGCAGCGTGCGCAATCATCACTTCATCGTCGACGGGCCGGTGCAGAATGGCTGCCCGGGTGAAGCGGTCACACCGCCGGAGATCTTTCTTGCGTCCATTGCTGCCTGTGGCGTGGAGCTCGCCCAGGTCATTGCGAAGGAAGATGGCATCGGCGTCACCTCGGTGGCTGCATCGGTCTACGGGATGGTCGACCGAGGCAATCCGGTGCGCGCGGACGTGACGGTCTTCAACGAAGTCCGGATGACGTTCAGCATCGCGGGAGCGACGCCCGAAGAAGCGGGCGCGATCGTCCAGAAGTTCAAGAAACGTTGACCCCTCTACGGCACGGTCGCGGTCGCGACCCCGAGTGTTACGGTACAGGTCGAGGTCTTGTGAGCTCCGTTTCATCTGTTCAGCGTTTGCCATCGGGGCGCTTTGGCAGCGAGAACGGGTTCTGACCAGCGGAATCGGCCAGCGCGGGAGCCTCCCTCGTGACAGCGCGTGCGATTCGCACAGGCTTGTCGATCTCCAGATGCGCCGCACCGGTTGCCTCGGCGCGTACCCGGAGTGAAGAGCGCATGGCCCGGACGGCTAGCGCGTTTGCTCGGTCCAGGGTCGCCACCAGACGCACGCCCTGCGCCAGATCGCGGTTCATCCCCCGTTCGGCGAGCGCGCGGAGACGATCGATCTGCGAGTTTACCGGGAACCGGGCGCGAGCCCGAAGGAAATCGCGGATCGCGTCGTCGTTGAGCCAGGCCAGACCGAGCACGAGGGCGTTGCTCGTGTGCAAGTCATAGGCGAGGTCTGGCACGAGGAGCTGGTCCGCTCTCGGGTCATACACGGGAGTTCCCGTCAGGTACATCATCCCGCTCACCCCGCCCGTGAACCGCACGCCGAGTGCGACACGCCCCGCACCGATGCCCCGGAGATCCGCATCGGCGATCACCAGATGCCGATCCCCGATGTCGATACGTTTCGCGACGAGGGCCCGCTTGAGCATCGCCGTTGCGACGGCATAGTCGATCTCTCCGTCGAGGGCTACATGGAGACCCTGCTGTCCGGTATCCGCGCGGAGCAGGGGAGGGAGCGGCGTGAACAGGTCGAAATCGTTAGGCCGGTTCCCGGTTTCGATGCGCGGGCGCGCCGTGAGGCGTAACCCGGCGATCAGCTCACCGGAGTCACTGCGCACGCCGCGCAGTCGAACGTCGGACGGATTGATGGTAAACCAGACACTGTCCGTCAGCCGGATGGGCCGGGACATGTCCCGCCACCACCGCTCGAAGCGGCTGCGCGTCTTGACGTTGGCGATGGCGCTGTCGAGTTGCCGCAGCTGCGCTTCGAGCACGCCGCGTGTGGCGTTCATCACGCGATCCGTGACGTCGATGCGGAAGATCGTCACGCGGCATCTGTCCCGGGCGCTGTCGCTCATCGGTTCGATCGACCCGATTCGGGTGCGCGTCACGAGCTCCCACCTGCGGGTAAGCGCGAGATCGCTCACCAGCTGCACCCGGGCGCGCGGCTTGGGCACGTCTCCCGTCGCACAGGCGGCGCTGACAAACGGACCGATGGGCGGGTGATACCAACCACGACCCTCGTATTCGATCACGGTGGAGATCGACGCGCGGTGGCCGTTGAATCTGATGTCGAACGGGGTCCGTCTCGCGGCGAACGCGAACCACGTGCGCTGGTTCGTGGGAATCTGCATCCGGTGCTCCATGTCGCCGAAGCTGCGAGGCACCGCGCGCTCGAGCGAGGCCATCGCGGGGCCGAGGTCATAGCGCACCTCGGATTCGATGATCGACGGCTCGATGGGCGCGAGAGAGTCCGCAGGGTCGTCAACGACGAGCGGTGGGGGGGCTTCGAGCTCAGGTGCGCCCGTGCAGCCAAGGACGAGGAACGCCGCCAAGGCACCCGCGCGGCGCAGCGCGGCGGCGCCGCGGGTCGTGAGCCCTTTGGGCGGTTGAAGGTGCGGTGCGTGTGGCATTGGCCCCCTGTAACCAAGCTCGATTACAGGCGCGTCCGCTGTCCAGTCCTCCCAGGGAGTATCTCGTCACGGTGCGGTACACGGGCGAAATTGCCCAATGCCTTTCCTCCGGCTGATGTCGTCGGCCCTGGTCCTGTTGTGGATGGCGGGGGTGTTGCCGGGACTGCACGGACGTCTCGGCGCTCAAGCGCCGACGGGTGGGAGGGAGGGGTGGTGTCCGGCAGACGTCGCCCCTTTCGCCACGCCATTCTGCGCGGAGCTCGTGGCTACGCCGGACCTCGAGGGGGTCCGCGGTATGCTCGAGCTCCGTTGGATCCCCACGCCGTTCGGAGTTGCCGTGCGCCCGGACGGACAGCTCAGGCACGCCCTCGTCGCCCGCCTGTCCGGCCTCCCCGCGCCATCGGCGTTAGGCGGGTACCGGGCGTTCGTCGCCTGGGGCTATGACCTGACGCACAGCCGCGAGATCAGGCTGGGGACGGTGGCCAACGGCACATTCACGTTAGGCGAGCTCCCGTTCGAGTACTTCCGCGTGATCATCTCGGCGGAACGCTCGGCCGACGTCCCGACGCGATCGGGGCGGCTGGTGGCGCGGGCTACGAGCCCGAGCGCGCTGCTGCTGGCGCACCGCGACGCGATGGCCCCGATGATGGCGGCCGGCCCGGCCGACCACGCCGGCCATGACATGGGGTGGCCGATGCCGCCCACCGACCGCCGCATCGCGCCGTCGGCGATGTCCCATGTGCCTCCTGCATCGGCTCCCTGGATGCCGGACAGCACTGGGCGGCGCGTCGTCCCCGCGCGACCGCGCGAAGTGCGCGTGGTGCATGACGGCGACACGCTCGGATTCGAGGCATCACTCGTCAGGCGGACGATCGCCGGCAAGACGTTCCTGATGTACGGCTACAACGGGCAATACCCTGGTCCGTTGATCCGGACGACGCAAGGCGCGGAGGTCATCGTGCGATTCCGGAACTCGCTCGATCTTCCCACGACGATCCACTGGCACGGCGTGCGGCTCGACAACCGCTTTGACGGCGTACCGCACCTGACACAGGAACCAGTGGCTCCTGGGGACTCGTTCACCTACAAGGTCCGATTCCCCGACGCCGGCATCTACTGGTATCACCCGCACGTACGGGAGGATATCCAGCAGGACCTCGGCTTGTACGGCAATATTCTCGTCGCGCGTCGGGCGCGGGCGCGCGTCACGGTGAACCGCGAGGAGGTCCTCGCCCTCGACGATTTTCTCGTGACCGATCAGGGACGGGCGATGCCGTACGGCGCAGACACGGCGACGCACGCGCTCATGGGCCGCTTCGGCAATGTATTGCTGGTCAATGGTGAGCCCGGCTATCGGCTGACCGTGAAACGCGGCGAGATCGTGCGCTTCTACCTCACCAACGTCGCGAACGCGAGACTCTTCAACCTGCGAATCCCCGGGGCGCGGCTCAAGCTCATCGGTTCGGACCTGAGCGACTTTGAACGGGAGTCGTGGGTCGAGTCGGTGGTGCTGGCGCCCGCCGAGCGCTACGTCGTGGAGGCGCGCTTCGACCGCACCGGGACCCACCCCCTGCTCAACAGTGTCCGCTGGCTCGACCACATGCGCGGCACGGCCACGCCGGTTGACGACACGTTAGGCACTGTGATGGTCGAGGATCGGTCGGTCGTTCCGGACTATGCCGGGGAGTTTTTCCGTCTGCGCGAACATCGTGACGTGATCGCCCAGGTGTCGGGCTACCGTGCACTCGCGAACCGCGCTCCGGACCACACCCTCACCCTGGGCATGCGGCTGACCGGCGTCACGCCGAGCGTGGTGGCCATGCTCACCGGGATCGCGATCCCCGTGGATTGGAATGACGCGATGCCGATGATGAACCTCCCGTTGACCGCGCGCGAAGTGACGTGGATCCTGCGCGACGAGAGAGGTCGCGAAAACATGGGCATTACGTGGCGCTTTCGCGTGGGACAGGTCGCGAAGATTCGCCTGACGAATGATCCGACGGTCACGCACGCCATGGCCCACCCCATCCACTTTCACGGGCAGCGCTTTCTGGTCGTCTCCCGGAATGGCGTGCCCAATCCCAATATGGTCTGGAAGGACACGGCGGTTCTCCCTGCGGGGGAGAGCATGGACATCCTGCTGGAGCTTACGAACCCCGGTCGCTGGATGATGCACTGCCATGTAGCCGAGCATCTGGGGACGGGAATGATGGGGATGTTCGTCGTGGCGACGGGAGACGGGCGCCCGGAGTGAGGCCCCGCGGGACACGGATCGTGACTCGGTCCTTGCAGAACCGCCCCACCATGCAACATTCGGGGGTCTCCTGTCTTCTGTCTTCTTCTGTCTCCTGTCTCCTGTCTCCTGTCTCACATGCGCTTTCCACTGATACTGGCCTCGCTGCTTGTCGCGACCGATGCCGCTGCCCAGCAGCGCCAGCTCTCGACCCAGGCCAGGTTCTTCGCGTCCGTCGATGCGCCGACGGTCGCCCTCACCAACGCACGAGTGATCGACGGCACCGGCGCACCGGCACGGGATGGCCAGACGATCGTCTTCGAGGGTGACAAGATCACCGCTGTGGGAGCGGCCGCGCAGGTCAGAATTCCCGAGGGCGCGCAGGTCATCGATCTCGCCGGTCACACCGTGATCCCCGGTCTCATCGGGCTGCATGACCACATGTACTACAGCTCGGCAGCAGGCGGATCGATGAAGATGATGCTGCAGAGCTACCCCAAGCTTTTCCTCGGCGCGGGCGTGACCACCATCCGCACCGCCGGCAGCACGGACTCCTACCAGGAGCTCAACATCAAGGGGGCGATCACCAAGGGGCAACTGGTGGGACCAGAGATTTTCGTCACGGGGCCGTACCTGCAGGGCGGAGGACCCGGGCCGGGGCCGATGCATCCGGTGGAAGGACCCGACGACGCCCGTCGCATGGTGAAGTACTGGTCGGAAGAGGGCGTTTCCTGGTTCAAGGCCTATACGCAGATCTCGCGCGCCGCGCTCGGCGCCGCGATCGACGAGGCGCACAAGCACGGGGTCAAGGTCACGGCGCATCTCTGCTCCGTCGGGTATCGCGAAGCCGTGGCGTTAGGCATCGATAATCTCGAGCACGGACTGTTCGCCAACACGGAGTTCTACGCCAACAAACAGCCCGACGTGTGTCCCACCGCCGGCGATTCGGCGATCTTCGCCGAGGCCGACGTCGACAAGCCCGATGTGCAGCGCACGATCCAGGAGATGATCAGAAAGAAGGTTTCGCTGACGTCCACGCTTGCCGTTTACGAGACCAGCACGCCGTCGCGCGTCCCCCGGGATCAACGCGTGCTGGATGCCTTGATGCCCGACGCGTCGGCCGCGGTGGCACGCTGGTACGACAACGGAAAGAACGCCAATGACGCCGTGGCGCGCGCCGTATTGAAGAAGACCATGGCGTTCGAAACTGCGTTCATGAAGGCAGGTGGCCTGCTCGCCGCGGGTTCGGATCCCTGCTGCCTGCACGTGATCGCCGGCTTCGGCGATCAGCGCAACTACGAACTGCTTGTCGAAGCTGGACTGACCCCTGAACAAGCCGTGCAGGTGTTGACCCTGAACGGGGCCAGGGTCCTGGGCATCGATGGTCGCACGGGCTCGATCACCGCCGGCAAGCAGGCCGACCTCGTCGTGTTGCGCGGCGACCCGTCGCAGACACCGGCCGACATCCGCAATACGGTGACGGTATTTCGTTTGGGTGTGGGCTACGACTCGGCCAAGCTGATCGCGGCGATCAAGGGTCAGATCGGCATCAAATGAAGGTCTCCCGGGGCGCATCGGTCGCTTACGCGTCGGCGATCATGCTGACCGCATGCCTGACGAGTGTATCCGTCCTGGCGCGGGGCACCACGTACGATCGAGTGATTCTCAACGGCCGCGTGATGGATCCCGAGTCGGGCCTCGACGCCGTGCGTCACATTGGCATTCGCGGGACGACGATCGCGGCGATCAGCGAGCGGCCGCTGACCGGTACCGACACCATCGATGCGCGGGGTCTGGTGGTCGCCCCGGGCTTCATTGATCTGCACGTGCACTGGCACACGCCCGACGGCTACCGCTACGCGGCGCTGGATGGTGTGACGACCGCCCTGGAGCTGGAAGGAGGGGTGTGGCCGGTGACGCCGTGGTACGCGGCGCGCGACGGGAAGGCGCTGATCAACTTTGGCGCCTCGGTAAGTCACGGCGGCGCGCGGCGGGTCGTGATGCGCCCCGTCGGTAGCCTCGACACCATGAAGACGGCGCAGGACACCATCCAGTACCGGAATCCCTGGGCGTACCGGCGCGCCACCGCACCTCAGATCGACAGCATCAGGGCCCTCATCGCATCGGGCATTGGCGAAGGCGGACTTGGCATCGGGTTCGGGCTGGCCTATACACCCGCAGCGGGTCGCGACGAGATCTTCCGGATGTTCCAGACCGCCGCCGCCAGCGGAGTTCCCGCGTTCGTGCACGTCCGACATGCGGCCACGTCGGTCAACTCGGGGTCGATCGACGCGGCGCAGGAGGTCATTGCCGACGCCGCCGCCACCGGCGCTTCACTCCACATCGTCCACGTCACCAGCACGGGACTGCGTGATACGCCGGTCGTGCTCGAATTGATCGCGGGGGCGCGCCAGCGTGGCGTCGATGTCACCACCGAGCTGTATCCGTATGAGGCCGCCTCCACTTCGATCCAGGCCGCGATCTTCGATCCGGGCTGGCAGGAACGACTTGGCGTCGGCGAGGACGCGGTCGTGTTTGTGCGCACCGGAGAGCGACTGACGCCCGAGACCTTCGCGCAGTACCGTCGCACCGGCGGCAGCATCGTGATCTTTGTGATCCCCAAGGAGGCGATGTATGCGGCGCTGCGCGCGCCCGGCGTGATGGTTGCCAGCGACGCGGTCGACATCGTCAACAATACAGGTCACCCCCGTGGCGCCGGAACGTTTGCCCGAGTGCTCGGCCGCTACGTGCGCGACGAACCGGTCATCCCACTCATGGACGCTCTGAGACGCATGACGCTCCTCCCGGCGCAGCGGCTCGAGGCGCTCGCTCCATCGATGAAGCGAAAGGGACGACTCAGGGTGGGAGGCGACGCGGACATCACGACATTCGATCCGCGAACGGTCATCGACAACGCGACGTTCGAGAAGCCGGAGCAGGCATCGGGAGGGATCCTGTTCGTGATCGTCAACGGCGTGCCGGTCGTGAGAAATGGCCGGGTCGTGGAAGGCGTGTCACCAGGCCAGGGTGTCCGCCGACAGCGTTGACGGCCGGTCGGAGCGCAGCCAGCTTCGACCGAAGCCGTTGGATCCGCAGGATTGCCAGTCGTGCGGCCGGCACGACCCTGGTAAACTTTTCTCAGTTCCACGTGTTGGAGAATCACGACCTGGGGCGTTTTTCGTTGGGTACAGATCTCGGAAGCGGTCCACCTAACGAGTCGATGCGTTCGCTGACCGCTTCGTTGGCGGCGGGTCGCCGATGCGTTCATCGGCGTTGGCGGGTGCCGGGTTTCGTTACATTTTCCCCGTGGACGCACGGCCGTCGCCGGCTACGTTCACGGTCTCTTCCTGGAGGACGAGTGCAGCTGCTGGTCATCCGTCACGCCATCGCCGAGGACCGTGACGACTTTGCCAAGAGCGGAGCGAGTGACGATGATCGTCCGCTCACGTCGTTCGGCCGCCAACGGATGGTGCGCAACGTGCGCGGTCTGCGGCGAGTGGTTCCGCGCCTTACCACGCTGGCGTCGAGCCCGCTGCGACGCGCCAAGCAGACCGCGGACATCATTGCGCACGGTTACGGCATCAGGAAAGTCAGTGAGAGCGAAGCGCTGCGTCCCGGCAAATCGATGCGGGACTTTCTCCGATGGCTCAAGCCGCTGCGGGAGGAAGAGGTCGTGGCCGTGGTTGGACACGAGCCGCACCTCGGCACTCTCGTCACGTGGTTGATGATCGGCGTCGAAGAGCCGAAGGTCGCCTTCAAAAAAGGGGGTGCGGTGCTCCTGGAGTTTGGCGAGATCCTCGAACCCGGATCGGCGACGCTGCTGCTGGCGATCGCCCCGGCACAACTCCGCCGACTCGGGGAATGACCAGTGCTCGAGTTTCCGGCGACCCTCCTCGCAGATACTGAACAGCATGGCGTGCGTACCGTTGCGCTCGAGCTGCTGAAGGACGCCGACGCCGGGCGGGAACGATTGCTCACCGACCGGGATGAAGAGGCGCTGCACGATTTTCGGGTGGCCGTAAGGCGCTTGCGGAGCTGGCTGCGGGCGCACCGGGATGTCATCGGTCGGAGTGCGGGGAAAAAAGTCGATCGCGCGCTGCGCCGTGTCGCGCAGGAGACGAACGAGAGCCGCGATGCGGAGGTGTTCCGCGGTTGGCTCGAACAGACGGTGCCCTCGCTCGAACCGGACCATCGACCGGGTGCGTCGTGGCTCAGCGGGGTGCTGGCGTCAGAACGGCCGAACCACGACGCGATCCTGAGCGAGGAGACGCGGACCGAGTTTGCCCGCGCGGCCGAACGGCTCGAGCAACGGCTGCCGATCTACACTGTGACGCATCATCTGACGGAAGGGCCGCGCGACCTCGCGTTCGCCCCCGCCCTCGCCGCGTCGATACGATCGCATGCCGTGAAGCTGCGGAGCCGCGTGGATCGGGTGCGGGACGCGACCGATGAGGCGCTGGTACACCGCGCCAGGATCGCCGGCAAGCGCCTTCGGTACCTCCTCGAGCCCGTGGCGCCACACCTGACTGCTGGTCCGGAGTTGATTCAGTCGCTCAAGGACCTGCAGGACGCGTTAGGCGATGTACACGATGGCCACGTCTGGATCGAGGATGTCCGGCGTCGGACGCCACGGCACGAGAGCGGAGACGGCAGGAGCGGGCGACACACGGACGGCGAGGGGGTGCCCGGGGAACCGGACATTCGCCCCGGCCTCGCGGCGCTCGTGTCGGCGTTGGAGCAACGCGTGCAGGAACGCTACTCCGTGTTCACGACCGAGTGGCGTGGCGCTGCCGCGTCGGCGTTCTTTGAGAAGCTCGAGCGACTCGCGAGTGCGCTCGAGGAACAGACCCTCGGCGATGTCGAGATCGAGCGGAAGTACCTGCTCTTCGCGCTCCCGGAGCGGATGCCGGAAGGTGAGGTCCAGTCACTCGACCAGGGCTACCTTCCCGGTCAGCGCCTGGTGGAACGGGTGCGACGCGTGAGGTCGGTCAAGGGTGAGCGGCACTTCCGAACCGTCAAGTCGGGCGAGGGGGTCTCGCGGCTCGAGCTCGAGGAGGAGACCAGTCGGGAGGTGTTCGACGCGATGTGGCCACTGACCCTTGGCCGGCGTGTCACCAAGCGCCGTCACAAGGTGTCTGACGGCTCCCTTCGGTGGGAGATCGACGAGTTCACCGATCGCGATCTCGTGCTCGCCGAGGTGGAGTTGCGGCACGAGGACCAGCCGGTGGTGATTCCGGAGTGGATGTCTGCGGTGCTGGTGCGCGAGGTGACCGGGGAGCCCGAGTACGTCAACGCCAACCTCGCCCGTTAGGCGGGGGGAGGGCCTTTAAGCGCACGGACGCACAGGCGCCCCGACGCACAGGCGCACAGGCGCACGGACGCACAGGCGCACGGACGCACAGGCGGGCAGGCGCACGGACGCACAGGCGGGCAGGCGCACGGATACGACGAACCCTCTTAAGTTGCGGTCTGCCGCCTCCCGTCTCCCGTCTCTTGCGCCTCTTCGTGGTCACCAACGACTTCCCACCAAGGATCGGGGGGATTAACGACTACGTCGACCGTCTGGTGCGCCGTTTGGATCCTGACGAGGTCACGGTCTTTACGTCGTCGTATCGGGGCGCCAAGGAGTTTGACCGGACGTATCCGGTAGAAGTGATCCGACTTCCGACGGAGATGATGCTTCCAACGCCGGGCGTCCGCCGCGAGTTGCACGCGCTGCTGCGACTCCGCCGCCCCGACCTGGTGCTGTTCGGTGCCGTATGGCCGCTCGGACACATGGGCCCGGCCATCCGCCGCAAGCTGGACATCAGATTCGGAGGGTTCGCCCACGGGCTGGAGCTGACCGGGGCGATTCTCCCGGGTGTGTTGGGGCACATCGGACGCGACGCGTCGCTGCTCACCGCGGTGAGCGACTGGGCGCGCCGCAAGCTGGAGCCAGCCTTCGGCTGGAACGGTCGCATGCCAGTGCTGCCATCCGGCATCGACACGCGTCACTTTCACCCCGGGGTCTCGGACGCCGATGTCCGCGAACGACACCAGCTCGGCAACGGGCCGGTGGTGTGCTGCGTCTCGCGGTTGGTGGCCCGCAAGGGGCAGGACATGCTGATTCGATCATGGCCGGCGGTTCGGTCGGCGATACCTGGGGTGCGTTTACTGCTTGTAGGCCACGGACCGTACGATGCCGCCCTGCGGCACCTGGCCCGGCGGTGCGGCGTGGCCGACCAGGTGATCTTCACCGGAGCGGTATCGTATCAGGATTTGCCGGGTTACTTCCGGGCCGGTGATGTCTTCGCGATGCCGTGTCGCTCCCGATGGCTTGGCCTGGACGTTGAGGCGTTAGGTGCGGTGTTTCTCCAGGGCGCCGCCGTCGGCCGCGCGGTGATCGCCGGGGCCTCGGGCGGTGCACCGGAGGCGGTCAGACACGGCGAGACAGGGCTGGTGGTCGATCCTACCTCGCCCCCCACGATCGCCAAAGCGCTCGTGCAGCTCCTCAGCGACCAACCTCTGCGCGACCGCATGGGCGCCGCCGGCGCCGCCTGGGTGCACGCCGGGTGGACGTGGGACGCGATGGCCGAACGATTGAAGCGGGAACTGCGGCTGGTAACTGGTTGCTGATTGCTGCACGCGTGGGCTGGGTCGCGGCTTCACGCACGCGCGAGCATGCGCTCCGCCACCGCCCACGGCCTATCGCTCCTCCTATCCACTAGCCACTCTTCCTCGCCATCCACACCCGTTCGCTCCCTGTCGCCGTCGCGCGGGGACTGGAGGCGACGGCGCCGTCAACCACCGTCGTCAGCGGCCGCGCCACTTCCAACGGCACCGGCCGCCGCTCGTGGATGACGAGCGAGTCGTACACCGTTTCCAGTCGATCGATGATGCTGTCCCAAGCGAACATCCGCGATCGGGCCGTCCCCGCCGAGCCGAGTGCCGTGGCGAGCCCCGGCGAATCGAGCAGGCGCCGCACACCGGCGGCCAGGGCCTCGGGGTCCGAAGGCCTAACGAGCAATCCTTCCTGCTCGTGACGGGCCACCTCGCGATAACCGGCGATGTCGCTCGCCACCAGGGGAAGACCCGCCGCCATCGCCTCCACCAGCACGATGCCGAAACTCTCACTGCCCGTGGCCGGGCTCACGAAAATGTCGGCCGCCTGGTGAAACGTCGGCAGTGCTTCGTAGGCCACGCGGCCCATCATGTACACGCGGCTCCGCAGCTCGGACGGGAGTTCGTCCACCGCGCCGCGCTGCTCGCCGTCGCCGACCACCACGAGCTGCAAGTCGGGGTACGCCGGCGCCAGTCGCGCGAACGCACGCACGGCCACCGGGAATCCCTTTCGCGGCTCGAGCCGGCCAACGAACAGCAATCGGCGCCCGGGCGGCAGCTCGGCCGGCCGGGCCGACGCGAACACTTCCACGTCGGCCCCGTTAGGCACGATCTCCACCGCCGCATCGCCCATGCGCGAACACACCGAATGGCGCGCCGCCGCGCTCACCGCCAGGCGTCGGTCCACCCGCTTCCACACGGGCCGCAGCAGCGGCGCGATTGCAGTGTACACCCGCCCTTCAAAGTGATCGCGGGCAAAATACGAGTGAAACGTCGCTACGACCGGCGCGGTCCGGTGAATGACCCCGAGCATCGCCGTGCTCGGCGTGAGCGGATCATGCACGTGGATGACGTCCGGCGTAAAGACTTCGAGCGCCTTGTGGATGACGTGAGAGGATCGCCGTGAGAAGCACAGCCGGGCCACCGACCCGTTGACGTGCACGGGATAGGGCCGGCCTACTATGCGAGCGCCTTCGCGGAACCCTGGCTGGTCGCCAGGTGCGAGCACGAGCACATCGTGGCCCCGTTCGCGGAGGTGATGCGAGAGCTGCCCGATATGTACCTGCACGCCGCCCGGCGCGTCCCAGCTATACGGCGAGATCTGAACGATTCGCATGCCGTGTTAGATCAGGCTCGGGTGAAGTGGGTTTGATCCTGCGCGCTGCACTGCCTTACGATGAGCGCCCGCGGCGAACAACCAGCACTTCCACCGCCAACGCGGCCAGCGAGATGGCCCCTCCGACTATCACCAAGGCCAAACGATAGGGCTCTTGTACCCCGAGGAAGTCTAAAAGATAGATTCCCCCTCCGACCAAAAAGGCCGAACCAGCAAACACGCCGGCTACGACGAGATCCCTGGTCGAAAACACCACGGCCCGGCTCCCCGGCGGCGCATGTTCATGCAACAGCGTGTCTTGGGCGACCATGACCGGTGCGAGTACCGCACCCCCGAACAAGGCAACCGGCACGAAGACCTTGAATGAAAACCATACACCCGCCGCAATCATCAGGATACCGATGGCGAGCGTGCCCCCGAGAATGAGCTGCTCGCGCCGCAACCTCACACCCACACTGCCGACGGCGAGAGACCCCAGCACCATCCCGCCGGCTAACAGCCCCCCCAAATAGCCAACACCAGCGGTGCCTCTCCCCATGACGGTCTGCACCGAAAGGGTCATCGCGACATAGACCGTGCTCGCGAACAAGGCCAGCAGCACCACTGAGAAAAAAGCGAACCGAAGCCCGGGTGTTCGCCTCACCACCACGAACGTCTCCCGCACATCGTGTACGAGACCGAGGAGGCTTCGTTTCACTCGCTCGCGGTCGACGGCCCCTGTACCGGTCACCACCTCCGGCGCAAAGTGCTGGCGCGCGAGGACCATGATTCCGAGCAACGTCAACACCGACGCAAGGAACGACAAGGCGTCAATCAGAAATCCCGCCGCGTAGTTGCTCCAGCCAAGCCGAGCCCACACAGCTGCGCTCATGATCAGCCCGCCGCCAACGATCCCGACCACCGTGGCCACCCGACCGATCGACGTCAATGCGGCGTTGGCCGGAAGCAGCTCCGCCCGCGGCACCAGATCGGGAATGAGCGCCATCTTGGCGCTATTGAAGAACGTGCCGAGCAGAAAAACGAAAAACGCCGCGATGTATACGATCCACAAGTGCCCCGTGGCGCTGTAGAGGAACGGCATGCTGACGACGATGAGCGCACGCAGTGCGTCGCACAACACCATCGTTAGGCGCTTGTCCCACCGATCGACGAGCGCACCGGCCAGCGGGCCGAACAGTACGACTGGCGCCGTGAACACGACCGACAGCTTGGCCAGCTCCAGGCCGCCGGTCTCGCTGCGGGCACTCGCGCCAACGAGGGCGATCAGCGCCATGTGGTGCAGCTTGTCGCCGAACTGCGAAATCGTTTGCCCGACGACGAGCAGCAGAAATGGTGTCCGGCGCATCACCGACGCCAGCGTCGGCGGTGCGGGGGCGACCCCGGCGTCAGTGGCCAGGGTCACGCGGGAGCCAGTTGGGCTGGAAAACGTACCACTGATCGGGGTGCTGACAAACGAAGGAATTAAACCGCGCGGCGATTGCGCGCGTGAGCTCATCGCGAGACCTGCCCGTTGACTCGATCGCGCGATCGAGGCGGATAAGATAGCCAAGCCGCCCGCCCGCCCGGCGGACAATGTATCCCACAATGACCGGGGCGCCGGTGGCCAACGACAGCGCGGCGGGTCCGGTCGGAAGGGTACGCCACGCATCTCCAAACGGAACCACGAGACCTCCCCCTCGTTCCTCACTCCCCTCACCAATCACGCGGTCCGCCACCAGAACAAGAATCTCACCCTGTTTGAGAATTCGGTACAGCTGTCGAAGGCCGGCGTTCCGCGAGTACAGCTTCATACCGGTTGCGCCACGGTACGCCGCAAGCGCCGCATTGGTTTCGGGATCGATGTCTTCCGTCAGCCCGTGAACCGGGAAGCCGAGCGCGGCGAGCCAGGCCCCACCCAGCTCGTATGCTCCCAGATGCGGGGTGACCACGATGACGCCGCGACCGCCGGCCAGCGCGTCACGCAGGACGTCGAGGTCGGGCGTCTCGACCAGCTGCTGCACCCCCCCCGCGCCAAGGGAGGGAAGTCGAAACAGGTCGGTCGCGGTCTCGAGCATGTTCCGCATCGTGCCGCGCGCGACGGCGCGCTGCACCGCGACCGATGCGCCGGGGATGAGGTGCCGCGCGTTCTCCAGCAAGACCTCCCGGCGGCCGCGGGCCACCAGCCAGCCTAACGAGCCCGCCAGTCGACCCAGCGCGTGCAGGAGCCCGGGAGGCATCCAGCGGGCAAGCGCGATGGCGCCACGAACGATCCGTGCGGAGGGAAGCACGCGGGTGGAGGCGTCGGAGCGTTCAGCCCGGCGGGGGCGATGGCGCGACGGCATCCGCACCGGCGAGCTCTTTGCGCATCCGCACGAATGGCACGTCGATCCCGTTAGGCATGCGGTCACGAACGGACTCCACGGCCACGAAACCGCAGGCCGCATACAGCGGCACGCCGGGGAGGGTGGACATCAGCTCGAGCGACCGATACCCCTCGGCTCGTGCCGCGCTGGTACACAGCTCGAGCAAGTGGCGCCCGATCCCGCGTCGTGCCCACTCGGGGTGCACGAAGAACGCGCGGATGCGCGCCGCGTCGCGCGTGGGATCGAGGCGCGGCGCGTCCGCCATGGGGCGCTGGTCACCGCCGTACAGTGCCCCTCGCCGACTCCACCCCCCGCACGCCACCAGCGTCGTGTCTGCTTCAGCGACGTAGTAGGTGCCGTCACGAATCAGTGTCGTGTCGATCCCGAAGACATAACGATTGGCCGCCTCGAGCTCCTCGTCCCGGTAGAAGCCCCGACTCAATACCTCCGCCGACGCATGAATCAACGCGTTGAGCGCGTCGACCTCATCGAGCCGGGCCATGCGGAACGAGATGTCGAGCGACACCGGACGACCTCCTTGCCTGGTCGGGCAAGGTATCTGGCCCCTCCCGGCGACGGGAGGGGTGGTCGTCCCCTGCCACCCGCTGTGCGCTCAGCGCTGCGCGGCTTGCCGTGGCCCGTTCACGAACGCCACGAGCGCGGCGACCTCACGGGGCTGCAGTCCCAAGTTAGGCATGGGATCGGCGTCCTTCCGCAGTCCGGGCGTACGTGTGGGGTTGGCCAGAAACGACGCCAGCCACGTGTCGTCGTAGCGGCGTCCGGCGAGTGGCGGCCCCACCGGGATCTCCGCATGGCAGGTAATGCACCCCTTCGTCACGAACATGCGCGCGCCGCGCTCCACATCGGGCAAGGCCGCCGGCAGCGCGCTGGCCGCCGACACCACACGGAGCGGGGGAAGCTCGCGCCGCGTATCGCCAAACCCATGGCGAATCGCGATCGTCCATTGCCCCGCCGTGGGAAGCGTGATCGTGGCGGTATACTGGCCGTGCGCCGCGCCGCGACTCGCCGGAATCGCGACCCGGGAATTGCCCGAGACGGCCTCGACCGTGCCGCGAAGACCGCCCAGGAGCTCCACACCGTGCTGTCTCACCTTCCAGCTGAGCGTCAACGGCTTTCCCGCGACCGCAGCGTCCGGAAAGTCATCCACGGTGGTAACGGCCCAACCGCCATACACCGCGCCTAACGCAATTGCGGCGAGAGCCGCGGACAGTAGGGAGAATCGGATGGCAGGTCTCACGGTGGCCTCCTGTGATGAGCGACTTCGGCCGGCCGGGTCTCGAGTCCGCGCCGTCCGAGGCAATGACAGTTGGATGCCGGTCGCGAGCCCGACGTGTAGTGCTCGTGCGACCCCGGCGCCGCTGGACCGCGTGGGCTACTTTCATAGCGGTCCAAACCCCGCGCCGACGGTCCGTGTTCACAATGAGAATCTGCATATGGGACTCGAAGCGATGACCACACTCCGCCGGGGACGCACACGTGTGCCAGGCCGCGCCCTGCTCGAGACCGATCACGTGCTGTTCCGCGCGGAGGATGAGCGGGTGAAGGTCCCGCTCTCCGCCATCAGGACCGTGAAAGCCGAGGACGGCGTCCTCCAGCTGACCACTCCCGATGGGACCATCAGCCTCGAGCCTGGCGCCGCTGCCGCGAGATGGCTCGACCGGATCCGGAATCCCCGATCGCTCCTCGATAAACTCGGGGTAAAGTCGGGGATGCGCGTCGCCGTCATCAACGTCGAGGACGCGGGGTTCGACACGCGGCTTCGCGCCCGGACGTCCGATGTCCACGCCACGGCGAAGCCCGCGACCGACGTCATCTTCTTCGGCGCCGAGTCGGCTGGGGAGCTCGGGAAGCTGGCGACCTTGCGCTGCGCCCTCGTGCCTAACGGTGCCATCTGGGTCGTGCACCGCAAGGGCAGAGCGGCCACCCTGCGAGACGTCGACGTCTTCGCCGCCGCCAAGCGCGCGGGTCTCGTTGACAACAAGGTCGCGTCGTTCTCGGACACGCATACGGCGGAGCGGCTGGTCATCCCCGTGGCGTCTCGCGGGGCAAAGGTCAGATGACGCGTCGCACGACGCACCCTATTTGCACTCGATCTCCCCGCTCGGACGCCCACTGACCGCGCGGCCGACGTACATCGTGCAGATCACCCCGGGCAGGGAGGCGTGCGTGGCTTGCGCGTCGAACCCCGCGTGCAGGTCCGTGGACGTGATCGAGACCGTCACCGCACTCGTCGCGTGCCAGTCGAGCTGAGTGGTGTCGGTCGAGTACTGCTGATTCTCTGCCCAGAACCCTTCCTCTGCGATGCGCAGCTCACCGAGGTCCGCCATCATGGTGGCCTGGTATCCCTTGGCCTTGGCGCTCTGATACCGGCCATAGGCGATCCCCGCGAGGATCCCGATGACCAGCATGACGAGTAGGAGCTCGACGATCGTAAAGCCGCGAGTGCGAGCCGGCATGTGTGCATGGCCGAGGGGACGCCGCGAACGTTTCGTGCCGCGGCGGAAGGGAAAGATACTGGGCGCACTTGGTGCGGCCGAAAAACAATGCACCCCAGCCCAGGCCGGGGTGCACGAATCGTCGTCCGGTTCGGGGGCTAGGGCGTGATGCCGCTTCCCGTTCCCGACGTCAACAGTGTACACACGATATCGCCTGATGCCGTCGTCGTGGCTTCGGCTCCGACAGACGTCGCGCACTGCAGGTTCGGCACGCTCGCGTGGCGCGCGATCGCGGAAAATCCGTGGGTGAGGTCTCCGCTGCTGATCGAGAGAGACACCTGTGAGGACCCGTTCCAGTCGAGCTGCGCGGTGTCGGCCGAATACGACTGGTTTTCCGCC
Source organism: Gemmatimonadaceae bacterium (assembly GCA_052387735.1). Classification (GTDB taxonomy): domain Bacteria; phylum Gemmatimonadota; class Gemmatimonadetes; order Gemmatimonadales; family Gemmatimonadaceae; genus RBC101. The sequence continues at coordinate 23,177 of JBQTIW010000218.1, forward strand.
CAGAACGCCTCCTCGGCGACGCGTAGCGACCCAAGCTCGCTGCGCAGTGCGCCGAGGTACGCGCGCTCCCTGTACAGTCGATAGCGGGGGACCGCTATGGCGCTCAAGAGCCCAAATACCGCGAGGGCAACCAGGATTTCGACAAATGTGAATCCGTGAACGGATCGCCGCATTGATAGCTCCGGGACATGTAGCGTTTGCTACGACAATCTTGTGATTCGCAGATACAATGCCGTGTGCTCTTTCTCACAAAAGGGCTCTCTCCCGGCGCTCTCGTTTGGGGGGCACAGACTGTCGGCCCGCTCTCACGGGGACGAGGACCCTGGGTAACCTGTTGGACGATGGCCGGTTACCATGCCCCGTCGCCTGGCGGCTTCCGGAAGACAGAACGCGAGACCTGTGAGGTCGGGCAGTCTGCCGTGGCGCAGGAGCGACGGAGGGATGCTGTCACTCCCGTCGCAACGACGTTCAGCGAGCCCTGAGCGCTTCTCGTCGCACCAGTTCGCGGCCCAGAAAGAGGTGCCTGCGGGTGGCGCCTCGGCCGCGTGAGAGACGTCCCGCGCCGAATCACCCGAATACCCGACTCCCCGCTGGATCCAATTCGCCGAGTATAGTGCGACTGCACCGGGCAATGGGCGCACCGGCACCTGACGGCGCTGTGTAACGGTTCTGCGAAACCGGTTGCGATGATGTCCGTTGTATGCAAGTACCTACTTGCTCTGTGAGACGTGAGTCGCTATCCCTTCAGGCCCCTGTCGCGTCCGCGACGCGGCAGAATACCTCGGCATTCATCAGGTTCAGCTATATCGATGGTGAGTCGGCAGAAGTTGCTCCACGCGGCGGCGACGGTATTCGCCGAATCGGGGTTTCGCGGGGCGACCACCAGGCGCATCGCCGAGGTCGCCGGCGTCAACGAAGTCACGCTGTTCCGGCTGTTTGGATCCAAGTCGCAGCTGATGGCCGAAGCGGTCGAGTGCCTGCATCCATTGCAGAGCATGTCGCTCCCGGACATCCCCGGCGATGTGGAGCGCGAGTTGGTGAAATGGAGCGCGTCGCACCTCGCCGGCATGCGCAAGATCCGGCGCATGATGCGGAAGACCATGGCCGAACTGGACGAGCACCCGGAGATGATGCCGTTCGTGTGCGAGTCCAAGACGCCGTACTTCACGCAGCTCGTCACGTATGTGACGAAGGTATGCAAACCGACGACCGTAGCGGAGCGTGAGGCATTGCGGACGGCGTGCACCATGCTGTCCTCGGCGCTGTTTTCGGATGCGATCGGTCGGGACATCGTGCCGTCGGCATATCCGGCGCCTGGCGACAGCGCCGCGCGCAAGTACGTGCGGGTGTTCCTCAGGTTGTTAGGCACCGTCCCCGAGCGTCACACCGCGCGGCGGATCAGAAACGGCAGGAGGCCGGCGCGATGACGCCCCCGACGCCGCATGGCAGGTCCAACCATACGAATCTCTCATGACTTCGTTCAATCGATCCTGGATCTCCGCCGTTGCCTTCGCGGCAATCGCCGGGACCGCGGACGCGCAGGCCGGACGCACCCTGTCCCTCGAAGAGGCGCTTCGGCTGGCCGAATCTCAAAGTGAAGCAGTGCGCATTGCACAGGCCGGCCGCCGACGGGCAGACGGCCAGGTGATGCAGGCCCGCTCGCTGTATCTGCCGCAGGTGAACGGGTCCGCCGGTTACTCGCGCACGCTCGCCTCGCAATTCTCGGTGTTTGAGTCAGACCCGCAGGTTGTGCCGCCGACGGCACCACCTGTGCCGCCTAACGACACCACGACGTTTTTTCAGCCCTGCCTGCGCTACCTCGCCCCGGCGGGATCGAACGAGACGGTCCGCGTGCAGGGCCTCGAGACGTACGCCAGATGCGCGTCGTCGGGCGGCGGACTGGATTTTTCGCGGGCCGGGTTCGGCGCCAAAAATCAGTACCAGTTCGGTGCCAGCGGCTCGCTGACACTGTATTCCGGCGGTCGAGTCCAGGCCCAGAACCGGGCCGCCGTCTCGGGGCGTCGCCTGGCAGACATCGAAGTCACCGCGCAACGCGCGCAAATGGCGCTGGGCGTGACCGAGGCCTACTACGATGCCGTCCTCGCCGATCGGCTGGTGGCGATCGCCGAGTCGTCGCTCGTGCAGACGCAGGGTGCCCTGCGGCAGACCACGCTGGCGCGGCAGGTGGGCAATCAGTCGGAATTCGAACTCCTGCGGGCCCGGGTGACGAACGACAATCAGCTCCCGGTCGTGATTCAGCGGCGCACGGATCGCGACATCGCGTATATGCGCCTCAAGCAGCTGCTCAATCTGCCGTACGCCGAGTCGGTACGGCTGACCACGGACATCGACGATCAGTCGCTCGCACCAGTGCAGCTGGTGGCGAACACGGCGCTGCAGGGGACGGCCCCCGATACCAGCGCCGAGGCCAGGGCGACGGTGCGTCAGCTCGAAGAGGGACTGCGGGCAGAACAGGCGCAGCTCGACATTGCGAAGAGTCAGTGGATCCCGACGGTCAGCGTGTCGAGCGACTACACCCGGGTCGGTTTCGGCACCGGCGTTCCGGCGTGGGGGAACTGGCTCAACAACTGGACTGTGTCGTTAGGCGCATCGTTTCCGCTCTTCACCGGCGGGCGGCTGCGCGGCGAGCGGCTGATCGCCGAGGCGTCGGTGGATGACGCCCGCGCGCGGCTGGACCAGACGCGCGAGCTGGCGGCGCTCGATGCCCGCCAGTCGGTTGCGCAGTTGCAGCAGGCCGAGGCCGCGCTGGCGGCCAGCCTGGGGACGGCGGACCAGGCCGTGCGAGCGTACACCATCGCCGAGGTCCGTTTCCTGGAAGGAATCTCGACGCAACTGGAGCTTTCGGAATCGCGGCTGCTGCTGGAGCAGGCGCGGGCCAACCGGGCGCTGGCGGCGCGCAACGTACAGGTGGCTCGCATGCGGCTCGCACTGCTGAAGGACCTCCCGTTAGGCACCGGCAGCGGGTCGTTGCGCGGTGCGGTCGGCGGGCAGGCCGGAGCGACGGAGGGGTTCGTCGCACCCGGTGGAGGCACGACGGGTGGCGCACAGGCGCCACAGCGGCAGGGACAGCGTGGCGCCCCGACGGCGTCCACCACGACGGGCACCAGACCAT
>JBQTIW010000219.1:0-19734 GCA_052387735.1 Gemmatimonadaceae bacterium
CACGGGGCGCTGCCGAGCGACCCGGCGCTCGACCCGCTGCGTTCGGATCCGCGCTTTGCGCACTGACAGTGCGGATCGCGCGGGAGATGGGGATGCCGTAGGTTTGGGTCGCGAGCCCGTGCATACCGAATCTCGCTTCCGCGCTTGCTGACGGAGGAGACCTCGAACGGCGCGACAAACAGAGACGGTCAGCGCGTGACGCTGGCGGAAGCCTGACGAGCCTATCAAGATCAGACAACCTTGCAGCCTTTGACCAATGGCGACTCGTGCCGATGTCCGTCGAATTGCGTTGTCGCTGCCCGGATCCGAAGAGGCGGGTGATCGGTTCGCGTTCTCGGTTCTGAACAAGGGAAAGCCCAAGGGATTCGTCTGGGTGTGGCTGGAGCGCGTCGTGCCGAAAAAGCCTCGGGTGCCGAACCCCGGCGTCATCGCCGTGCGGGTCGCCAACCTCGGCCAGAAGGAGGTGCTGCTGTCTGCCGACCCGGCGAAGTTCTTTACCGAGCCGCATTACAACGGATTCCCGGCGGTGCTCGTGCGACTCGACGCCGTGACGGTCGCGGATCTGAAGGTGCTCATCGCCGAGGCGTGGCGCTGTCAGGCACCGGTTGAACCCGGGCCGCGAGCCAAACGGAGCGCTGGGGCCAAGGGTGGTGAGTACGCGAAGGCAAAGACCCCCAATCGCGCGGCGCCGTCGCGGCGGAGTCGGGGCGATGCCAGGTAACGGTCGTCTCCGCGTCATGCGTCGGTGCGGGCTGGGGGGCAGCGTGAGAGCAATGCGCGCTCGTTAGGTCATCCACTGCGGCGCCACAGGTCGTCGCCGTGCTGCGACGGCTCACGGCTGGACCCGCTCTTGTCGTGCTCCAGGGCTCTCCTCATGTGCCCAGAAATCGACGGGTCCCGCGACGGACACGCTCCTTCGCGATGGCGGGGGAGCGACGGAACCGGTTGTAGGGGCTTCATGGAGCTCGCCGGCGGGGGTGCGGCGCAGATCGTCGTCGTTCCGACGGGTGCGCCGTCGATGCGCCTTGGAGGGCCATCCCCACGTGTGTCGGCCATGCGATGCCGAGCTGGTAAACGTCACCGACGCACAACCTCCGTTCTGATCTGAACCCGCCACCGAAACTCGGGGCGACCCGGCGCGTACAGGTCGCATGCCCCTGCTCGAAGGTGTCAGGCTCGCGCTCGCCCAGATCCGGGCGCAGAAACTCAAGAGCTTCTTCACCCTGCTGGGCGTCACCATCGGCGTCATGTTCCTCATCGCCGTGGTCTCCATCGTGGAGGGGATGAGCCGGTACGTCGAGCATGACTTCATCGGCCGCCTCCTCGGCGCGAACACCTTCACGGTGCGACGGTTCCCCTGGTTCGGTGACAACACGACGGAGAACGAATGGCGCGAGTGGCAACGGCGCCCTCGGCTTTTCCCACCGGACGTGCGAATCCTGGCGAGTGCCTTGCCGGCCGACGCCCGCTGGGCCGTGGAAAGCGAAAGCCAGGTATGGGCATCGACGGCGTGGGCGCGCCCCCGGCAGGTCTCCGGTCACGCCGTGGAGGGTGACTACTTCGCCATCAAGCAGTACGGGCTGTCGTCCGGCCGCATCTTCACACAGCAGGAGACGGAGCTGGGTGCCAACGTTGTCGTCATCGGCGACGAGGTGGCCAAGCATTTCTACGCTGGACTCGATCCACTCGGGCGCGAGCTTCGCGTTGGCGGGCTGCCATACATGGTCATCGGCGTCATCGAGCGGCAGGGATCGCTGTTCGGGATCTCGCTCGACAAGCTCGCGATAGCACCCTTCAATTCGCCGATGCGCCGCCTGACGAATGCGCTGGGCGACGTCGACGGGATGATTGTGCAGGCCGCCACGCCGCGCTTGATGAACGACCTCATGGAAGTGGCCCGGGAAGTCCTGCGCGGGCACCGTCGCTTGCGGCCATCCCAACCCGACAACTTCGTGATGGAGACGTCGGCGTCGGCGCTCGTCTCGGTCAACAAGACGAAGCAGATCATGACGATTGCGGGCACCGCCCTTCCCGCGATCGGGCTAATCGTCGGTGGCATGGTGATCATGAACATCATGCTCGTGGCCGTCGCCGAGCGCACGCGGGAGATCGGCATCCGCAAGTCGCTCGGCGCCCGGCGCCGCGATATCATGAGCCAGTTCCTGGTGGAAGCAGCAACCCTCAGCACCGTGGGCGCGCTCGTCGGCATCGCGCTCGGCATCATCGGCGCCAAGGTCGTGGAAGCGAACACGCCCCTCCCCGCGGCGGTTGCACCCTGGTCGCTCGTGGCCGCGACGCTCCTGGGCACCGTGGTGGGTATCGTGTCCGGCGTCTACCCCGCGCGCCGCGCGGCGCGCCTGGATCCCATCGAGGCGTTGCGCCAGGAGTGAGGCGAGTGCCGTTCGTTCCGCAACTGTTCCAGGCGCTCGAGGGCGTCGGGATCGCGCTCGATGCGATGCGCGCCAACAAGGTCCGGGCAGGACTCACGATCATGGGCGTTGCGGTCGGCGTCTTCGTGGTCGTGGCGCTCTCCTCGGTGGTTCGCGGGATCAACGAGAGCTTCGCGCGAGACGTCGAGGCTGCCGGTCCCACGTCGTTCTTCGTGTACCGGCGCGACTTCGGAGGATTTCAGGCGTGTGACGGCACCGACGAGACCTGCCCCGAGCGCCGCAATCCGATGATCACACGCGACGAGGCCCACGCGATCGAACGGTTGCCGACGATCCTCGCCGTCACGTCGCACATGGCGTCCGGCATGCGGTTTCGCTACAAGGACCGCCAGCTGAATGCGGGGATCGAGGCGTACACCGCCAACTGGACACAGGTGGACGGCGGCGACATCTACCCCGGCCGCAGCTTTACGGAAGCCGAGAACGAGAACGCGGCGCGCGTGGTGATCGTCAACGAAAAACTCGCCGAGAAGCTGTTCGGTGAATCTGATCCGCTGGACAAGGAAGTCGAAGTCGGCGATGTGCGGCTGCGCGTCATTGGTGTCTACCACTACACGGCGAGTCCAATGGGAACGCCCACCTCCGCCGGCGGCGGAGACTCGCCCAAGGCGATCGTTCCCTGGGAAACCGGGCGGCGGCAGCTCAACTTCTGGATGTACGGCAACGATCTCATCGTGAAACCGCTGAGCGGCGTGACGGTGCAGGATGCCACGGACGACGTGCGCGTGCTGCTCCGAACGTCTCGCGGTCTGCGGCCGTCGCAGCCCGACAACTTCGCGATCATCACGCAAGACCGGCTGATGGGGATCTACAATCAGCTGTTCGGGACGTTCTTCATCGTTGGTCTCGCGTTGTCCTCGGTGGGGCTGATGGTCGGCGGCATCGGGGTGGTGGCGATCATGATGATCTCGGTCACCGAGCGCACGCGCGAGATCGGCGTGAGAAAGGCCATCGGTGCGACGCGCGGGGTCATTCTCTGGCAATTCCTCGTCGAGGCTGTGACGCTCACGGCGCTGGGCGCTGCCATCGGACTCGTGTTTGGTGTGGCGCTGTCGATGACCGTGCGGACCGTGTGGCCTTCGATTCCGGCGTCGACGCCGATCGGGGCAGTTGTGGCCGCGCTCGCCGTATCGGCGTTCACGGGCGTGGTGTTCGGGTTGCTCCCCGCCATGCGCGCAGCTAACCTCGATCCGGTGGCGGCGCTCCGCTACGAGTAGGCGGGTCGCTCTACAGCGTGACAACCGAAGGAGTTCCTCGATGACAACGGCAGCTCGCAAAGCCGCGGCCACTCGAAAGCGAGCGGCGGCGCGGAAAGCGGTCACCACGCGGAAGCGTCGGACCGCTGGCAGGAAAGCAGCGATCACGCGCAGGGGTCGAACGGCCGCCGGAAACGCAGCGCCGGTTCGCAGTACGCCGTCGGTCGTTCCCATGATCTCGTACGAGGATGGGGTCGCGGCGCTGGAATGGCTTCACCGCGCGTTTGGGTTTCGGGAGACGGAGCGTCTCACGACGCCGGACGGGAAGCTCTCACATGCCGAGATGGAGGCAGGTGGCGGGTTGATCATGCTTGCCTCTCCGACATCCGACTACCGCAGTCCGAAGCACCACCGGGAGGTTTGCGAACAGGCGCGCAAGTGGTCCACGGTACCCTGGATCATCGATGGTGTGCTCGTCTACGTGGACGACCTCGATCGACACTTAACCCGCGCGAAGGCAGCAGGTGCGATGATCCTCTCTACCGTCGAGGAGGGACCGCCGGGGCGACGATATCGGGCGGAGGATCTCGAAGGCCATCGCTGGTTCTTCTTCGAAAAGGACGAGGGTTGACGACGTGGCAGGCGAACCGCTCACGCTCGCGTTCCAGCCGCTGTGGGCATACGCTGACTCCTACATCACCGAGCTGACTGAGCCTCGACTCGGTCGCGAGCGGTCGCGGTATCTCTACCCGATCGCGAGTGTCGCCAGAACCGGCGCGATCATGGCCGCGGGGAGCGACTGGCCGGTCTCGTCGATGAACCCGCTCGAGGCCATCCAGGTTGGCGTCACGCGGCGATTCCTGGCGGATTCTACGGGGAGCGGCTGGCTCCCCGATCAACGGGTGGACCTCGCGGCCATGCTGCGCGCGTACACGCTGGGAGGCGCGGTGGCGAGTGACCACGATTCGCTCACCGGCACACTCACGGTCCGCAAGACCGCTGACGTGATCGTGGTCTCCGACGATCTCTTCTCGCTGCCGCCCCATCGAATCAGCAAGGCACGCGTGCTCCTGACGTTGCTGGGTGGGCGCACGGTCTATCGGGATTCGGCGCTGGCGAAGACGTCGCGGTAACAGACTGGGGCGAGGAAGTGATGTGGCCTGCAATTGAATGTTTGCGGGCGATCAGCGTGCCGGCAGAGGTTGGGAGTCGTGGGCGTTTCACTTCGGTGCGCGCGCACCTGGCCGAGGCCTTCTCCATGAGGCCCGAGCGTTGGCAGCATAACGCTGCTCGTTAGGCGTCTGCGCCAGACGAACGCGTACTACTCAGGCGTGGGAGTTCGCCCCGCTGCGAGCCTCCGACTTGCGGCGCCCTCGACTTCCCGCTGCGCCTCCGCGAGTCGGCCCAGGTCCTCGCCGATGGCGCGCGCGGCGTCCATCAGGGTGGTGAGCGGCGCGAGATCGCCGGCACCAGCATGCAGCCGAAGGAGGTCGAGACGGATTCCCTCGAGCGCAGCGACGCTCTGGGCGAGATGCGACGCCGCCGCTTTCCTTCGCGCCTCGAGGAGATCGGCTCCGCCTGATTCGGAAGGGGCGAGAGCGGCAAGCACCTCGATCTCGGCGCGCGCCTCGGCCGCGCGCGCCTCGAGCGACTCGACGGTCGACGGCAGCTCCGCGAGCTGCTCCCTGTACTCCTTCGGAAGTGCCGCGAAGAGTTCCGACGCGGCGACGCCGAGCGCTGCCTCGGTCGCACGAAACGCGGACGCGCCCGCGAGCTTCGAGCGCTCCGGCGCGCCGAGCCGGCGGGCGAGCCACTCTCCCACGCGGCCGTTCCAGAGACGCTCGCGGATCCCCGTCTGCCACCACTTACGGATCCGGGTGGGAATGAACTGCACGTCGAGCGCGTTGCTCACTGCTCCCAGCGCCATTGTACTGAGCACGGGCGCGAGTATGAACATCAAGCCGCCGCGATTCTCGTGGATCACGTCCAGGAGGACGAGCGAGAAGGTCACGGCGAGCCACGTGGCCGAACCGACCGTTGCGAGCCGCAGGACCCGGTGCGCACCGGACGCCACTTCGTCTCGAGCGGCCGCCTCGGTCTCCGCGAGCTCGCGACGCGCGATGCCGAGCGCTGCCCGCAGGTCAGAAAGGGTATGTCCGGCGAGGAACTGCCGGCGTGCCTGATTGAGGTGGAACCCGACGATCGGAAAGAGTGGCAACGACGTGATCGCAGCGAGGAGCACGATGTCCGCCGGCCCATCTGGCCGCTTGCCGGCCAGCCAGACGGCGAGGTTCATCGAGGTCATGAAGCCGAACACGGCGGACCACCCCATGTACGGGACGAGGAGCGGGTTCCGCGCGCCGAGCCAGGCGCGCAGCGTGGGCGGCAATGCCGGCCGCGCGTCAGGCGCCGGGGCGAGCACTTCGGCCAGCGCCTCGCCATCGGGGAATCGTTCAGCAGGGTCGCGTGCGAGACACCGGTCGATCGCCGCGCCGAGCCCGGGAGGGAGCCCGGGCGCCGCGCGAATTACGCTCGGCGCTTCTTCCGTCGCCTGGCGCAGCAGCAGCACCGGCAGGTTCGGCGATTCGAAGGGCAGACGACCACTCACCGCGAGAAAGCCGACCACGCCGAGCGCGTAGATGTCGCTGCGGCCGTCGATGGGTTCACCCGCGGCCTGTTCAGGGCTCATGAAATTTGCGGTTCCCATGACCTTCACTGCATCGGTCACGGGCACGGGATCTCCATCGCCGTGCGCGATGCCGAAGTCGGTCACCAGCGCGCGGCCGGTGCCCGCCTCGAGCAGGATGTTGTCGGGCTTCACGTCGCGATGTACGATGCCGCGTCCATGCGCGTAGGCGAGCGCCCACGCCACCTCGCGCAGCACGCGCGTCGCGTCGGCAGGCGGAAGGGGACCGCGCGTGCGCAGTCGCTGGCCGAGCGATTCCCCCTCGACGTAGCTCATGACGAAGAAGACGAAGCCGCGCGACTCGCCGACGCGGTGGATCGGGACGATGTGCGGGTGCGAGAGACCGGCAGCCATGCGCGCCTCTCGCACGAACCGCTCGCGCGCCGCGGCGGTGTTGGCGAGGTGCGTCGGCAGGACCTTGATGGCGACGTCGCGATCCAGCTGCACATCGCGCGCGAGGTAGACGACCCCCATGCCGCCACGGCCGAGCTCGCGCTGGAGCGAGTACTCGCCAGCCAAGGCGGCCTGCAGTTCGAGGAACTCGGTGGAGGGATGGGTCACGACATGAATACGCGCCGGCCTCCGAGACGTTTCGCAGCGCGAGCTGCCAGCGATGCCTGACACAGTTCGTGCGGACGCGCGCAAGCATTATGGAAGCACGGCTGCGCGACGCAGCTGGTGAGCGCCCGAAGCGCAGAACATGATCCGTCAGGCATGTCACCGGGGAGTCTGATTGAATGAACGACGCCGCCGAGAGACGTGAGCTTCGTCAGCCCGCGCTGATCGTCGTGGCGGGGCCGCCCGGAGCTCGCGCGCGCGCCAGGTCACGCGGAGCCTCGGCGATGTGGCTCGCGGGCGGTATCACCCCGAGGCGGCGGGGCGCGACACGCCGATCGACAGCTACGACCCGCCGCGGCTCGACGTCCCGGCGCTGCGGGTGGACACCTCGGACGGGTACCGGCCGGCCCTCGAGACGATCGTCGAGTTCGCCCGAAGGTGAGAGGTATGGCGGGCGTCGGGCTGTGGCCTAACAACGCGCTGCCCCTTCCCAAACGGCCGGTGCACCCGTACCATCCGGAATCACGCCCTGGCCGCTCCGACCGGAAGCGCGGACGTTGGGCAGACGAAGCCGTGTCGCTCAGTGTCAGGTGGTCTGGCCCAGTGATATCGCCCAGCGCAACCATGAAGACATTGCTCATCCGGACACTCGACCAGTGGCGCGACTGGCTCACGGAGCACCATGCATCGGCGTCAGAGGTCTGGCTCATCTTCCACAAAGTACACACCGGCGTGGCGTCGATCGACTACAAGGACGCGCTCGACGGGGCGCTGTGCTTTGGTTGGGTGGACAGTCTCGTCAAGCGCCTGGATGACCGGCGGTTCGCCCGAAAGTTCACGCCGCGGAGAGCAGACAGCCGGTGGTCGGCTGTGAACAGGAAGCGTTACGCGGAACTCAAAGCCGCTGGGCGATTGAAGCCGTCAGGGATCGAACGCCCCCCAACCAACCGCGGCTATGGTCCTCGGCCACCGCGGCTTCCGATGCCTTCAACGCTTCCGGCGTACATCCAGACAGCGCTGAGGAATCGCCCGATAGCCTTGCGTCACTTCGAGTCGCTGGCACCGTCGCAGCGCCGGCGGTACTTCGCTTGGATCGAGTCCGCCAAGCGCGATGAAACGAAACTCAGGCGTCTACAGGAGGCAATTCGTCTCCTGGCCAGCGGCAAAGTGTTGGGACTCAAGTAACACGTCTTCCAACAGCCGCTTGCAGCACACGACCGCCGTCATCATGGGAGGCCGCAGCACCGGCACGTTCGGCCGGCAACGGTAGGGTTGCTGCGAGTCCGGCACCAGCGAGGGCCGTGTGCCTCGAACCTCAGCTCTCGGACCATCGAGCCAGTCGAAGACAGGAGCCACGAACACATGACCCTCCCACACGGCGACGCGCGCCCGCTCTCCTCGAGCGACTCCGTCATCGACTGGCTCCTCGACGCGGACCCGTCGATCCGCTGGCAGGTCATGCGCGACCTCACCGGCACGCCTGCGGAGATCGTCGATGCCGAGCGTGCGCGTGTCGCTTCGGATGGTTTGGGACCGTGGCTGCTCGATCAACAGCGCCCCGACGGCCAGTGGGGCGATGGCGTCACCACGCCGTTCTGGTGGTCGAACCTCTACTCCCTGCTGTTCTTGCGCGACCTCGGGCTCGACCCGACGAGCGAGCGCGCGCGAACCGCGATCGATCTCGCCGCAACGTCACGTGGGGACCCTGGCACGGCGATTCGCCCTTCTTCGAGGGTGAGGTCGAGCCGTGCATCAACGGCCGTGTCGTCGCCCTCGGCGCCTCGTTCGGCGAGCGCAGCGACCGACTCGTCGATCGACTGCTGAGCGAACAGCTCGTGGACGGTGGCTGGAACTGTGAAGCGGAGCGCGGCTCGGTACGCTCGTCGTTCCATACGACGATCTGCGTGCTCGAAGGACTGCTCGCGTTCGAGCAGGCGTTCGGTGCCACGTCGGCAGTGACCGGCGCGCGGAGGCGCGCCCAGGAGTATCTCCTCGAGCGTCGCCTGCTCCGAAGGTCGTCGACGGGTGAGATCATCGACCCGACGTGGACGCAGTTCGCGTTTCCGCCGCTCTGGCACTATGACGTGCTACGCGCACTCGACTACCTGCGCGCAGCTGGCGTGCGGCCGGAGGGCCAAGTCGAGGAGGCCGTCGCGATCGTGCTCGAGCGGCGTCAGAGCGACGGGCGCTGGCTGCTCGACGTGCAACACCGCGACACGCTTCACGAGGAACTGGCCGGCACTGTCGGTGCGCCGAATCGTTGGATCACGTTGCGCGCACTCCGCGTGCTGGACTGGTACGGACGTCGAGAGTGAGCAGGGTCGCGCCCTCGCCGTCCTACTAACGTTCGAGCGGCTCTGTCCTTCGCCAACGGAGATCTGTACTCATGATGGAGCGCCGAAACGTCATCGTCCACATCGCGACCAGCGATCGTGCCTAACTCGCCTGAGACCAGATGCAAATATCGAACGTCATCGCACAATTGCGGACCACTGACCTGGCAGCGTCCATCCGATTCTACACGGCGATACCTGGTTTCACGCTGGCCTTTCAATACGAGGACTTCTACGCGGGCATTCAGGTTGGGACTCAGCGCTTCCATCTGAAACTCGTCGATACGAAGGATCCATCGATCGACGTCGTGGCCCGCGATGAGCACTTGCATCTGTACTTCGAAACTCCCGACGTGATGGCGGCGGCCGACGCGGTCCGGCGCGCCGGCGTGCGGCTGGTGAAAGAGGTGCACGTGACGCCCTGGGGAACGCGAGAGTTCGTGATCCACGACGACCAGGGGCATACGTTGCATTTCGGCCAACCGCAGTAAGTGGACGCCGGCGACGCATAGCGGGTTACGGGACCCACAAAGCGGAAGATCGAGATCGAATCCGAGCTGGTTCATGGTCATCCGCCGGTCACGCCCTGGCACTGGCCCTTGAATGGACGCGCATCTATCGCGCAGAATTACAGAGAACTGGCGCTCGGCTCGGGCCGGCGAGCAGCGCAGGCGCATTCCGCCCCCGCAGTGGACTCATGGACCATCACGTGCTGAAGCGCGCTATGTGGCGGGGTACAGGAACCTGTTTCGCTTTCGGGTTGCAGCAGGTGAGCGCGCTTCGGAAGGCGGTTGCGCCGCCGTTTCATGAGCCTCGCTGATCCTGGACGTCCCGACCACGACACCAACCGCTTTCGGTGTCCTGAACTGTGATGCGACGCTATTTCACCATAGCCACGGCCTTACTCCTCGCGGGCGCGACGTTCTGGGACGTTTACACGCTCGCGTCCGACATCACACGACCCGCTCCGTGGTGGCAGCTGGCGCTCGGACTGACTGACGTGAGTCTCCTCTCCACGGTTGCTGGGCTCGTGTGGCGCAAATCCAAGGGTGCTCACCGCGTTGTTCTGGGTGATCTCTTCTTCGTCCTTGGTGGAGCTCTCGTCGTCGTGCGTCTCGACGGCGTCAGCCGACTGGTTCACGGCTTTGGTGCCGACGAGTTTCTCTCGCTCTTCCTCGTTGCTTTGGCGATGCGCGTTGGGCTCTACGTCGCGTTAGTCCCGCGCGAGATAAAACCCGCGACCGAAGCGGCATAGCGGGGCGTTGACGCCGTCAAGCTCAACGCAATCGTGTATGGCCACACACCTCCCTGTCGGACAGATGACGGCCCAGCAAACGCTCACGCTTGACCTCCGACATGTTCGCCTATGGCATGCTGGGCACCGCGTCGCGCAACCTGGGATGGCAGACCCACTACCTGAATCTCGTCTATACGCCACGCAGGGCGATGAGCGCCATCATCGCCGCCGAAGCGATGCACCGGCTGCCGCGGATGCGCGCGTACGGCTCGTACCCGCGAAACACGCGGTTCAGCGACTTCCACATCTCCCACGACGGAGACTTGAGCGAGCTGGTCGCTCGAGACGCGTTCCTCCACGCCGGATCGGCAGGCGCGATGCCGCCGGAGCCGGCCGCGCTTCGTCGTGATGCCGGGTACGGCTCGTCGGCCATCGTGTGCTACGACGGCGAGGGCATCTATGGGATTCCCGGGCCAGTGGAGCTATTGGGTGGGGCCAGCCGCTGGACGCGGCGCGGACGGAGACCGCGTGCGGCTCGATCGCGTGGAGCGCATCCAGTTCTCCCTACGGCCTGAGGACGGCGTTGACGTGACGCCTGGCAGCTACGGCGTGGAAGCGGAGTCGGTGATCTTACGATTCAACAAGCGATCAGCGCCTTCAGGGTGCGCAGACACTGGGATTGGCTTGAGAAAAGGCAACCTGTCAGCGGAGGCCTAACATTGCAGCAACCTTTCGGCGTATCGACAGCTCCGCGACGACAGCATATTATGTTGATCGACACGTCACCGTCCGAACCGGCTTCCGTAAGACAGCAGCATTTGCGACGCTGGAACGAGAACGCCACCCGAAGCGAGGCTACGAACCATGACCGAGCCAGCTACGTTCACCGCGGAGCACCGCTCCTGGCAGTGGGAGCTGGTGTTGCAGTACGAGGACGGGTCGCTCCCCGCAGCGGCGTGGAATGAGAGCACCCTCGACACCGTCGCATCGTGGTATGCGAAGAACCTGTCGAGTGAACAGGCGAAGGCGCGCTACGAGCAGTACTTCCACCGGAATCGTCACCGGCTCACGCATCGCCTCGACGGCGCTTTGGTTGCGACGAGCGCGATCGAGGCGGTGGATAGGGTGTGGGAGTCGCTGCTGGCGCGGGCGTTGGAACGCGGGGGCTAGTGGGGTCGTGAGGGGATCCAGCGTCCTCGAGAAACGACGCGAGGTTCCTGAACCATGTTACGAGTCCCCGACCAAGCGAAGCGCAGCGGGCGCGAGCCAGGGGCGAAGGTTGTTCGTGCCCCACGACAACGACACTAAGCGCCTGCTTACGCAGGTGATTCAGGGGGCACAACTTGGGTAAAGCATCTCGACATGCCCTGAGTACCCTCGCGTGCCTCCTCGCGGTCGCCGCGCCGCTCCGCGCTCAGACCACGCCGCCTGGAGTAACTACGACATCCGAGTACGTCACGACGCACGACGGCACGCGGCTCGCCGTCGATGTTCACCTCCCGCACCCGAGCGGGTCGAACACGCGGTTGCCGGCGCTGCTCGAGGATGTCGACGAGCTTGGGCAGAGTCGCTACATCACCGAAGGAGGCCTGCGGCTGCTTCATCGCCAGACGACGCGAGACACCGCCTTCGGCATCGCGCCATACCATTCATTCGATCGGCGTGACGCAGCGCCGATGCAGTCAGGAAAACGCCGCGCCGGTGAGGCTCGGTGTGCCATGGCGAACCTCACAGGCTCATACCGCTGATCGCCGCGCAGGCTCATGCCGGACCCGACACTCATCGACCGCCTTCTCGCGCACCGCACGCTGGGCGCCGCACCGCGTGACCAGCTCGAGTGGCTGGCCAACGCCGGCTACCTGCGGGTCCTCGAAGTCGGAGACATCCTGACCGTCAGCGGGAATCCGGTGGCAGGTCTTTTTGTCATCTTCGACGGTCACCTCTCCATTCGCGTCGATCGCGGCATGGGATCGCGCATCGTGATGGAGTGGCACGGCGGTGACGTCACCGGACTGTTGCCGTACTCGCGTCTCAAGACACCGCCCGCGAACGTGGTGGCGGAACGTCGCACCGAGCTGCTGATGCTCGATCGGGCGGAAATCCCGCGCATGATCCGCGAGTGTTACGAGCTCACCGAGGTGATGGTGCATGTCATGATCGACCGCGCGCGCATGTTCAAGTCGAGCGAGCTGCTCGATGAGAAGATGGCGTCGCTCGGCCGGCTGGCGGCGGGACTCGCGCATGAACTGAACAATCCGGCCTCCGCAGTTGCACGAAGCGCCAAAGCCCTGGTGCGCGAGCTGGAGTTGCTCGATGACGCCAGAAGGCAGCTGAGCAAGCTCGCCATGTCGGATACGCAGGTCTTCTCGATTGGAGCACTTCGCGATGAGCGCAGAGCGACCAAGGTGACGCTGTCACCCGTGGAAGTCGCCGATCGCGAAGAGGCGTTGTCCGACTGGCTCGATGCGCATGGTGTGTCCGACGTTGACCTCAAGCCGCTCGCGTCGATGGCCTACGCACCGCCGGATCTCGATGCGATCAGCGACACGGTCGGCCTGGACAAGATCGGCACCGTGCTCTCGCACATCGCGTCCGAATCAACCGTCCGCCAGCTCGCCGCCGAGATCAGCATGGCCGCGTCGCGGATTCACGCACTGGTTGCGGCGGTGAAGGGGTTCACATACATGGATCAGCTGGCCGTGCTGCAACCCATCGCCATCGGTCGCGGGCTTGCGGACACGATCACTGTCCTCGGCTCGAAGGCGAGGTCGAAGTCCGTGGAGGTCTCGCTGGAGGTTGCCGCCGATCTTCCCGACGTCGATGGATATGGCGGGGAGCTCAATCAGGTGTGGGGGAACCTCATCGACAACGCGATCGACGCCACGCCTAAAGGACACGTGCGGGTGATCGCCCGCGTGGAGGTTGGGCACGTGGTCGTGCGTGTCAGCGACGATGGTCCGGGTATTCCACCCGACGTGGTCGGTCGCATCTTCGATCCGTTCTTCACCACGAAGCCCGTTGGGGATGGGACCGGACTCGGTCTCGACATCGCGCGCCGCTTGCTCGACCGCCATCATGGCGTGATCGATCTGACGACGGGGGCGCATGGGACCGAATTCCGCGTAACGCTGCCGCCGTCGTCCACCCGAACCTCATCCTGAGCGATGGAGCCCTTCGCGTGCCGAAACCGGTAATCCTCGCCGTCGACGACGATCACGAAGTGTTGGGCGCCGTCGAGCGGGATCTGCGACAGCGGTATCGACAGAAGTATCGCATCGTGTCGTCATCGTCGGGACAGGAAGCGCTGGACACGGTGCGTGAACTGAAGCGTCGCGGTGCGCCGGTCGCGCTGTTTCTCGCTGATCAGCGGATGCCCGGCATGTCGGGCACCGAGCTGCTCACCGAACTGCGCCAGCTGTATCCGGAGACCAAACGGACCTTGCTCACCGCATACGCCGACACGGAAGCAGCGATCGCTGCCATCAATGAGGTGGGGCTGGACCATTACCTGATGAAGCCGTGGGATCCGCCCGAGGAGAGCCTGTATCCCGTGATCGATGATTTGCTGACGGATTGGTCGGCAAATGCCACGGTGCCGTTTGACGGTGTCCGTGTGGTCGGATCACGATGGTCGCCGCAGAGCTTCACCACGCGTGACTTCCTGGCGCGCAATCAGGTGCCGTATCAGTGGGTGGACATCGACAAGGACGCGGAGATGCGCGCCCTGATCACGAGCGATGGCGCCGCGACGCCGCGGTTGCCGGTGGTGCTGCTCCCCGACGGCACGATGCTGGTGGCGCCGAGCAATGGCGAGCTGGCGTCGAGAGTCGGCTTGCAGACCGTGGCGGTGCGTCCGTTCTACGATCTCGTCATCATCGGCGCCGGACCGGCCGGACTGGCGTGCGCGGTGTACGGTGCGTCGGAGGGGCTCAAGGTGTTGCTCATCGAGCAGAACGCGCCGGGCGGGCAGGCTGGCACGAGCTCCATGATCGAGAACTACCTCGGTTTCCCCAACGGTGTCACCGGCGCCGACCTCGCGCGTCGCGCGGCGATGCAGGCCAGACGATTCGGCACGGAAGTGCTGGTGAGCAACGCGGTCACTGGCCTGCGCCGCGAGGATCCGTATCGCATTGTGGAACTGTCCAATGGCACCGAAGTGGCGTGTCACGCGCTCATGCTCTCATCCGGCATGGCCGCCGTGAAGGAGCTCGAGTCTCCAGGTGTCGGGAAGCTGATCGGCGCCGGCGTGTATTATGGCGCCGCGCTGTCAGAGGCTGCGATGTATCGCGGGCAGCACGTATACGTCCTCGGTGGCGCCAACTCCGCCGGCCAGGGCGCTCTCTTCTTCTCGCGTTATGCGGACCATGTCACGCTGATCGTCCGGAAGCCGACGCTCACATCGCAGATGTCACAGTATCTCATCGACCGCATCGCCCAAACGGAGAACATCTGCGTGATTGGCGATTCGGAGATCACCGCGGTCCATGGTGAGGACCATCTCGAGCGCATCGATGTCCTGAACGCGAAAACCGGCGTCACCACCACGGTGCCCGCCGTAGCCCTGTTCATCTTCATCGGTGTGGCGCCGCGCACGGAGCCGTTCCGGCCGCTGGTGGCAACGGATGACAAGGGCTTCATTCTCACCGGGGCCGACGCGCGGGAGGCAGCCCGTGGCTGGGGCCTTGCTCGCGAGCCGATGCTGTTCGAGACCAGCGTCCCCGGGATCTTCGCTGCCGGCGACGTCCGCGCGAACGCCAATCGCCGCATCGCTGCGGCCGTGGGCGAAGGGTCGGCGGCGATCTTTTCGGTGCATCAGTACCTGCGCAGTGTGTAACGGCATCTTCTTCCCTCGCGGTTCGCAGCCGTCCCCTCCCAGCGGTCGGTGTCGGTGCGTCGTTCACCCCACGTTGCCGGATCGCATGTTACGACACGTCAGGGCCGCGAGGCGTCTCCCTCGAACGGCCAGGTTCCTCGCTTCCAGGACCACACGGCGAAGCACACCGCCCCCAGCGCCAACGCGCCCAATCCAAACGCGACCACTGACGCAGGCGTCGTGGCAAAGATGAAGATCCATCCCATCAGCGCCACGAGGCTCGGCACCGGATACAGCCACATCCGATACGGCCGCGGCAGAGCCGGCGCCCGCCGGCGTAACAGCGTCACCGCGCCGATCTGCCCGATGAACTGCACCAGGATCCGCGTCGTGATCAACGCGTCGATGACCATGCCTAGCGACACAAAGCTGGCGAGGATCGACAGGGTGCCGAGCACCAGCAGCGACACCGTGGGGAATCCCTTGGACGGGTGGAGGCGCGCGAAGACCGTGAGAAAATAGCCGTCCTTCGCCGCTGCATACGGTACGCGCGAATAGCCAAGGAGAAGGGCGAAGACCGAGCCGAACGCGGTCCAGAGGATCATCGCCGTGAAGATCGTCGCGATGCCGGGACCGTACACCCGTTCCATGAAGATCGAGACGACGAAGTTGGACTGCGGGTGTGACGCCGCCGGGACGAACTCCCGCCAGGGGACGACGCCGATGATCGAGAGATTGATCGCCAGGTAGATCAGCGCGACCGCAACGGTGCTGATGAGAATCGACCGCGGGATCACTCGGCCGGGATTCTCCACTTCGTCGCCGATGTAGCAGACGTCGTAGTAGCCGAGGTAGTCGTACACGCCGACCCGCGACGCGGCGCCGAGGCCCATCAGGAACCCTAACGAGAAGCCGAACGCACCCGGCGGGAAATCGAAGGCGACCCTGGAGTCGAAGTGCAGTGCACCCGTCACGATCACCGCAACAACGGTGATGATCGTTCCCGTCCAGAGCGCGACCGTGATCGTGGCGATCGACGTGATGCGCCGGTAGAGCAGCGCGACGTTCACCAGCCCGATGATCGTCACCACGAGCATCGTCTGGTGCGGCGTGATCCCCTTCCATATGTAGCCCAGATACTGCGAGAAGCCGATGTATCCGGATGCGATCTCGAGCGGGCCACTGAACACGAACTGCCAGACGAAGAGAAAGCCCATCAGGCGGCCGAGCTTCTCCTCGCCATAGCCCGTGCGCAGATACCCGAACGAGCCGCCGGATCCCGGCATCGCCGCCCCCAGCTCGCTCCAGACCATGCCGTCGCACAGGACGATCACCAGTGCGACGACCCAGCCGATCATTGCCTGCGGACCGCCGAGCGCGGACATCAAGAGCGGGATCGTGATGAACGGCCCGATCCCGATCATGTTCGTCATGTTGAGCGCCGTGGCGTGAAACGGGCCAAAGCGGCGCACCAGCCGCGGTGAGGAGATCGGCTGCGTCATCTCACAGCGCGCGGCGTCGCGCGGTGAGCGTCAACCGCGATCAGCGTCGGCCCGCCCTGTGCTTCAACACCCGCCCAGGTCGCGCATCGGTGAACGTCCCGTCGGCCACCACCGGCGTCCCATTCACGAGCACCCAGTCGATACCCACTGGGTACTGGTGCGGCTGGGTGAACGTCCCACGGTCGGCGATCGTCGCCGGATCGAACACGGTGATGTCGGCGAAGCACCCCGCGCGAATGCACCCGCGGTCGGTGAGCCCGAGCCGCTTCGCCGACATCCCCGTCATTTTGTGAACCGCCTGCTCGAGCGTGAGCACGCGCTGGACACGCACGTACTCGCCGAGCACACGCGGGAACGTGCCGTAGTTGCGCGGGTGCGGTACGCCCTCGCCGGGACGCGAGAGGCGTCCGTCACTCCCGATCATCGTCATCGGGTGGGCCATGATGCGGCGAACGTCGCCCTCGTCGATCACGTGGAACACCATCGACGCGCCGCCGTTCAGCACGCCCTCGAGCACGAGCGGTGCCGCCTTCTCCGGCGTCGGCTCGATGCCCTTGCGTATCGCCCAGTCCTGGAGCGTCTTGCCGTCGAGCGTGTGGTCCCAGCCGACGTTCGCGAACTGCACGCGCTTGACATCGCCGCCGCCACGGTCGTTGAGCAGATAGTCGATCACGCCACGCGTGATGCTGTCCTTGAGCAGGGGGTCCTCCAGCCGTTTCCTGAGCTCCGTCCGCCCTCCCTCGAGCGCCCAGGGCGGCACGAGCACGTCGAGGCCGGTGGAGCTCGCGGTGTACGGGTACTGGTCGATCATCACGTCGGTGCCGGCCGCGCGCGCCGAGTCGACCATGCGCAGCGTGACCGCGCTCTTGCCCCACATCTTCTGGCCGATTGCCTTGTGATGCGTGAGCACGATGGGGATGCGCGCCTGCCGCCCGATCTCCAATGCCTCGCCGACGCCCTCGAACAGACCGAGTCCCTCCTCACGCAGGTGCGAGGTATAGATGCCCCCGGAATCGGCGGCGACCTTCGACAAGGCGATCACCTCATCTGTCTTCGAATAGAAACCGGGGATGTAGCGCAGGCCGGTGCTGAGCCCGAACGCCCCCTCGTGCATCGCCTGTCCCACCATCTGCGTCATGCGTTGCAGCTCGGCGGGCGTCGGCGCGCGGTTCGCCGTCCCCATCACACGCTGGCGAATGGTGTTGTGGCCGGCGAGGAACGCGACATTGATCCCGAGTCCGGCACGGTCCGCGGAATCTAGGTATGTGCCTAACGGCCAGGAACCGCCGCCGTCGGGGCCGCCGAGCGCGAGGGTGATCCCCTGCCGGACGGCGCTCTGTCCGTCGGGCATGCGCAGGAGGGGATCGAGGTGCGCGTGCATGTCGATGAACCCCGGCGCCAGCGCGTGCCCCCTGGCGTCGATCACGCGGAGCGCCGAGTCGCGAGGCAGTGCCTCGCGGGAGACTCGCACGATCTGCCTGCCGGTGATGGCCACGTCGCCCGGAAACGCCGGCGCGCCGGTGCCGTCCACGATCATCGCGTTGGTGATGAGGAGATCGTACGGCACCATCGTCGGCATCCCCGTGGACCTGGCGACCATCGCGCTCGAGTTCATGCGCGAGATGGCCGCCTGCACGGAGTCGAGACCGGCCTTGCTCCATCCGGCACTCGTCGGATTCGTCAGGCGCTGCCACGTGTCACCAGGGAAGGTAGCGCGTGGAGGCTGGGCGGCGGCGTTCTGCGCGCCGCGGTTCGCGGCCCACGCAGCGCCGATGATGAATGCGCCGATCAGCAGTAGCCGAGCGATATGCATCGGGGAGTCTCCTGTCTCGGATCCGGTCAAAGCAATTTAGCGGGCGCCGCTGCCCGCGATGGGCGGTCGCGCCCGTTTGGGGCGAGGGGCGGGTCATCCTGTTGCGCCATTGGCCGAATGGGTAACGTCCAGCTGGCGCCGCGCACGGGTGCCGGTCACTCCTCCTCGAGCCCGCACCCGTGGTTCAGCCACCTAACGATTGAAGAACCCGTCCGATCCCTCGCGCCAGACTTCGACTCGCCCTGACACTTCGGCGAGCGTCGCGCATGTCGGTGAGGCCCGGTACACGGAAGAGGAGCTCGCCCTCATGCTCAACAGGGCGGCGGAGCGGCAGGAGGGAGGCGCGCGTCCGGGGGGCGCGCGCTACTCCCTTGCGGAAATCCAGGAGATCGCCGCAGGGGCCGGCATCGCCGCGAGCCATGTCGCGTCCGTGGCAGCAGGGTTGCGCGAATCCCGCGAGCGGGGCGCGCATCGTTTTCTCGGCGCCCCATGGCGGTTCCGGTTCGAGGAGACGATCGATGGAGAAGTGGCGGACGACGTCGTCGGCGAGCTGATCGAGCTCGCGTCGGGGAGGCGGCGAACCGGCGATCGGGTCTGGTTGCTGATACTTTGGGGATGCCGCGGACCCCACGCGCGGAGGGCCCCCATGCACTCCTCCAGTGAAGCCCGCCTGTCAAGACTAGCAGACGGGGCTTCTCTGACTCGGGCCGCGGCCGCACTATTTGTTGCCGCACAGCCCCACCAGGACGTTCGGTCTTCCACGGCGAGCGGCACCGAACGGCAACGATGATTGCATCACCATTTTCCAGCATACGAAAGGAGCAAGGTCATGGAACTCGGCGCATTTTCAATCAGCCTGGCTGTCAAGGATCTCGAGGCATCGCGGGCCTTCTATGAGAAGTTTGGCTTCACGGTCTTTGGCGGCAACCCGGCCCAGAACTGGCTGATCTTGAGGAACGGCAGTCATGTCATTGGCCTCTTTCACGGAATGTTCGAGTAAAACATCCTCACCTTCAATGCTGGGTGGGACAGCAACGCACAACAGTTGAGCAGCTTCACCGACGTGCGCGATCTGCAGCGCCAGTTGAAGGCCCAGGGCGTGGTGCTAATGACTGAAGCAGACGAGAATACAAACGGGCCTGCCAG
>JBQTIW010000220.1:0-23850 GCA_052387735.1 Gemmatimonadaceae bacterium
GGGCGCACGGGCGCACGGGCGCACGGACGCACGGGCGGAACGATAGTAGCTTCTCAACGCGATTGTAGTTGCTGTGTGCGCTTGTGCGCCTGCTTGTCACCCCTGCCGTTGCGCCATGAGATCGATCCTCATAATTGACGGGATGCGAACCGTACACTGCGTTCGAGCGGTGTTTCAGGCACTCGGGGGTGTGCCTGGAGTACAGCGTGCGGATGTCACGATGGGGCGGGCCGAGGTCGACCATGCAGTGCTGGTGACCGATGACGTTTTGGAGCAAGCACTGGAGGTCGTTGGATACAGGCTGCGCGATCGCATCGACGATCCGAAACGCCTAACGGTGATTCCGCTGGATCCGCTGGACGTCTGAAAGGCAACGCGCCCACGAGACCTCGTGGGCGCCATTGTTTGCCGTCTGCCGTCTGCGGACCGTGACCAGCTCCGTGGGGAACCGGTCTCCCGTCTCAGAGGCTGAACCAGTAACTCGCCTTTACCAGAAACGTGTTCTCCGGATGCGCCGTGAACAGGTTGCGATAGTCGCGCCGGAAGTCGAACGAGCCGGCGTCCAGACCAGCCTGCGTGCGTCCCTGCTGCCAGACGAAGAAGAGCGTCGATCCCGGGCGATACTCCCAGCGCAGTACCGTGTTGGACCGGAACTGCTTGAAGTTGAAGCCACCCGGATCACCCTGTTGCGTGAACGGCTCGTACTGCGATTCGTAGGTCCGTGAGCGCGGATCGACCGTGCGGCGCCAGTCGGAGTAGTCGCCGCCCGTAGCGAACGGCTGCGCATACACCTGCAGTGACAACGTCGGTGACGCCGTCCAGTTGACTCGTGTGGTCAACGACACAGTCTTCTGATCGAGCCGCGCGATGGTATAGTGTGTGGTGTCACTCCCGACCGCCCCGAAGTTGCCTAACCATTGGCGGTCCTGCACATTGCGCGAGTAGTTCAGCCCGATCGACGAGTTGAAGCGCGACGCCAGGCGCATCTGGACTCTCGGCCCGACGTTGTAGCGGTGCGAGCGGCCGTTGTCGCCCCTCCCCCAGTCGAACCCGAAGCCCGGCACGATCGGCTTGCGCTGGTCGGCGCTGAAGCCCATCCAACCGAACGCTGCCGGTTGCTCCCACAGCATTGGGCCACCCCGGAGACAGGCGCCGCAGTGCGCACCGGTCTCCGCTCCGATCCCGGCGTACACGAACCACATGTTCTTGAGTTGCGAGTTCAGGTTGATGTTCCCCCCGTTCCCGCTCCGGGTCCCATTGGTGAAGAATGAGTTGAACTGATTGAAGTTGATCTGCAGACGACGATAGAACGATTTCGGCTCCTGAAACGTCAACGCGAACCAGTTGGACTGGCCCATGTTGTCGACGCTTTGCATATAGCCGACATCGTTGATCTCGAGACCCGGCGATTTGTACCAGACCCCGGTAAAGAACCGCGTGATGCCGCCGCCGTTCTTGCTCAGACCGAGTCCCCCGCTCACGCCGCTCAGGCTGGTGCGCGTCGGATCGTACTCCAGGTCATCGTCGGGCCGCTGATACAGGTGCACGCCCGACACCTGGGTGCGGGCGATCGCCTCTTCCGAGCCCCGCACGAGGCTTCCGAGGAGGTGACCGCTCAACCCGTAGTTGTCGCCCGTACCGAAGCGATGACGGAAGTCCAGGCCGGTCGCGTAGGCCTCGCGACGGAGGAACGCGTTGGTCTGGTCGTCGAGGTCGCGGTTGACCGCGCTGAAGACCACGCCGAAGCCGCTGCGTCCGCGGCGGAGGTCTTGCTGCATGCGCGCCACGAAGTAGTTCGAACGCGGCTCCACCGTGAGCGTGTCCCCCACGGCTTCACGCGCAGTGACCGCATTCATGATGCCTATCGAGGTCCCACTCGATAGCCGACCGGTCAATTTGGCGGCGCCGAGGATCGTCGAGGCGGTCGGCACGGCTCGATAGTCCCGACTGAGGAAGCCGGTCTGCGGCGGACGGCCGATGCGGCGGGAATAGAACGGTCCGGTGCACTGCCCGTCGTTGCAGTCGATGGCAAACGAGAAGATGCCGCTGCCTTCGAGGAAGAAGGGACGCCGCTCCTCGAAGAATTGCTCGAAGGCCCCGAGGTTCAGCACCGCCGGATCAGCCTCGACCTGCCCGAAGTCCGGATTGATGGTGGCGTCGAGCGTGAGGTTGGAGGTTATTCCGAGCTTGATGTCAGCGCCTAACGTCGACCGCTGGGTCCGCCCGTACGTCGCGCCGCGCTGTCGGGTTTCGTTCGACTGCACCGAGTAGGGCATCACCTCGAGCCGGCGGTTGGCGCCGATATCGCGGATGCCGTGAATCTCTCCCAGCTGCGACGCGATCCCGAACTGCGTGCGCCGCCACAGCGGCCAGCTCGTCCGTTCGTTGAGCCGTGCGACTTCGCGGTGAATGCCCACGCCGAACGTGTGCTCCGGCTTGGCTCCAAAGCGGAGTTGACTGAGCGGGATTCTGAACTCGGCAGTCCATCCGAGCGAATCGATGCTCGTCTTCGCATCCCACACCGCGTTCCACGTCACGTCCTCTTCCGAGTCGTTGAAGAGGTAGATGTCGCGCTGTACACCCGCCGGATTCACCATGAACTGATATCCGGTCCGCTTGTCGTGATACGAATCGATGATCACCCGGATGTAGTCGGACTGGGTCCGTTCATCACGCCGGCTGAGCAGCGCCATGATCGAATCCGGGTGCGGATCGAACGCGCGCACGAGGACGTACAGATTGCGATCATCGTACGCGAAACGCGCTTCGGTATTGAACGTCGGATCGCCGTTCTCGAGCGGGTCGAATTGACGGAATCCCTGAATCACCTGGGCCGCGGACCACACGGGATCTGCATCCCGGCCATCGATCGTCGGAGCGGGCTCGGCCCGGATGGCGTTCGTGACAAACGCCGCGGAGGTGCGAATCGGATCTCGACCCTTGGGAGCCAGCTGCTGTGCAACGAGCGGTGCGGACCACCCGAGCACGAGAAGGCCTGCCAGATTGCGAATGGAGGACATCATGAGGTTTGAACGTTCAGGCAGATTGCGCCCGCCCCGTGGCGGTAACGTGAGGTGGTGCGCGCGCGGGGAGACCCGTCGGGCGATCGACGCAATCTCTGACAGTGCCAGTGGCCGAAAGGTTGGGTCAGAAAAGCAAAGTTCTTGTTCGCGCGGAACGACACTCGTAAGTTGCGGCGCCCCCTGGGTTATCGTTCGATAGACCTTCCTCGATCGCTGCAGATTCGCGGCACATGAGTCCAGCTCAACATCATCACGACCGTGAGTTGGCGGCGCTTCTTGCCCCGGACATTCTGGCATTGCTGGACGAATCTCCGGCCGACATCGCTGCCGAAACGGAGGAGCTGCACCCGAAGGACCTCGCCGATGTAGCCGAGTTGTTGCCGCGCACGCGCCTCGTCGAGTTCCTGCGAGTACTGGGTCCGTCACGCGCCGCCGACGTGCTCGAGTATCTCCACGAGGAGCTCCGGGTCGAGCTGCTCGAAGCGATGAGCACCGAGCAAGCCGCGGAGCTCGTCAGCGAGATGACGCCGGACGATCGCGCGGACGTGCTCGAGGAGCTCGAAGAAAAGACTGCCGACGACATCCTCCAGGACCTTCCGACCGAGGCGCGACAGGAGACCGAACGACTTCTCCAGTACGATCCCGATTCCGCCGGCGGCCTTATGACGACCGAGTTCGTCTCGGTGTCACGGGACCTAACGATTGAAGAGGCGCTGGCTCAGGTGCGACAGGCCGCGCGCAGTGGTCGCAAGGAAGCGATGCACGCCGTCTATGTCGTGGATGAGCGCGCCGCGCTGGTTGGTGTCCTCTCATTGCGCGAGCTGCTGGCCGCCCCGGAGGGTGGAAAGGTAGCCGACGTTGCCTGGACCGAGGTCGTCAACGTGCCTGCCACCGCGGATCGAGCCGAAGTCGCACGGATCACCTCCGAGTACGACCTCGTCGCGGTGCCAGTGGTCGATGCGTTCGATCGTTTGATCGGCGTCATCACGGTGGACGATGTCATCGACGCGATGGTCGAGGAACAGACGGAAGACGTGCAGCGCCTGGGCGCGGTGCAACCGCTCGACGAACCCTATTTTCAGGCCGGATTCTGGAACGTGGCGCGCAAGCGCGTCGGGTGGCTTGTCTTCTTGTTTGTCGGCGAGATGTTCACTGGCACCGTGATGCGTCAGTATGAAGAAACGCTGGCTGCCACGCTCTCGCTCACGCTGTTCATTCCGCTCATCATTTCCTCAGGAGGGAACACCGGTTCGCAATCCGCAAGCCTCATCACGCGCGCGCTGGCCGTGGGTGACGTGGAGCTGCGCGACGTGTGGCGGGTGTTGATGCGCGAGCTGGGGCAGGGCGTGGCGCTCGGCGCCTGCCTTGGGGTCATCGGGTTCGGGCGCGCGCTCCTGTGGGGCACGCCGACAGGCGTCGCACTTGTTGTCTCGCTGACGCTCGTGCTGGTCGTGATCGCGGGCTCCGTGGCGGGGGCCATGTTGCCGCTGCTCTTCAAGCGACTCAACATCGACCCGGCCGTCGCCTCGGCTCCCTTTGTGGCGTCGCTGGTCGACGTGACGGGGATTCTCGTGTACTTCAGTCTTGCTCGGTCCCTGCTGCAGACGGGATGACGGAGGGTACCCAGGGGCCGTCGATCGCAAGCGCGCACGCCGAGTCCCGCGCCGTAGGTCAGGTGATCGCCGCAACGCTGGGGTTCGCGGCGATCGCGATCTTTGCGGTGCTCGCGACCCGAGAGGGCACGCCGCTCTCGATGGTGCTGCTGGGGCGATACGCCGTCGCGACCGTCGCCCTCCTGCCGGCGTTGCGGTGGGTCCGCGCCAACCCTCTTGATGGTTGGCGCATCAGCCGACTCCTGATCGTGGGCGGGATCGGCCAGGCGATCGTCGCCACGTTGTCGCTCGCCGCGCTCGCGTACATCCCGGTCTCCACGCTCGTGTTTCTGTTCTACACCTATCCGGTGTGGGTGACGATCCTCGCCGGCGTGCGCGGTCTCGAATCGCTCGATGCCCGCAAGCTCTCCGCGTTAGGCCTGTCGCTCCTCGGGCTCGGGCTGCTGGTGGGACTCCCGGGCGCCGCGGCACTGGAGCCGCGGGGGGTCGCCCTCGCGCTCAGCGCGGCGCTCGCCTATGCGATCTACGTCCCGCTGATGGGCCACCTGCAGCGCGGCGTGGATGCGGCGTTCACCAGCCTGCTGATTTCGATCGGGGTCGCGGTGATCTTCGCCGTCGCGACCATCGTGCGCGGCGAGCTCAGAATCGACCTTACCCTCACCTCGTGGGCCGCCATCCTCGCCCTTGGCGTCCTCTGCACCGCCACTGCGTTCCGACTATTTCTGGCCGGCCTGGCGACGCTCGGGTCCGTGAAGACTTCGATCATCTGCACCGTGGAACCATTGTTCGCCACGGCGATGGCGGTCCTGGTGCTCGATCAACCGATCACACGCCCAATCGTTGCTGGCGGGGCGCTGATACTGGGGGCAGTGGTGATACTGCAAACGGGTAAACGCGAAAACGCGTGAACCCGCTCACCCGTTTTCCCGCTCGTTACCCGACCATCTCTCCGCTCCCCACCACAACCTGCGCCGCGGTGGGACGCGACTCCTCGAGGGGCGGTTCTGCCGCGCCGACTCCTTCCAGACCGATGATCCCTGCCTCCAGCCAGGCGTGCTCGCCGCGGAGCACCTCCTGCGCCACCCGATACATCGTGGTGTCGGCGGATCCGAACAACTCGGTGAACAGCCTCGTGATACGCTGACGGGCGAGCCGGCAGAAGCCATCGGCCAGGACGAGCGCTTCCTGCTGTCCCCGTTTTGCCAGCATCTGCGCACGGGTGCACGCAGCCGCCATCGCGAACAGTTCCGCCCCGATGTCCACTGCCCGGAAGAGAACCATCTGGCGGCGCTCCAATTTCGGCCCGAAGCGCACCATCGCGTGGAAGAGTGACCGCCCGAGCCGGTTGGCGGCACGATCGGCAAACGACAGGTGGGGAGCGAGGCGTCCGAATTCGCCGTAGGACCGCGGCTTGAGGGCCGACAGCCAGCGTGACGGGTACCACGCGGCATAGAACGGCGCCGACTTGCCTAACGCATTGAGGCGCTGCGACGTGGTGGATTCGGGGTTGACGATCGGAAACGCCAGCTTGAAGTGCGTGTCCACGGCCTCGCGCGCGATGAACAGTCGCATGATCTCCGAGCTCCCCTCGAAGATCAGGTTGATCCGGAAATCCCGCATCGCGCGTTCGACCGGGATCGGCCGCTCCCCGCGGCGCCCGAGCGATTCGGCCGTCTCGTAGCCACGGCCGCCGCGGATCTGCATCGTGTCGTCGACGATGCGCCATCCACGCTCGGTGTTCCAGAGCTTGGCGATCGCGGCCTCGAGCCGGATGTCGTAGCCGCCCCGCTCATACAGCGCCGTGGAGAGCTCGGCGACCGACTCCATCGCGAACGCGTCGCACGCCATTTGCCCGATCTTGTTGGCGATGGCGTCATGCTTGCCGATCGGCTGTCCCCACTGGACCCGCTCGCTGGCCCACGTGCGGCATACCTGTAACATGGCTTTGGCGCCACCGGCGGCGCCCGCGGGAATCGTCAGCCGTCCGGTGTTGAGGGTGACCAGCGCCAACTTGAGGCCCTTCCCCTCCCCCCACAGGATGTTCCGCCGTGGCACCTTGACGTTGGTGAAGCGCACCACGCCGTTCTCGATCGCCTTGAGACCCATGAAGCGCAGCCGGTGCCTGATCTCCACGCCCGGCATCGCGGCGTCGACGATGAATGCCGTGATCTGCTTGCGCGTCTTGCCGTTGGGCATCACCAGGTCGGGCGTGCGCGCCATCACCACGTAGAGCTCCGCGCGCGTGCCGTTGGTGCACCACAGCTTCTCGCCGTTGAGGAGGAAATGCTCGCCATCATCGGCGGGCGTCGCACTCGTGGTCATGTTCGCCGGATCCGAACCAGCGTCGACTTCGGTGAGCGCAAATGCGCTGATGGCGCCGCGCGCCAGCCGCGGGAAGAACTCCCGCTTCTGCGCCTCGGTGCCGAACAGCTTGAGCGGTTGCGGGACGCCGATCGACTGCGAGGCGGAGAGCAGGGCGGTAAGACTGCCGTCCTTCGCCGTCACCATCCCCATCGCCCGAATGTACGACATCTGGGAGAGCCCCAATCCACCGTACTCACGCGGAATCTTGATCCCGAAGGCACCGATGTCGCGCAACTCCTGAACGACGGACTCCGGAATCTCACCCGTGCGGTCGATTTCGTCCGAATCCACGCGGAGCAGGAGGTCGCGCAACTTCGTCATGAACGTGGCCGCTCTCGCCGCTTCGTCCGGGTCGCTCTTCTCCGGATGAGGATGGATCAGGTCGAGGCGGAAGCGACCCAAGAAGAGCTCCTGCACAAACGAAGGATGCTCCCACTCAGCCTCGCGCGCGGCCTCGGCGACGTCGCGGGCCTCCTTCTCGGAGGCCAGCGCAGGCGAGGAATTCGTCATGGTGTACTCGCTGACAGAGTGCGATTCGATGGGTCGCAAGCGCCCCACCCCTCATGATCGGTATCCCGCTGCTGCGGCGCAACACATGGGCGATCGGCGACAACCGGCGCCCGGGGCACCGCAGTATTCAGGACGACGACCCGAGCTCTCGTCGCAGTACTACACCGGCACCGACGAGCGTGATCGCGGCGAAGGCAAACCACTGCAGCGCATACGAACGGTGCGACCCCTCATCGAGCCGGGGAGCAGGCACGCGGTGCGGGTGCACGATGGTGGCTCCCACGTTGCGGGTGAGCTGCTGCACCACGAGAACGGGGGCCAGGGGATACGGGACTCGTGCGGCGATCGAATCCCACTCCAGTCGCCGGACCCCACGCTTCACCGACGTCACGAATGCTGGACCGGGCCCCGAGGTGAAGGACTCGACGAACCCTTCGACGACACCGCCGCTGTCCTCCCGCCACGTGTTGCCGTCGATGGTCATGCCGTCGGCGGCGTACACCCAGCCGCGGTTGACGAGAATCGCCGCACGTCCATTCGGTAGCCGCAGCGGCGTCACGAGGTTGGCGCCAGGGGCGCCGAGCCTGGTGCGCGCGGTGAGCACGAATTCGTGGTCGTAGTCGTAGATGCCGCTGATGCGCACGCGCCGGTATCGCGCATTGGCGGTGTCCGCCAGCAACGCCTCGAGCGACGTCGCCGGCCGCTCGAGGCGTCCGGACACCGCGGCGTTGGCGGCGCGTCGATCGTCGAGGCGCTGCAGCTGCCAGAACCCGAGCCGCACGAAGCCGAACGCCGCCGCGAGTGCAAGCACGAGAAACGCGATGGCGCGACGGGAGAGCATGACGGAAGCAACGGGGAGCCGCAAAGATAGCTCAGAACAGGGACATCTGCTCCCCTAACGACTCAGGTTCCGCTACGGGCAGCCCGAGTCGACGCTGGAGGTCGCGCAGCGACGCGGGACCGTGCCCGGCGAAGTGATTGTTCATGTATCCGTAGACCGCATCGAGGCGTTTCGCCTGCCTCGCGACCACGGCGGCCCACGCATCGAGCTCCGGCGTGCGATCGACCTGGATGCGCGAGTAGTCCACGAGGTCGCGGTCGGGACCCATGAACCGGATGTAGGTGAAACCAGCGGTCGGGCGCTCGGCCAGTGAGAGCATCGTGCGCCGCGGAATCCAGCGCGCGTCGCAGAGCGCGAGCGCGACGCGATGTTCGGCGAGGAGCGCGAGCAGCCCATCGTGAATCCACCCGCGATGACGAAACTCCACGGCGAACCGAAGGTCCGTGGCGAGCGTCGGGAGAAACGCGGCCAGTGCGGGAAGCTCGTTAGGTGCGAAGTCGGGACCGAGCTGGATCAGGATGGGGCCGAGCCGGCCTTCCAGTTCCCGGGCGCGGTCCTGAAACTCGCGGAGCAGATCACCGGCGCGGCGCAGCCGTCGTTCATGCGTGATCTCCTGCGGCATCTTGAGCGCAAACGCGAAGTCCGGCGGCACGCGGCTGGCCCAACCGCGAATCGTTGCCGAGGGCGGGATCGCGTAGAACGTCGCATCGACCTCGACGGTATCGAATGCGCGCGCATACACCTTGAGGTAGTCCGCGGGACGCGTCCCGTCCGGATAGAACGGCCCCACCCACGCGTCGTAGTTCCAGCCTTGAGCGCCGAGGCGGATCATGTGGTCGAAGCGGGAGGTGGAAGACGGGAGGACGGAGGACGGGCGGCTGGGCGGATGGGCGGATGGGCGGATCGGCAGACGGGAGGACGGGCGAACGGGCGAACGGGCGAACGGGCGAATGGGAGGACGGGAGGACGGGAGGACGGGAGGACGGGAGGACGGGCAGTTCGAAGCTCGGCCCATCGGCGGTCCGTGGCAAGCAATGTGTGCACATCGGGTCATGGCGCGGAGTCGTCGCCAGCCGACTCTAGCATTCTATGATACCACAGTGATATCATTCTGCTACCACTCGAACCGAGCGACATCATGTTCCGCGAAGTCACCAGGAAGGGCATCCCCGGACTCCCGGCCCTATTTCTCTTCCTCGCATTCGGCGGTCTCGCCTCATGGCGGATCGTCGTCGCGGCCCAGGCCGAGTCCGCCATGGCCGCCTCGCTTTGGATCACGCTGCTGGTCCTGGTGATCATCGCCGTGCCCGGGTTGTTCACCGTCCAGCCTAACGACGGCAAAGTCCTCATCCTCTTCGGCAAGTACGTCGGCACGGTGCGGGATCAGGGACTCTGGTGGGCCAACCCGTTTCTGACCAGGAAGCGCATCACGCTCCGCGTCCGGAACTTCGAGACCGCCAAGCTCAAGGTGAACGACAACCACGCCAACCCCATCGACATTGGCGCCATCGTGGTGTGGAGGGTCGTCGACACGGCCGAGGCGATGTTCGAGGTCGACGACTACGCGCACTATGTCGTTATGCAGTCCGAATCCGCGGTTCGCTCCCTGGCGCAATCCTATCCCTACGATGCACACAAGGAGGGCGAGGTATCATTGAGCACCCACCCCGCGGAGGTGTCCAAAGCCTTGCAGGCGGCCATCCAGGATCGACTGCAAAAAGCGGGTGTCGAAGTCGTCGAGGCGCGGCTGAGTCACCTGGCGTACGCACCGGAAATCGCGTCGGCGATGTTGCGACGCCAGCAGGCCAACGCGATCATCGCCGCCCGCCAGCGCATCGTCGAAGGCGCGGTCGGGATGGTCGAGAACGCGCTGTCGCTGATCTCGGACAAGGGGATCGTCGTGCTCGACGACGAGCGAAAGGCCTCGATGGTGTCCAACCTGCTGGTGGTGCTGTGCTCCGATCGGGATGCGCAGCCGATCGTGAACGCCGGCACTATCTACCAGTAAGGGCGAGGTGTCGTGGCAGATCGCAAGTCGTTTCTCCTTCGCGTGGATCGCGACCTGCTGGACGCGGTTCAGCGCTGGGCGAATGACGATCTCCGCAGCCTCAACGCGCAAATCGAGTTCATCCTGCGGCGGGCGCTTCAGCAGTCCCAGCGCCTGCCGCGAGGCCACACGTCTGACACTTCCACCGACGAGTAGCTCATGTTGATTGCCGCCCTGCATCGCCGTGGTATCCGTTGTCCCCGCTGGTCAGGCATGTCGCTGGCTGTATTCGCTGGGCTCGCGCTGGCCGCGGGCGTTGCGCTGGCCCAGGCGCCGCGATCGTACGGATTCATCTTCCTCATCGGCTCGGACACTCTGGGCGTTGAACGAGTGACCTCCGGTGCCGCGCAGATGGCTGGCGACATCCAGATGCGCGGGCAGCCGCGCCTGCACTGGACGGGAACGGTGGCCGCGCCCGGCCGTGTCACCTCGGTGGTCCTCACCGCGTTTCGTTCGGCAGCTCCCGACGCCGCGTTGATGCAGCGCGCCGTGGTCGTGTTGGATCGCGACACCGCGCGCGTCGAAATCTCCTCCACCGGACCGGTGAGACGGCAGACGCTGGCCAGCAAGCGTGATGCATTCCTCTTCGTCAACGCGTCCGCCGCGATGATCGATCTGCTGCTCGAGCGCGCCCGCGCGACGCCCGCGCCGGTGGACACCTTCCCGGTGTTCCTGACGACGGGAGGACAAACGATAGACAGCTATGTTCGCATCTGGGGCGACAGCGCCAGCGTCTCCCTCGCCGGCCAGGTGTCGCGCATCGGGCTCACGCCAACGGGCCACGTGCGCGAAGCCGTGCTTGCCGCGCAGAACCTCCGCATGGTTCGGGTGGAGGGTCCGGCGTACGAGTCGTTGAAGCTGGGAAGCCCCGACTACGGGGCGCCCGCCGGCGCACCTTACACCGCGCAGCACGTCAGGATCGATGCGACGGGAGGCCACCAGCTCGCCGCGACGCTCACCCGGCCGACCGGCGTCAGCGGCCGCGTTCCGGCGGTGGTCACGATCAGCGGGTCCGGTCCACAGGACCGGGACGAATACATTCCGCTGGTCCCGGGCTTCCGGCCGTTCCGGCAGCTCGCCGATACGTTAGGCAGGCGCGGCATCGCCGTCCTGCGCTACGACGATCGCGGCACGGGGGAGTCTGGAGGGTCGTTCGCGGGCTCGACAAGCGCGGACTTTGCCAATGACGTCCGGTCGCTGGTGCGATGGCTGCGCGCCCGGCCGGAGGTCGACCCGCGACGGATCTTCCTCCTGGGACACAGCGAGGGCGGCCTGATCGCGCCGATGGTGGCGGCCGACGACCCGTCACTCGCCGGCATCGTGCTCCTCGCCGGTCCGGCAAAGAACGGCCTCGACATCGTCCGCTTCCAGCAGCGCTACGCGATTGAGCACGATACCAGCCTGCGCGCACCGGCCCGCCGGGACTCGGCAATCGCCGCGGCGAACAAAATGGTCGACCAGCTGGCCGCGGGGGACGCCTGGATGAAGTTCTTCTTCAGCTACGACCCGTTAGCGACCGCACGCAAGGTGAGGGTGCCCGCGTTCGTCGTGCAGGGTGGCAGCGATCAGCAGGTCACGGCCGATCAAGCCGAGCCGCTCGGCGCCGCACTCCGCGCCTCGGACAACGCGGACGTGAGCGTGCGCATCTTCCCCGACCTCAATCATCTCTTCCTCCCCGATCCCACAGGCAATCCGGCCAACTACGTGCGCCTGACGAGCGGTCGCATCGGTTCGGAGGTAATGGGACCGATCGTCGATTGGCTGCTGCAGCGGATCGGTCGATAGCCAAACGGAGCCTTGCGTGATATACATCCCCGCGCAGCACCAGAGTCGTCGGTCGCAGGAGCTCGCCGACGAGCTCCGTGGGTCGATTGCCAGCTATCAGGCGAGAAACCCGAAGGTGAACAGTGATGAGATCCGCCAGGCGCTCGCAGCGGTTACGCCGGGCGGTCGGATGCCTCGTGCGAAAGCGATCGCCATCTCCGCAGCCATCATCTTCGCGGTGGGCGTGCTGGGCACCGTCATGTCGACCCTGGAAGGGGTGAAGCGCGGCCGGCCGGTCCCCGTCGTGCCCATCGTCGTCCTCGGATCGGCCGGCCTGGCCCTGGTGGCGATCCTCTTCGCGCGAGCACGCGACAACGACTGACAGTGCCGCCGGACGTGGTCTCGAACGCGAACGTTTCATTCACTGTGCCCGGCTAGTCAGGCAGGCTCTCCACCATGACGCGCGACGCCAGCGCGAGACCGACCTGTACCGTGCCCTTCCCGATCCGCAGTGTCAGCGGCCCATCGAATGGTGCACGCTCGGCCAGCGTCACCATGACCCCCGGCCGGATGCCAATCCTCGCCAGATACCGAAGCAGTTCCGAGTCTTCGTCGCTCACGCGCGTCACGCGCGATCGTTGCCCCGCGGCCAGATCAGACAACGTGTGGTGTGGAGTTTCGTCGATCGTTCCGTCACGCGACGGAATGGGATGCCCGTGCGGATCGGTCAGCGGTTCCCCGATTGCCGCCGCCATGCGATCGATGAGCTCGTCGCTGGCGGCGTGCTCCAGACGCTCGGCTTCCTCATGCACGCGATCCCACGCGTAGCCTAACGCCTTCGCGAGGTAGGCCTCGATCACTCGATGCCGCCGGATCGTGCGCAGGGCGGCGCGCCGGCCCGCATCCGTCAGCCGGACGCCGCGATACCGTTCGTACGCAACCAGTCCCTGGTCAGCGAGTCGTCGCACCATGCCACTGACCGAGGCGGCCGCAATCTCCAGACGAGCGGCGATCTCGTTGGTGCCCGCCGAGTCGCCGGCCTGCTCGATCGCGTAGATGGCCTTGAGGTAATCCTCGACGGGCTCCGTCAGCGTGAACTCGCGCGAGCTCGCGCCACCGCCGGGCGATGCCGATCCCCTCGCTCGCGTCGACTTCACCTCGCGACGCCCACGGCTCACGCGTCGCTGCGAACGGATGGTGCGCGCACGAGGAGCACGGGGACCGTCGTGGCATGCCGCACCGCGTTCGCGACACTGCCGTAGACCACGTCTCCGATCAGCTTGTGCCCGTGGGTCGCCATCGCGATCAGGTCGCAGCGTTCACGGTCGGCTGCCTGCACGATCTCCTTGGCCGGATCCCCCGTGGCCAGCACCGACTCGGCCCGCAACCCGGAGTTAGCCACGTCCAGGGTGACGCGCTCGAGATACTCCCGGTCGACGCGGATTTCTTCAGACTCGCGGAGCTGCAGTGCGTTGATGTTGCGTGCGGCCCAGCCGTCGGCCACATGGATGAACACCACCGCCGCCCCACAGTGGCGCGCCAACGCTCCCACATGCGCCACGATGTGGGCATCGGTGGGGGAGTTCTCCAGTGGGACGAGGATGCGCCGATACATCTACTGCATCCACTCGCCAACCGTCTGAACCAGCAGCCAGACGTTGAGCGACGCGATCACGGTGGCAACCATGTAGGCCAGGACCTTGAGCCAGGCGGGATTCACGAACGGACCCATCTTTGCCTTTTCCGACGTGAACATGACGAGTGGGAACACCGCGAACGAGAGCTGCAGACTCAGGATCACCTGGCTCAGGATGAGCAACTTCGCCGTGCCGCTTTCGCCATACAAAATGGCGACGATTGCGGCAGGCACAATGGCAATGGCACGGGTGATCAGGCGACGGAGCCACGGGCGGATCCTGATGTTCAGGAAGCCCTCCATCACGATCTGACCAGCGAGAGTTCCGGTGAGTGTGGAGTTCTGCCCGGACGCCAGAAGGGCGAGCGCGAACACGGTGCTGGCAGCGCCAACGCCGAGGAGCGGCGTCAGCAGCACGTAGGCATCCTGAATTTCGGCGACCTGTGTGTTTCCCGTCCGATAAAATGTCGCTGCCGCCACGATCAGGATCGCCGCGTTGATGAACAGGGCAAACGACAGCGCAATCGTGGAGTCGACGAAGGCGTACTTCACTGCTTCCTTCTTGCCCTCGTTGCTCTCCTCGTATTTGCGGGTCTGCACGATCGATGAGTGCAGATACAGGTTGTGCGGCATCACGGTGGCGCCAAGGATGCCGATCGCGATGTACAGCATCTCGCGATTCTTCAGGATTTCGAACGAGGGCACAAATCCGCGCGCCACGCCGCCAAGATCTGGCTTGGAGATGAACAGCTCGAAGAGAAAACACACGCCGACGACGGCGACGAGCGCGATCACCAGCGCTTCGAGCAGACGGAACCCCTTGTTCTGCAGATAGAGAACGATCAGCACGTCCAGCGCGGTGATCGCGACCCCCCACGACAGTGGGATGCTGAACAGGAGGTTGAGCGCAATCGCGGTACCGATGACTTCCGCCAGGTCGCACGCAGCAATGGCAATCTCGCACAGAAACCAGAGCGCGAGGTTGACGGGGCGCGAATAGTGATCCCGGCACGCCTGCGCCAGATCGCGACCAGTGACGATCCCCAGTTTCGAGGCCAGCCCCTGCAGCAGGACCGCCATCAGGTTCGAAATGAGGATGACGCTGAGCAGCGTGTACCCGAAGCGCGAACCGCCGGCGAGGTCCGTGGCCCAGTTGCCGGGATCCATGTAGCCGACGGCGACGAGATAGCCAGGACCGGCGAAGGCGAGGATCTTCTTCCATTTGGAGAGCCCGTGGACCGAGATGGTGCGATGCACCTCGGCGAGCGACGGCGTCTCGCGAGCCCGCCGCCACCCGGGGGGGGGGACCTCGACCGGCGTTGGCTCGACAGGAAGTGGTTGCGGTTGGGACATGCGCGGTACGGGCTCGTTTGATCGAGGACGAGCAGATTACGATCAGGTAACTTTTGATTTAGGTTAGGCTAAGTATAGTGCGAAGCGCAGGTCTGGCAAGCGCTTCCCTATCGCGGCGGAGTCACCGCATTCCAGCCTGTTGCTTCACGTACTCGGCCGCCGCGCGATGGGTGCCCCACCAGACGCCGGGCTTTGTTTTGATGTGGGCGATGAGCCGTTCGAGCGCGACGATGCGGGAGCGGTGACCGGTGATATGCGGGTGCATGGTGAGCAGGAACATCGTGCCCTCCGCGAGCGCGCGGTCGAACTCGTCGATCCAGACCTGCGCCACGTCGCGAGGCGAGCTGTAGGAGTTGCCCTGCGGATTGAAGAGCGGTGCATCGTCGAGGATCCACTCCACCGGCAGCTCCACGATGCCGGTCGCCTCTCCGTTCGCCATCAGCTCATACGGGCTGTCATCGGCCATGAGCGAGCTTTCGTACATGAACCCGAGCTCGCGCACGATGCGCATGGTGTTCGGCGAGAAGTTCCAGGACGGGGCGCGGTAGCCTACCGGTCGTGTGCCGGTCATGCTGGTGAGCGTGTCGATCGCGCGCTGCAGCAGTTCTCGTTCGACATTGCCCGGGAGCGACGTGTTCATCTCATGGATCCAGCCGTGCACGCCGAACTCGTGCCGGCCGGACTTCCTGATGACGTCGACCTGCTGCGGAGCGATCATCAGGCTCATCGCGGGAATGAAAAAGGACGCGGGGATGCGGTTGCGATCGAGGAGCTCGACGACGCGCTGGAGAGCGATGCGCGATCCGTACTGGCCCTGCGACAGCGCGCCGACCGTGGGTTCCCCGAACCGGAGTGACACCGTCTCGTTGTCCACGTCAAACGACAGAAGCACTGCGACGCGTGCGCCACCCGGCCATTGCCTGGGAGCGAGGCTGCGACCGGCGCGAACCGCGTTGACCACCTTCAGTACGGTGTCGGTCGACCACTGCCAGCCCGGCTTCACCGGCGTCTGCGCCGTCAGTGTCACGGGGACGGTGAAGGCGGCTATTGTGAGATGTCGGATCGAGAATCGCATGGGGATCTCCAGGAGTTTCGCAAACAATGGCGCGGTCGCGGAGAGCGCCCGCCCATCACGGCTTCGTCCGTTCAAAGCGTGTTCCGAACAGCGCGGCCGCCGTGGCCGCACCTCGCGCATCGAGCGTGAATGTCAGCGTAGACGTACCCGCGCGTCTGTCCTCCCATCGGGCGACGAACGTGTCGTAGTGCCAGTGCTCGAGCCAGCCAGTGAACCCGCTGCCGAAGCTGGCGCGGAGCCGGCCCTTGTCGTGCACGACGTCCACCGCGCCGTAGAGCGAATCGACATACGTACCTGCATATCGTGCCAGCTCGAGTGACGGCCGCGTGTCTGTCTTCCGCGACTGGTTGACCTGCGCCTCGGCCTGCCTCGCCTGGGTCTCCAGACCGTCATAGAGCGTCCTGACATCGGCGGACCAGTCGCGCGGCGGACCATTGGTGTACATGTCGAGCACGCGGTACATGAGCGCGTGCCGCAGCTCGGCGTGATCGAGGTTGGCCAGGACGAACACACCCAGTCGCTCGTCGGGTACCAGCCCGATGATGGCGATCATCCCGTCGATGCTGCCCGTGTGCATCGCCACGGACAGACCGCGGTAGTCGTGCAGGAACCATCCCAGCGCGTAGTTGATCTGGTGGGGTCTGGTGAGGCGCGTCGTCGGATAGAACGAGCCGGCCGGGACGACGATCTGCGGCGACAGCCAGTCGACGAACGTGGGAGGGGCGATGAGCCGCCGTCCTCCGGCGCGGCCGGAATCGAGGACGAATCGCATCCACCTCCCCATATCGCTCACGCTCGACCAGACCGATCCTGCGGCGGCCACCGGATCGACGGGGCGGTTGTCGATCACACGCACGGTATCATCGATGCGCAGGTGGGGCACGGCCACGTTGGGTCGCCCGCGCGTCATCGACAGCAGCGCCACGGTCTCGCGCATGCCTAACGGTTCGAAGATCCGCTTCGTCACGAAGTCCGGCCACGGGAGCCCCGACGCCGCGCGGATCACCTCTCCCGCCATCGCGTACTGCACGTTCTGATAGTTGTACACCGACCGGAACGAGCCGGCCGGCTTGAGCCACCGCAGGCGACGGATGATTTCACCGGTCGAGTAGTTGCCACCCGACCAGAGCAGGTCGGCCCCGGGCAGACCGGTGTGATGCGTGAGCAAATCGCGCACGGTGAGCTCTCGGGTCATCACCGGATCGTACAGCTGCAGTGACGGGATGTAGCGCTGCACGGCGTCGCCCAGACGCACCTTGTTTTCCTCCTGAAGCATGAGGACAGACAGTGCGGTCATCGCTTTGGTCGTCGAGCCGATCGCGAACAGGGTGTGCGCGTCGACCAGCGCGTTGGTCCCCAGCTGCCGCACGCCGTATCCCTTGGCAAACACCACCGAGTCATCCTTGACGATGGCGACGGCTAGCCCCGGCACCTCCCAGTCGCGCACACCCCTGGCGACATACGCGTCGAAGGCGGCGAGATCAGGCTTCTGCGCGGCGAGAGGCGACGCCAGACAGAAAAAAAGTCCCAGAGAGAGAAGGCGCATGGGTAGGTCGGGTTTCGGGCGTCGGCTGACGGCACGCGGGTGCGGCGTGCTGGAGCTGACGGCTCGAGTTCTGGTGCGGCGGTGGTGTGGCAAAACTGCGTGTTGACCCAAGCTACGGGGAGTCAGGCCAGCCGCGAGAGGAGCTGCCGCAGGATACGCTCGGTCATGCCCCAGACGACGTGTTCGCGGAGTACGAAGCTCGGGACGCGCCACGTCGCACCGCGAACGTGCACCTCGCTCTCGCGGTCGTAGGTCGGATCGATGAGCAGCGACCACGGCACCCAGAAGGCGTCGGCGACTTCATCGCTGAGGTGGAGGTCGGGCGGCGAATCGACGACGGCCACGTACGGCGTCACCACGATGGCGGGAAGGGTGGCCGTCCGGGGGCGGAGATCATCGAGGGCACCGAGCACGACGCCGCTGCGCCGGACGTCCAGCCCCGTCTCCTCCAGCGTTTCGCGCACCGCGGTTGCCTCCAGAGACTCGTCGTTAGGCGACCAGCGTCCACCGGGAAGGGCGATGTGACCGCTCCACGGATCGCCGGCACGTTCCGAGCGCCGGATCATCAGGAGCTCTGGTTCGCCCCGATCTTCCCGGAAGGCGAGCGCCACCGCCGCGCGCACCGGATCGCCGTCGAGTGACGCGGTGCGACCGGGTTGTGCCCGCAGGGCCGCTTCGATGCGAGTCAGCAACGGGTGCACGCGGCCTGCCTCACCCCTCGATCTCTCCCTCCGCCTCGACCCACCCCCGGAACCCGCCGCTCATGGACGCGACGTCGGAGTAACCCATCTGCTGCAGGGTGTCCGCCGCAAGCGCCGAGCGGTTTCCGCTGGCGCAGTACAACACGATCTGGCGGTCGCGCGGCGCCACGAGCTCGATGCGCTGTTCCAGGCCGCCCCGGGCGATGAACATCGCTCCCGGAATGTGCCCGAGGTTGTATTCGTTAGGTTCACGGCAGTCGATCAGCAGCATCGACGGGTTGCCCCCGAGCATCGCCATGGTCTGCTGCGGCGTGACCTCGGTGATGCGTGCTTTCGCTTCGTTGATCAGGTCCGCGGCTGTCTTCACGGAACATCCTCCGGCAGAGGTACGGCGCCCGCGTCGTGGTCGCGCCGGCGTGACTGACAACGTAGTTTGGCCGCGTGTCTCTCACGACGAAAGTCCTCATCGCGCTGGCCGCCGGTCTGGCGCTCGGCATGGGCATCTCCGTTGCCAACGCGCCGAGTCTCACGCGCCTCGTACCGATCATCGAGCCGATCGGCACCCTGTGGATCAACGCGATCCGCATGACGGTCATCCCACTGGTGGTGGGGAGCATCATCGTCGGCGTGACGTCGGCCCCCGACGCACGGACAATCGGGCGGATCGGCGGGCGCGCGCTGGTCCTGTTCGTGCTCCTGCTCGTGGGAGGCGCCGTGTTTGCCGCGCTCGTGTCGCCGCTGCTCTTTAGGCAGATTCCGCTGGACCCGGAAGCCGTCGCTGCGCTTCGCAACACGGCGCTCGCTGCATCGCAGGCCGCGGGGGAAAGCGTCAAGCGGATCCCGACGTTCACGCAATGGCTGGTCGAGCTGATCCCGACCAATCCCATCAAGGCGGCCGCCGACGGTGCGATGCTGCCGCTGATCGTTTTTTCGGTCGTGTTCGGGCTGGCCGTGACTCGTCTCGCCGGTGAAGGGCGCGACCTGCTCGAGCGTTTTTTCAAGGGCGTGGCCGATACGGCGCTGACGCTCGTCCGTTGGGTCCTGGTCGCCGCTCCGATCGGGGTCTTCGCGCTGGCCGTGCCTCTCGCTGCCCGGCTGGGTCTTTCTGCGGCGGGGGCGCTAGCGGGCTACATCATCGCGACATCAGCCGTGTGCACGGTGTTCTCGCTGCTGGTGCTCTATCCCCTGGCGGCGATGGTTGGTCGGGTTTCGTTGCCGGAATTCGCGCGTGGCATCTTCCCCGCGCAGGCGGTGGCATTCAGCGCCCGCTCCTCGCTCGCCGCTCTCCCGGCGATGATGGAAAGCGCCCGCGCAAGACTTGGCCTTCCCGAGCAGATCGCCTCGTTCTTCCTGCCACTGGCCGCATCCACCTTCCGCATCGGCGGCGCACTGGGAATCACGAGTGGTGTGCTGTTCATTGAGCG
This sequence comes from Gemmatimonadaceae bacterium, assembly GCA_052387735.1. GTDB lineage: Bacteria > Gemmatimonadota > Gemmatimonadetes > Gemmatimonadales > Gemmatimonadaceae > RBC101. Next base: position 19,898 of record JBQTIW010000220.1, read on the forward strand.
GCTGTATGGCGTCGAGCTCGGTCCGGCGCAGCTGGCCAGCGTGGTGCTGACGGTGGTGCTCACCACCTTCTCCGTGCCTGGTATTCCTGCCGGCTCCATCATCGTGATGGTACCGGTCCTCATGGCCGCCGGCGTGCCGGTCGAGGGGATGGGTGTGTTGTTAGGCGTGGACACGATTCCCGACATGTTCCGCACGACCACGAACGTCACGGGCGACATGTCGGCGGGAGTGGTGCTGGCACGAGGATAAGGAAGAGCCAGGAGCGGGTAGTGTGTGGTGGGCTGGGACTGCGACAACAACCAGCGTCTCCCCACTGCACTGAATTGGTACGATGCGAAATGAAGTGATGACGGTGGTCAGGTCGCACACGCATAGCCTGCGGCGTGCTCACCACTCGCTCCGCTGCACCGCTGCTCGCGGCGATCAGTTCGCCCAAAGGCCCAGGGGCAATCCTGGCGCTGCTCGGTTTCCAGGCGCCCGCGCGTCTCGATCGCGCCACCGCCCGGGCCATCGGCGTTACGGACGACATCGCCCGCGTCTCGACGGCGCGGCGTGCCGGCATGCTCCGCGTCCTCGTGCTCGTCACGATGGATGCCCGGCCGCTCCGCGCGATGCTGGCAACGCTCGTCTCGCGCCTTGCCCAGCGCTCACCGCAGTTTGCCTGGCTTCTGCTGGTCGTACGCGGCGACGGAGGCGAAGCGGCCATTGCGACGTGGGTCGATGAAGGCACGCGAATCCGGCGTGCGGCGCTCATCTGTGAACCTTCCCGCCTGCGTGAAAGCGACGCGGAAACGTTGTGCGCCCTCGTGGCCGCGAGCGGCGGTGACGATGCGCTGGTGCACCTGCGATGGCACGAGATCCTGGGGCGTCAGGCGCTCTCGACCCGGTTCTACCGGGCCCTCGAGCACTCGATCGTCTCGATGGCTGAGGGCGCCGAGGGCGCGGCGCCCTCGGAGGTGCGTCGCACGCTCGCCCTGACGACGGCGTCGCGACTGCTCTTCCTGTCCTTCCTGCAATCGCGCGGCTGGCTCGATCGCGACCCGGACTTCCTCGTCAGGCACTTCGACGTCGCCACGGCCGGCTCGGGCAATGCACACCGGCGTCTCTTCGAGCCCCTGTTCTTCGGCACGTTGAACACCCGATTCGCCAGACGCGCGCCGATGGCACGCCGCCTCGGTCGCGTGCCCTTTCTCAATGGCGGCCTGTTCGCGCGCTCGCCGCTGGAAATGCGCTACCGCCGCCTTCGCTTTCGCGATGAAGAGCTGGGGGCCCTCTTCGACGATGTCCTCACCAGGTTCCGCTTCACCGCGCACGAGGACCGCACCGACACCAGTGAGGCAGCGATCGATCCCGAGATGCTCGGACGTGCCTTCGAAAGCCTGATGGCCTCGCGCGACCGGCGCGACAGCGGCGCGTTCTACACGCCGCAAGCGCTGGTGGAGCGCACGACCGAGGCGGCCCTCGACGAAGTCCTCGTGGCGCGCGGCGTACCGTCCCCGATTCGAGAGGCGCTGATCCGGCACACGCCGCTCGCGCCTGACGACTCGGCGCAATTGCGCGTCGCGCTCGCCGGACTGCGCCTGCTCGACCCTGCCTGCGGCTCGGGTGCCTTCCTCGTGCACCTGCTCGAACGGCTCACCGACGCGTTCGTCACCACGGGTGTGGCGGAGGCGCGCGCAAGCATCAAGCGTCGGGTGCTCACCAGCTCGATCTTCGGCGTCGACATCAATCCAATGGCCGTCTGGCTGTGTGAACTGCGGTTGTGGCTCTCCACCGTCATCGATCTCGACGTCGAGGACCCGCTGGACGTGCCGCCGCTGCCCAACCTCGATCGGAACGTGCGGGTCGGCGACGCGCTCGATGGCGGCACCTGGATCGAGATGGGAAGTGAACGTGACCTGCCGTCGGTCGTGCGACTGCGCGAGCGCTATGCGCGCGCCACCGGCCGCCGCAAGTCTGTGCTCGCGCGCGCGATGGACATGGCGGAGCGAACGGCCGCGCTGACCGTGCTCGGCCGCCGCCTCGACGCCGTCACCGAGGAACGGTGGTCGCTTCTTGCCGTGTCGCGAGGTCGGGATCTGTTCGGCGGACGTCGTGGCTCGTTAGGCGCGGAGCCGGCACGACGCGACGAGCTCAAGGCGCTGGCACGATCGCTGCGCGCACAGCGACGCGCCCTGGGCTCGGGCGCTGCCCTTCCCTTTCGTTTCGCCAGCCACTTCGCCGACGCCATGCAGACGGGAGGCTTCGATCTGGTCATCGGCAATCCCCCGTGGGTGCGCATCCACCGCATTCCGCCCGATCGGCGCGAGGCATTCCGGCGGCAGTTCCGCGTGTTCCGCGATGCCGCCTGGCAGCGCGGGGCGCTCGCCGCCGGTGCCGGGCCCGGCTTCGCCGCGCAGGTCGATCTGGCCGCTCTCTTCGCCGAACAATCGATGGAGCTCGTCAGGCGCGGGGGAGTCGTTGCCCTCCTCCTCCCCATCAAACTCTGGCGTTCGCTGGCTGGCGGTGGTGTCCGCCGCATGCTGAGCACCGAGCACACGCTCAAGGTGCTCGAGGACTGGTCCGACGCGCCTGCGGCTTTCGACGCCGCAGTGTACCCCTCACTGATCGTGGCGCGCCGTGGAGGCGAGCGGGGGAGCCATGACGCCATACGCGTCACGATGCACAAGCGCCGACTGGCCATCTCCTGGGGCGTGCCCACCGCCCACCTCGCGTTCGACGACTCCCCAGGCGCGCCGTGGATCATGCTGCCGCCTGACGCGCGTCGCGCCTTCTCTCGAATGATCGAGGGCGGTGTGGCGCTGGAACGCTCGCACTTCGGGTCACCGACCCTTGGTGTGAAGTGCGGGTGCAATGATGCCTTTCTCGTTTCTGCACCGGCCCTGTCTGAGGGCGAGACCGTGGTGGCGTCCTCACGCGGCAACGTGCGGATTGATTCAGCCTGCCTGCGACCCATGCTTCGGGGCGAACGGGTCAGGCGCTGGCGGTCCTCGTCAGGCGACGATTGGATCGTGTGGACGCACGGCCGCGACGGACGCCCCTTGCGCGCACTGCCTCCGGCAACGTCACGCTGGTTGGCGCGATGGCGATCCTCGCTGACATCCCGCACCGACGTCCGCGGGAATGCACCCTGGTGGTCGCTGTTTCGAACAGATGGCGCCAGCAACGAGCGCCCGCGTGTCGTATGGGCCGACGTCAGCCGCGGGCCACGCGCCACCGTGCTGCCGGCAGGCTCGCCCGTGATTCCGCTGAACACCTGCTACGTGATGACATGCCGCGACGACACCGACGCCGCGGCCCTCGTCGCGCTGCTCAATTCGCCGCTCGTCGCTGCATGGCTGGAGGCGATCGCCGAACCCGCACGGGGTGGATATCGCCGCTACCTGGCGTGGACGATGTCGTGCGTGCCGATTCCCACCGACTGGATGCGGGCCCGCCAGGTGCTCGCCCCACTGGGCGCGCGCGCCGTGCGTGGTGAGGAGATCAGCGACGCCGAACTGTTCGACGCCGCGTGTGACGCGTATGGCCTCGGCGCACGCGTGGTGGCTCCGCTGGTCGACTGGGCGTGGCGGTAGGCGCGGCCTGGACGATCGTCCCCGCCGCGTGCGTGAAGCACCGCATCGCGCAGGCCATCGCGCCGGATCACGACGGGCGCACGCGATTCGGACGGGTGGAACTGCTGCCCCACCAACGCGAAGCGGTAGCGGTGCTGCGCCGCTCGCTCCACCGCCACGGCGGCGCGCTCCTCGCCGATCCGGTGGGAACGGGCAAGACCTACGTCGCGTTGGCGCTCGCCACCACGTATTCGCGCGCCCTCATCGTCGCCCCCGCCGCGCTCCGCACGATGTGGAGCGAGGCCTTGCACACCACGGCGACGACGGCCGAGGTCGTGTCGTTCGAATCGCTGAGCAGGGGCGCCCGGGCGCCGGAAGTGCGCAACGGCCTCGTGATC
>JBQTIW010000221.1:0-10220 GCA_052387735.1 Gemmatimonadaceae bacterium
ATGCGCTCCTCGCCAGCGTGGTGGGCTTTGTCGCCGCGAGCACCGTGCTGTTCGCGTGTACCGCGACGGCCTTCCGGGCGCAACCCGTGATTCGCGTCGTGGCAATTGGCCTCGCGTTCAGCGCCGCGGTGTTCGTGCTCTTCCGGTTCGGCCTCGACGTCCCGCTGGAAACGGGCACGCTGTGGGAGCGAGTGGGCCGGTGAACGGCCTGGCAGGACTCGCCTCGGGCTTCGCCGTCGCCCTGACACCATTGCACCTCGCCTGCGCCCTGGTCGGTGCTGCGTTAGGCACGGCTGTTGGCGTGCTGCCGGGGATCGGCCCGGCGATGACCGTCGCACTCCTCCTTCCGGCCACCTACGCTCTGGAGCCCACGGCGGGACTGATCCTCCTTGCCGGCATCTACTACGGGGCGATGTACGGCGGCTCGACGACGTCGATCCTGTTCAACGTGCCGGGTGAGAGCGCGACGATCGTGACGGCGATCGAGGGTCACCGGATGACACGGCACGGCCGGGCCGGGACGGCACTTGCGACGGCGGCGTTAGGGTCGTTTTTCGCCCGAACGGTCGGCACGGTGCTCATTGCCGTCACCGGTCCCCCGCTGGGCACGGCTGCGCTCTCGCTCGGGCCGGCGGAGCAGCTGGCGATCATCGTGCTGGCGTTCGCGATGGTGACGACCGTGCTGGGCGACCGCGTCGCGCCTGGGCTCGCGAGCCTGTGCCTTGGACTCCTCATCGGTTCCGTCGGCATCGACGTGCAGCCCGGAGAGGCGCGACTCACCTTTGGCGTGCCGCAGCTGCTCGACGGCGTCGATGTCATCGTCGTAGCCGTTGCGTTCTTCGCCGTTGGTGAGAGCCTGCATCTCGTGTGGACGGGCGAGGCCAGCGTGGAAGCGGCCGGCCGCACCTCGTCGCTGCGCATGACGGGCGCGGAGTGGCGCCGATCGCTGCCAGCCTGGCTGCGCGGCACCCTGATCGGCTTCCCGTTAGGCGCGATCCCGGCGGGGGGTGCCGAGTTGCCGACGCTGCTCTCGTACGGGCTCGAACGGCGGCTGTCGCGTCATCCGCAGGACTGGGCTGCTGATGGCAAAGGCGCGATCGAGGGCGTCGCCGGTCCCGAGGCGGCGAACAACGCTTCCGCGGCTGGCACGCTCGTGCCCTTGCTCGCCCTCGGCGTGCCCACGACGGCCACGGCGGCCGTGCTCCTGGCCGCGTTGCAACAGTACGGGCTGCAGCCGGGCCCCTTGCTGTTCCGGAACGCCCCGGCACTCGTGTATGGCCTGCTCGCCTCGCTCCTCATCGGCAACGCCATGCTGTTGGTGCTCAACCTGCCACTGGCGACCGTGTGGGCGCGGCTCGCGGCGATCCGGCCCGCATGGCTGCACGCCGGGATCCTCGTGCTCGCCACGGTCGGCACCTGGACGCTGCACCGCTCGACCGCCGACCTCGTGATCCTGTCCACGTTAGGCGTGCTCGCCTTCGCCTGGCGGTTGCTGGGGTGCCCCACGGTGCCGGTGGTGATCGGCGCGATTCTGGGACCGCTCGCGGAGCAACACCTGCAGCGGGCGCTCACGGTGGCCGACGGCGACATGCTGCGCGTGATTGGTCGGCCCGCGACGGCGGGGCTGCTGATCGTGGCCCTGCTGGTCGCCGTCGCCGCACCGCTGCTGCGAAGGAGGCAACGCGCCCCTACTGGCGTATGATGGCATCGCCTGCGAGGCCAGGAGCCCAGTGTCGTGGCTGCCCCCTGCATCACCGGCGACAGCAGGTGCCGGGGATGAACATGCGCTACGCAGCGTCGCTCCCGACGAACCGCTCGCCCGCGGCGTTCACCAGGAGCGTGGTCGCGAAGATCGCCAGCCCGGGGAACAGCGCCAACCACGGCTCGGACGTCATGGTGGACTGCGCCTGATACAGCATGTTGCCCCAGCTCGCCGCTGGCGGCTGGACGCCAACGCCAAAGAACGACAGCGCACTTTCCAGCAGGATCGACCGGCCCACGGCCAGCGTCGCCGACACGATCACGGTGCCAGCCACGTTCGGCAGCAGGTGGCGCACCAGCACCCGCGTGCGCCGAAGCCCCAGGGCTCGCGCCGCCTCCACGAACCCCCGCTCGGCGAGCGACAAGGACTCCGACCGAATCACGCGCGCCGTCTCCATCCATCCGACGACCGCCACGAGCACGATCAGCAGCGGAATCGACGGCTGGAGTATGGCGGCGAGAATCATCAGCAGCGGCAACCGCGGGACGGCGAGCATGGCGTCGGTGATTCGCATCAATCCGGTGTCCAGGGCGCCGCGAACAAAGCCCGACGCCAGGCCGATGGCGGCCCCGAGGGCGACGGAGAGCATCGCCGCCAGCAGGCCGATGGCCAGTGACACCCGGGCACCGTGCAGCACACGGGTGAGCACGTCGCGGCCCAGGTCGTCGGTGCCGAACCAGTGGAGCATCGACGGTGCCTGACGACGCACGGCAAGGTCCACGGCGTCGGGAGCGTATGGAGCGACCAGCGGCGCCAACAGTGCAACGACGATGAGCGCGCCGACCAGGATCACCGCCGCACGCGTCCGTTGAGCCGTCATCGGCGTACGCGGGGATCGAGCAGCCGGTACGACAGGTCGGCCAGCAGGTTGAGCACAATGACCGCCGTCGACGAGATCATGAGGAACGCCATCAACACGGTGTAGTCGCGCCGGGCGAGCGCTTCGGTGAACAAGCCGCCGAGTCCGGGCCAGGCGAAGACGCTTTCAGTGACCACCGCGCCGGAGACCATGATCGCCGCATCGAGGAGGATGACCGTAAGGAACGGCAGCAGGGCATTCCGAAGCGCGTGTTTGTAGCGGACGAGACGTTCGGGGAGCCCCCGTCCCCTCGCGGCGAGAATGAATCGCTGCGCGATCACGCGCCCCATGCCCGACCGGAGGTACCGCGTCCACGCGGCGGCGTGGAGCATGGCGAGGACCACGGCCGGGAGCGCGAGATGGGCAAGCCGGTCCGCGACACCTGACGACAGAATTGAGCTGCGACCCGATGACGGCAGCCATCCGAGCCACACGGCGAAGACCAACTGCAGCAAGAGCCCGAACCAGAACGCGGGGAGCGAGATGCCCGCGATGGTCAGCGTCGAGACGATGCGATCGAGCGCACTCCCCCGCCTCACGGCCGAGAGGACGCCGGCGGGAAGCGCGGCGAGCAGGGCGAGGAGGAGCGATGCGCCGATGAGCTCGAGCGTGGCGGGAAGCCGTTCAGCCAGTCGCGTGATCACGGGACGCCCGTCGGTGAACGAAAAGCCCCAGTTCCCCGTCACGAATCCCTTGAGCCAGGCGACGTACTGCACCGGCAGCGGCTGATCGAGACCTAACGAGCGCTCGAGGCGCTCGATGTCGGCGGGACGGACATTGGGGTTCTCGAGGTAGATCGCGAGCGGTCCTCCCGGCGCGGCATGGATGAGCGCAAAGACGAGGACCGAGATGAGGAGCAGCAGCGGCAGGGCCTGCGCGAGGCGGCGGAGCGCAGCCATCAGCATGCGGCCGCCGTGCTGGTGGGGGCGGCAGCGCCATCAGCACTCCGCGACCGTGGCGCGAGCGCGTATGTCCACTGCGAAGCACGAGAAGCACGAGTCAGGAGCAGCACGAGTCAGGAGAAGCACGAGTCAGGAGAAGCACGAGAAGCCCGAGAGGATTCGTTGATCGCCTATCGCCGACGGCCTGCCGTCTACCGCCTCACCTCCCATTCCCACACATTCCAGAAGACGCCCGTATTCGTGGGATTCCCCTTGAACCCCTGCAGCGTTGCCGGCACGCCGTCCAGCCGTGTGACGTTGTACAACGGAATCTCCGGCGCCAGTTCACCAAGCATCCGCTGCGCCTGGACCAACAATGCCTTTCGCTTCTCCCGGTCGATCTCGCGGTCCGACGCATAGAGCACCTCGTCCAGCGCCTTGTCCGACACGTAGTTGATGTTGCGCCCGGCCGGTGGTGTGCGGTCGGACGCGAAGAACAGCGTGATCTCCGGGTCCGCGGGCATGTGCCACCAGTGCAGCATCGCGTCGAACTTCCCCTCGAACCAGAGCGACGAGATCGCCGTGCCGTCCACCAGCTGAATCTTCATGTCCACGCCGACATCGCGCAGTTGTCGCTGCACGGCTTGCGACACGCTCTCACGCGTGGCAAACCCTGCTTGCGTGAGCAGTGTGAACGACAACGGAACGCCATTGTGCTCACGAACGCCGTCCCCGTTGGCGTCCCGCCAGCCGGCGTCTTCCAATAGCGCGTTCGCCCTGGCGGGGTCGAACGGGTAGGTCGCGACAGCATCCGTGTAGGCCCAGGACAGCGGTTGAATGGCCCCGTGCACGACCGGGGCCAGCGAGTCCAGAATCGTACGCACGATCAGCTCGCGATCGATCGCGTGGGTCAACGCACGCCGTACGCGCACGTCCCGGAACGCCTCGATCCGGCGCTGATTGAGCGTGATGTGCTCGTACGAGTTGCCCATCATGCGATGGATCCGGAGACCGGGCACGGTGGCGAGCTCGCGGTACTTGTCCCACGGCACCAGCGCGACCACGTGCGCCTCACCGCTCGCCAGCTGGTTCACCCGTGTCGTCGTGTTGGGGATGAACTTGAACTGGATCCGTCGGATCTTCGGATACTCGGCGCCCCGCCAATAGTCCGGCACGCGCTCGAGCAGGATGTACTCACCGGTCCGCCATTCCACCACCCGGTATGGCCCGGTGCCTAACGGGTTGCGGTTGTAGTCGTTGGCGCGGTCGATGTCTCGCCCTTCGAGGACGTGTTTCGGCAACGCGCCGCGCACGAACTGGAGCGCGTAGGGCGCGTACGGCTCCTGATAGTGCACCACCGCCGTGAGCGAGTCGGGCGTGTCCACCGACGTGATACGGTCGAAACCGTCGGTGCTCTCCGGGTTGTAGTCGGGCGAATTGATCGCCTCCACCGTGAACTGCACGTCGGCGGACGTGAAGGCCGTTCCATCGTGCCACGTCACGCCGGGGCGCAGCTTCCAGATGACGTCCATCCCGCCGTCGGGCCGCATCACGACGCCGCCATTCTGGGGCGTCGGGATCTCCGTGGCCAGCACCGGCACGACCTGCATCGCCTCGTCGGTCGTCACCAATCCCTCGATCACGCACGCCTGCACGTCCTCGAGGATGTGCGTGCTGAACCGGTTGAGGGTGTCGGGCTCGCGATCGTAGCCCACCACCAGGAGATCGTTGGACACGGGGACGCCGCGGGCCCTGTCGCTGGAGCAGCTGCCAGATGCCGCGAACGCCAGGCACAGGAAGGCGTGGACGCGTTGGACAACGCGTCGCAGCCCACGATCAGTGCGCATGATGATCGCTCGAATACCCACCACTATACGGTGACGGAACCATCTCCAACTCCTTGCAGCATCAGGCGCGAGGTCATGGCGACCGGAATCGCGCCATAGCCGAGGAACGCGTCGTGAAAGGCCCGAAGGTCGAAGGCACTCCCCAGACGCCGGGCCAGCTCGCGTCGCAGGTCGTGAACGCCGTGTGTACCGATCCAGTACATCATCGCTGTCGCTGGAAACATGGAGTTCTTCACCACCTCCGCGCGCGCGGCACCAGGGGACATGCGTACCTCGGCGACGTAGAAACGAACGCAATCGTCGAAGGCGCGGCGACCGCTGTGAAACTCCAGGTCGACCACCGCCCGCGCCAGCATCCGCACGCGCGTGTGCTGCTCGGCGACCGACTCGTCGGGGGTGAGGAACCCGATCTCGTCCATCAGGTCCGTCGCATAGCACGCCCACCCTTCGGCCATCGTACCCCCCTGCAACATGGCGATCCGGCTGGCGCAGTCCGCGGCGGCGACGCGCCCGATCCGGGACGGTGCGCGATAGGCGTGCCAATTCTGCACGTGGTGCCCGAGAGCGCCATGATGGACCACGTGATTCAGTTTGATCACCGAGTCGTTCCAGGCACGCAAATGCCCGTCGAGCGCCGCCCCCTCGAGGCCATTGATCGGGGCGACCACGTAGTCGTAGACCGGGTATGAGTCGAACGGCGCAGGAGAGCGGTAGAAGAGGTAGTACAGGGACGGCGCCGCCATGCGAGTCCACTCCGGGATCGGCACATAGCGGATCGGTGCGTCCGGCCACGTCACCAGGCGGTGTTCCTCGGTCGCGCGCCGACACGCATCCCAGACCTTGCCGAACGCGCGATAGTAATCGTCAGGCGCGGGATGGCGCGCCGCCAGACGCTCCTGGACCTCCGCTACGTCTCGCGCCCCGACTCGCTGCACCCGGTCACCGAGGATCGCACGCTCCTGGACGAAATGGTCGCGTGCTTCCGCGAGCAGGTGATCGATCGGTCGCTCGAGCCAATGCCCGCGCCTGACGCAGAGCTCCAGCATCTCCTCGCCACAGGGGCGCGCGTCATGGTCGGCAACGGCCAGTTGCTCGAGCCCCTGCGCGAAGGCATGTACGCCGCCCAGCGCCATTTGCGCTGCCTCCGACACGGTGCGCGCAAGGTCGGTCGGAAGTGCCATGGCTGTGCACCAGCACGGCACGCCTTCGTCGAGAAGGCGGCCGGTGGCGCGCGCTTCCTCGAGCGCCCGTTCACGCCACGCGCGCGGCGCGGGTGACTCGCGCAGCGTCAACAAGGCGCCGGCGAGAAATCCGGGCATCTGTCGCAGGCGCTGGAGGAGCCATGACGCGCGCTGTACCGCGGGCATGAAGTCGCGCGTGATGAGACCGATCACGGAAAACGCGGCTTCGCCGATGGCCAACGAAGGATTGCCGCGGCTGAAGTGCGCGCCGGCGAGCTCCGCGACCGTGATGTCGCAGTGCGACGCCGCCAGCGCGAGGTCGATCCGTGACCAGTCGTCGTCGGACGCGCTCACGTCCTGATCAGACGGGAGACGGGTGACGGGAGAGGCGAGACGAGGCGCTCCTGGCTGTGCTGCCGCGAGGGCGGCGCGCTGCGAGTGCCAGGCCCCCAGCGCCCGTTCGTGACCGGCGGGCGACCAGTCGGGCAGGCGATGGTCACGATGATGCACGCCGATGAAGGTGGCGTCGACAGGGCGTGTCTCGTACAACGTCGCGAAGAACTCGTCGACAGCCCGCACCTGCGCCGAGGCCACGCTCAGTCCTCGAGGGGCAGGCGCACCCAGCGACGCTCTCGGAACGAGCGCTCCACGGCGTTGATCACTTCCTGCACCCGCGCCCCGTCCATGAAGTCGCCCGCATTGGCCCCCTCGGGCGACTGGATCTCGCCGATGAAGGACGAGATCAGGTTGGCGTAGAAGAGCGTGCGCCACGATTCCCCCTTGTGCCCGCCGGGAGGGTAGTGCGTCGCCGGAACGTCGATCTCCCGGAACTCCACGTCGTCCGGCGTTGCAGCCTTGAGCGACTCGCAGACGCCGAATTCCTCGACGAGCCGGCAGATCAGCGCTCCTTCGCTGCCGTAGACCCGCGCCTCGATCCCCGGGTAGTTGCCCACCGTCACGAACGACGTCTGCACGCTGCCTAACGCGCCGTTGGCGAACTCACCGATGAAGATGTCACCATCATCGATGTTCATGCGCATCATGCGTCCGGTCGCGCGCACCATGCGCTCGGGGATGAAGTTGCGCATCGTTCCTACCACCTCCCGATACGGACTTCCCACCGCCCACATGCCGATGTCGATGATCGGCGCACCGTATCCTTCGAGGGACGACACCTGGATCGTGGACTGGTCGGCATCCGGATCCACCTGGCGCAGCGGATTCAACGGGTCGAGCCACTGCGAATTCTGCTCGTACCCATTGAAGATGAACGGCGTCCCGATGAACCCATCGTCGATGAGCGCCTTCATGTACCGCATGGCCGGCGCGTAGCGGAACGTGAAGCCGAGCTTGGTCTTGAGCCCCCTCGACCGCGCGAGCGCCGCGGCGCGCGCCGTGTCGCGGAAGTCATAGGCGACGGGCTTCTCACACAACACGTGCTTGCCGGCCTGGAGGGCGGCCCAGCTCAGCTCGAAATGCGTGGCCGATGGCGTACAAACGTCGATCAGGTCGATGTCATCTCGCCGCAGTATCTCACGATGGTCGCCGGCGACGTTCGGAATCCCGAATTCCACCGCCACGGACTCCGCCATGGCCAGCTGCGGGTCACAGATCGCGACGACCTCGCAGCGCGAATCCCGCAGATACCCTGGAACGTGGGCGAGGCGGGCCCAGGCTCCGGCACCCAGGACGCCCACTCGGACCTTTCTCGATGGATCGACGAACGACACCGCGAAGTAATATTGGGGGAGAGGAACTCACGCCGCTGGCCGGTCGCCTCGTTCCGGGCGGCCAATGTATTCGTCATCTCCTGGGCAAGCCAGCGCCGTTCACGGGCCTTGCCAGTCCACCTACCAGTCGCCATGTCCAACCCGGAGCCCTTCACATGACATCACTTCTTCGGACGTTCCGGGTTGCGACGGGAGTGTCAATCGTGGCCGTCCTGACCGCGTGCGACAGCTATGAGTACGAGCGACAGAAGGAAGCGCAAAAGGCCAAGACCGCAGCAACGTTCGCATCCGCCGCGGCAAACGCTGCCGCCAGGGGGACCGGTCGCGAGCAGCGCAGTGCCGCTACCGCTCGGTCCCTGGGCTCAGGCGTCACCGCCGGCGAGCGCGGCGCTGGAACTCGGTTGTCCGCGGCCGGTGATCCGTTCGTGCGGATGGCGGGCTACGTGGTGCGAGGCACCGACGAATCGTCGTTCAGGGCGTGCGGCTCGCCGAACGTGCACTTCATCCGCCCTGGGCAACTCGCCGTTGGGGAATTCGTGCAGCGGTATCGTTTCCGCGCACCGAAACCCCTGACACCGGTGTACTTCGTCTTCAAGGCCAGAGTGGTCCAGGACACGATGAGAGTCGGAGACAACCTCTACGACTCCGTGGTGGAGGTCAGCGATGTCATGCCCGAGGTCGCTGGCGAGCGTCCGGAATGCGCGCGTCCCCGGATCGGCAGCATGGTCGAGTCGCGCGAGGTCGGCAGTCGCGAGCAGCGTTAGGTCGCGTCCCTCTCGCGGATTGTTCGGCGCCGAACCTCACGGCGGGCTCCGACCTGCTCGCGCGCGGCGAAAACCATCCCTGTCTTGCCGACGAACGACGCGTCCTGGATGACGAAACCGGTATCGAGGAGTATCTGCAGCACCTGTTGATGTCCGGACTGTCCGTGGGTTTCTGCCGCCACGCGGGGCACGCGCGGCAGGAGGCCACGGGCGCCGCGGAGTATCTCGGGCTCCATCCCTTCCGCATCGATCTTGAGGAGCGCAATGCGGCCCCAGACAAACTCGGCGTCGCAATCATCCAGCGACCGCATCGGGAGCCGGCGGTTGCTCGACTTCCACGCTGTGGGGATCGCGGAGGCGATCACGCCATGGGGATCGACGTTGAGCACGACGCTGCCGGACTGCTCCCCCATCGCTGCCTCGACGATGCTGGCCCGGGGGCAGTTACGGCGTATCATGGCGACGTTTTCCGATAACGGCTCGAAGCACCAGACGGAGCTGGTGGGATTGAAGTGCTGGAACCAGACGGCGGCCAGGCCGATGTTCGCCCCCACATCGAGGATCACACCTTCGTCAGGCAGCTCGCGCCAACGGTACACGGCACGATGGAGCAGATTGCCGAGGTTGGTAATGTCTCCGAAATTGTCGCGGAACCACAGCGTTCCGAAGCGCGTGTCGATGCTGAAGACCTCGTGCGGGTGATGCCGCGAGAGACCAATGCGCACACGCGCGTTCTTCGTCTGGTGCCAGAGCGCGCGCACCTTCTGTACGGGGTCGGCGCCGAGCGCCCACGAGCTGGACACGAACTCACCGACTTTGGTTCGATGCCCCTGCGCGCCCTCGAGCAACCCGGTCATCCGAGCAGGCATCGTCCGTCACGACAGGGGAAGGGTCAACTCGCAGCGCAGCGCGCGTCATGCACGCGCGCCTAACAAACATGGTAAGCCATACCTGAACTGATCGTGAAAGCTGGCGAGCACGGCGATGCGCTGTGTCTTGATGTGGTATCAGCCTCGCACGGTGACGGACTGAAACCAGATGTGTCGTGAATGTCGCCGTGCGCGCTGCTCTAGCGCGAGGTGGTCAGCGACGGCCGAGGAGCTGCTGGACGTGCGCGCGCTGCAGGTAGTACAGCCAGCCGCCGTAAAGGCTGGCGCCGACCAGCATTGTGAGGCGCGTCACACTGGCGCCATGTC
>JBQTIW010000222.1:0-29226 GCA_052387735.1 Gemmatimonadaceae bacterium
ACGCTCGAGCTCGTCGTCTCCTCCGGCGCCAGGGCCATGCTCCACATCACCTGACGAAGCTTTTCCGATGGACACGGAGTTATCCGATTGATCACGTGAACGGCAAGGTGTCGCTCGAGCAGCTTGAGAACCCACTTCGAGCGACGCGGCGCGATCGCCCTCAAGAGCTCGGGAGGGGCCGGGTTCACCCCACACAGCTGGTCCGCGAGCCGAAGGCTCCAGTACAGGGAAAGACCCGCACGATGCTTCTCCGCGAGCATCCCGACGCGGTTCCAGTCGATCGACTGTCGCGAGAGCGCAACGATGTCTCGGGCGAGTCGCCAGATCCCCAGCGTCGCGAGGTGCCCCCAAGCAAAGTGAACGGCCACATGAATCAGGTTGTGCTCGACATCGAGCACACGCGCGCCATGCAGGCCGGGCGCAACCCCACGCGGCGCTGCCATGGACACGGCGTGCGCTTCCTCGAAACTGAACGAAAACGGGTGACTGCTCAGGCTCAACGCGGTATGCAGCTCCAAACGCGCGCCGGTTCGCGCCGAGTCGACCAGCGGCGGCAGGTGGTGATGCGCCTGGTAGTGCCGCTGCGGATACTCGTTCTCATCCCAGACCCAGCTCTGCGCCAAGGCGATCTCCCATGCGCGACGCGCGTGTCGTGGTGACACCAACACATCGAGGTCGCCCATAGGTCGGTCGGCAAAACGGTCGTATGCCGACAGCGCGAGACCGGCTCCCTTGAGCAGGATCGCGGGGATCTCCTCGTCCGCGAATGCGCGGATGAGTCGGAGCAGCCGGTCCTCCAACGTCATCGCCGAGAACTCCGACACGCGCGAAATACGCTCCAGAGCTGCAGCGCCCGGACCCGACGTGTCGATGCCGAGCCCCTTGAGTCGCGTCCACGACGCGGGCAATGAGCGTTCCCACTCCAGCAACGTGAGGAGATCCTCCCACGACGGTTCGCGCGTCAGGAGGGCGCGCAGCGCCGGATCGTTCGACTCGTCTCCCGCGGTCAGCAGGAGAATCCGGGCCTCACGGGGGAGCAACTCGAGCAGCAAAGGGTTGTGACTCAAGCGGCGGATTGATGCACGTACAAGACGACGAGCGAAAGCTACAGATGGCTCAGCGTACCGGTGCTCCTGGCGTACCGAAGCGCTACGTGGAAACTCACCATTCCAACCAGCAAGGCGCCTGCCGTGAATCCTGTCAGAATCATGACGTCTGACGACACGGACGCAAGTGACGCTCCGTCCAGCAGCACCCTCCGAAGCGCCCGCAGCCCGTACCCCGCCGGCACCGCAGCAGAGAGCCGTTCGATCCAGGACGGGATGACCGATGTCGGATAATAAGCGCCGCCTAACAATGTCGACGCCACCACCACCGCCTGGGCTAGTGGCCCTGTGGTCCGGAACGCCAGCACGAGGGCGGCCCCGATCAATCCGATCGCCCAGTGAACTACCACCAGCAGCGCCAGAATCATGAGGGCGGGCAGAACGGCAGACCAAACCATGCGGGCCCCCAGGAGTGCTCCAGCACCCAGCATGAGGGACCCGCGAAGTACCGACCAGAGAATCGGATAGGTGCTCAACCCCCCCAGCAGGGCCAGGCGCGACGCGCGGGTCATCAGCAGACTTTCGAAGAACCCGCTCGAGATCCCACCCTGCACGGCACTCGGCAGCAGGGACACGCACGTACTGATGAGGCTGATGGCAAACGTCCCGATGAGCATGAACGGGAAGTATTGCTGCCCCTCGTTGCGGATCGCGTTCGCCATCGTGGGCTGCAGCGCGTTCGCGATGAAGAACACCGGGACTACGGTGATCCAAAGCGTCAGCAGCGAAATCACGGACTGCACACGATAGCTCATCGCTGTGAGCCACGCGGCCCGCGTCAGCGCGAACACGGTCCTCACGGTGCAGCGTCCTTTTGACGCGCCAGCACGGCGTCGATGAGGTCAGCTAGCGTTGCGTGCACCCGCTCGACGGCACTGACCCGCGCACCGTGGCTGACAATGAGCGCGACGACATCACTGGCCTGTGACGAATCGCCGGGAATGTGCAACGTGAGGCGAGTCCATCCAGCCTCTTCAGCGTCGTCGCGCGCCAGCACCTGAGCCAATGCGCGCTGCTCGAGCTCTGCGTACACCGGGTGATCCGGTTGATCGGTGATGATCGCATGGCGTGCGCCAAGTGCTTCGTATGCGAGATCGCGAGCGGAACCCTCGGCCACGAGTGTCCCGCGATCGAGAATCGCCACCCGTCGGCAGAGATTGAACGCTTCATCGGCATCGTGTGTCGCCAGCAGGACGGCGCAGTTGCGTCGATGCGCGAGCTCGTCCTTCAGGAACCGACGGAACTCCCGCGCGGCCACGGGATCAAGGCTTCGCGTCGGCTCGTCGAGCAGCAGGAGTCGTGGCCGAGGGAGCAGCGCTCTGGCGATGAGCAGGCGCTGAATCATGCCTGACGAGAACTCGCGGACCATGCGATCCGCCGCTTCCAAGAGATCCACGTCGCGCAGCGCTTCCTGGATCCGCCCCGGTACTTCGGCAGTCGGAATCGCATGCAGCGCGGCAAAGAGCCTGAGGTTCTCGCGGGCCGACAATCGCCAGTACAGTCCACGCTCACTCGCCAACGACAACGAAATCAGCGACCTCACGGTCGCACCATCACGATCGACGTCGTGGCCCAAGACCCGCACTCGTCCCTCGTCAGGCACGATGAGGGTGGCGATCACTTTCATGAGAGTGGTCTTGCCGGCGCCATTCGCCCCGAGGAGCCCGTAGAACTCACCGGCATGCACCTCGAAGGCCACGTGGCGGAGCGCGGTGACGTGACGACGAGTGAACGGCGCTCGGATGACCTCGCGCCAGGGGCGCGGTTGTGGAAAGCGCTTGAACACGCGCTCGACCGACAACACCAGATCGGGATCCGTGGGGGGACGCCGGACATCAGAATCGACCACCGGCCCTTCCCGCAGGTCAGTCACCGATCTATCCCGCGTGCCATGATCTGATCACCTCGGCTGCGTGCGCGAGACGATCGAGGTCGCGCACGATCCGGAGGAGGTAGACTGGCACCTGACGCGCGATTGCCGCCGCCTGCTCGAACATCACCGCTGCGTCGGGGCCGCCGAGCAGCGGCCCGAGCTTGCTGTGTTCGATGAGGGCAAGGGTGGACTGGATCTCCGAAAGCCTGGTCCGAGACGCCGACTCGCCTGATCTGGCCGGGACCAGAACGTACGCGGCGTCAAATGGGACAGGCTCGCGTTCGATGTCCTTCTGGTCGAGGGTGTCGAGCACCAGTTTGCGACTGGACGTGGCTTCATCCGCCCGATCGCGAGCCAGCTGATGCGCAGAGTCACGCCAGAGGCGCAGCTGATGGACACCCGGCCGGAGTAGCGGGTGGGCCTCGCGTGCGACAGGGACAGTGTCATCTGACAGGAGTCGTCCACCGCCCCGCACGAGAGAGGCAGCGAGCGTCGACTTGCCGTGCATCTTGGGGGCCAGGAGTGCGATACCCCGCCCCCTTATGGAAACCGCGCTCGCGTGTAGCGTAAGGACATCGGCCTGATGGAGGGCCACGGCGAGGACGCGACCGATAAGGTCGGCGCGCGCCGCTTCGAGGACGCGCCCATCGGCGCCGGAAGGAGCAAACCAGGTCACGAGGGACCCATCGGAGACGTCGAACCTCCCGGTGTCGTCGTATACAAGCTGATGCGCGGCCGCAGCGCTCCGGAAGCACCGGACCTTCACCTCCCCGTACACGTCATCGTCCCCGATCTGCGTCGCGGGGTCGATGGCGGCGGGAATGTCGCCACGCTCCAACGTCCAGGTGGGAGTGCCGGTGACCGTGCGGAGCTCTGGGAACTCGACCGGGGACCGCAGCACTCCGCCAAACAGCTCATATGAGTACATGACGAGATATCGGCCGCGAGATGCGCAGACCTTGGCGGACGGGTAGGGGTCACGCCAGCTACGTGACCTTAGACATAGTGCCCGAAGCGGGCCGCTGCAGATGTCAGACCGCCACACCGAACGGCCCGCCCGGACGCCACCACCTTCGTGGCTTCCGGGCGGCACGCTAGCCCGGACCCGGTGGAGCTTTTTGGGCCACCCCAACGGGTTCCTTCCGACCTTCGCGAACCTGTGTTATTCGCTCAAGATCCGACTGCAGGGCGGCCCTGGCCAGCGGAGCGGGCTGCGCCAAGCGCAGCCCTTTTTCCTACGAGCGAATGCAGGCGGCGGGATCTCCCGGAGGAGCGTTACCATCGCAGTCCAGCCCAATACCAGGAATGAGATCATCCCCGATAATGCGCTTGGTGGTGCGCTGCAGTGTTAGCTCCCGGAACGTCCCGAACTTCTCAAGCTTTGGTGCTTCGTACATGACTCCTCCCGTGACGGTTAGCACGTTGGCAATTCTGCAATTCCCAGGCCAGAGTGCAGCACCGATACCTTTGATGTACCCCTACACTATGTCCAGGCCGTCCTCAGCACAACAAGAACTTTCTTCCCATCATGCAGGATTTGCAACAGACCTCAACCACAACTCGCACTGCAACGTGAGCAGGAGCTGTACACCGGCGATGTGCTCTGTTGTTGTCAAGTATTTGGCCAACGCCTCACGGTACAGCGCCAGCTCAATGATGCCAAGATCAGCAAGCAGTGAACGGTCGTTCGCAAAGACCTGCGCTGCCGCTGCAGGAAGCTCGCTGCCAATGCGACGATGCAAGTACGCTCGAGGGATTCCGGTTTTTGTGGGACGCGGTGCAAGCACCGAGTCAGGGATGAGACCCTTCATTGCCTGACGCAGCAGTAATTTTGACTCACCCGCCGCGGCACGCTCACTCAATGGCCGGCTCGCGGCAAAGGTGATGATGCGCCGATCCATGATCGGCGACCGTACTTCGACCCCGCCTTCGAGCGCAATCGCGCCAGCCCAGCTTACAGCGCGCGGAAAGTACGGCGTCGTCGTGTACCAGCGCGATTCATACGCCGAGGGGCTCTCGAAGAGCCGTCGCGACGGCTCGAGATCAACACGCGACTGCAATGCCGCGCGTTCCTTCCACGACGGTGCCAACCACGAAGGCAGCGTCTGGGAAAACAGCAGCGCCCCGTCTCGTCCCCGAGCCCGCTGGATTGCTCGATAGGTGCTTTCGGGGAGCCACGGGACAACGCAGCTCCGCACGAGCCCGCGCAGACCCCGAATCGCAGACGCATCCAATGCGCGACGCAGCTCGCCCCATCGCAATCGCACGAACAGGTCGGCCAGATACGCATCGGAGACGTGGAACAGCTGGTCACCGCCGTAGCCATCGAAGGCCACGCGTGCTCCCACCGACATACTCGTCTGGGCGAGTCGGCGATTCATGTGCTCGAAGGTGTGGGCGTACGGGTCGTCGCGGACCGCCGCTCGGATGCTGGCATCGTCCAGCAGCCGCACAGCCTCGCTGTCGATCCAGGTCACCGGGGCGGACCACTGCCGGGCGATGGCCTCGACGTGGTGGTCTTCACGAGCCGTATCGCCTTCGGGATACGACACGGTGATCGGCAGCAGCCCTCCCCCGCTCTCACGGGAGCCCTGGCGGGCCAGTTGCGCCGCTCCAAAGACCGCGGTCGAGTCGGCCCCACCACTCAGCCAGACCGCGGTCAACGGATCAGCACGTTCGCGTACCGCTGCCGTGAGCAGACGACGCAAATCCCTCGCGCCCTCCTCGAGCCTGGCACGACCCCCCACACGAAACTCCGGCGTCGACCACGCGCTCACCACTCGAGGTTCCCCACCGGGACGCCAGACCATCGCCGTTCCCGCCGGTACCGGCGACACCCCAACGAAGCCGGTCTCGTTGCTCCCACCCAGCAAGCCGCCTACGGCTGCGGCGATCGCGGGAAGGTGCAGCGGTGCCCGTATCGTCGGATGCGTCGCCAGGGCACGCGCAGTCGACGCGGCGGCCAGCAGATCACCGGCGACCACGTAGTGCAGGGGCCGGCGCCCCACGTGGTCCCTCGCCAGCAGGACGTGTCCTACCCGACCATCGAAGACCAGAAACGCGTAGTCGCCTTCGAGATGCAGGACGCAGTCGGGACCGAACGCGAGATAGGCGGCCAGGATCAACTCCGACGGCTCCTCCGACTCACAGGGCCGACCCCGATTCGACAGCGCGCGGCGCAGGTCGTGGCGATAAAAGATGGCGGCGTCGGCGACCACGGCCACATCGCCGTGCCGGGCCACGCGCGCCGGCCCGGCGAGCGTCGGCGCTTCTTCCCACGCAAACCGTCGGACGCCCAGTGCGGCGTTCCCAAACTGCGCATTGCCTCTGGGTGAGGCGCCGCGGTGCGGCATGCTGTCGAGGAAGGCGTCGAGCATCGACCCGAGGTCGCCGCGATCACGCGTGCTGAACAGCCCGGCGATGGCGCTCAAGGTCGAGCGGAAACCTGCAGGTCGTCGAAGGACGCGTAGCGCTCGACGGTGTCCTCGTCGTCGCCAATCACCTCTCCCGCGAGCTCCACCCAGGCGTGGGCAACGAATTTGCCAGCGCGCCTGGCGACGCCGACCTTCACCGAGCCGCCGTGAATGCCTTCCTCGTGGAAGCGACGCACAATGGCCAGCGATCGCACCAGACAGGTGGGATTGAACACGCCGTAGGCCGCGGCACGGGTAACGCCCAGGGCGACCCGACGGGCGGTCTCGAGCTGGAACGAAGGATCGCCGGCAGCGGGAGCAGCCTCGCCGGAGTCGCGCCTAACGAGCTCGCCTCGCGGCCGCGTTCTCACGTCCACCCATGCGTGTACGAGCGCCGCCTGTCCCAGGACGAGCCGCCACCAGTCCCGTGGCGATAGCCGGCGGGCGTTACGGAGCGCGGTTCGGAGCCGCGCTACCACCTGCACCATCTGACGGAGCGTCGATGACCAGACCGTTGGCACGCAGATCGGTCAGAAAGCTGGACACATCGCGTTGAATCCGATCAACACCCACGTCGGAAAACCGCTGGGCCAGCGTGGACACCAGTTGCTCCACCGTGTCGCACTGCGGCAGGAGCTCCCAGATGATGGCCCCAACCGGATTCACGCCAAAGTAGACCTCGGACTCACTGGAGAATAGCACGCCGCCTTCCGCCATGGCGCGAAAGATTGCGGCGGGCGCAGGCTTCGGCAGTGGAGTTGTGGTTTGGGCCACCAGTGCTCTCTCTGTCTTCGGGTTGCCGAGTCGTAGGGCTCGGTGACGACGTCGCGAAAAAAGAACCGGTCAACGATTCCCGCGCTAGACCACGATCCTCCAGGGACCGCACTTACAATCTGCCTCAAGAAAATAGCGAGGCGCACCAGCCCACGCGGTGCGCCTCGCTTCAACATACGTGCCGAATGACGCGCTACCAGCGTTAGTGCGCGAACGGCTTGTTGGCCTCGGCCATGCGATGTGTGTCTTCCTTCTTCTTGATCGCATTGCCCTCGCCCTTGGACGCGGAAATCACCTCGGCCGCGAGTTTTTCCGCCATCGATTTCTCGTTGCGGTCCCGCGAGTAGGAGAGCAGCCAGCGCATGGCCAACGCCGTACGGCGCTCGGGGCGCACTTCGACCGGCACCTGGTAGGTCGCACCTCCGACGCGTCGCGACTTCACTTCGATGACCGGCTTGAGGTTGGCGAGCGCCTGCTTGAACACATTCACCCCTGGCTGGCTCGTCCGTGACTCGACAAGGTCCATCGCACCGTAAAAGATGCGCTCGGCGGTGGATTTCTTCCCCTGGTACATCAGGGAGTTGATGAACTTCGACACCGTCTGGCTGTCGTAGCGGGCGTCGGCCAGGACGGGGCGTTTGACGGACTTCTTGCGACGGCTCACTTCTTTCCTCCGGCCGCACCGGCTTTCGGCTTCTTGGTTCCGTATTTGGAGCGGCTCCGATTGCGGCCGTTCACGCCAGCCGCGTCGAGAGTTCCGCGCACGATGTGGTAGCGCACTCCGGGCAGATCTTTCACACGACCACCGCGCACGAGCACGATCGAGTGCTCCTGCAGGTTGTGTCCTTCGCCGGGGATGTAGGCGATCACTTCGATCTGGTTCGTGAGCCGGACCTTGGCGACCTTCCGCAACGCCGAGTTTGGTTTCTTGGGCGTCGTGGTGTATACGCGGGTGCATACGCCACGGCGGAAGGGATTCGCCTTGAGTGCGGGCGACTTTTCCTTCTTGATGACGTCCTTGCGGGCCCGGCGAACGAGCTGGTTGATCGTTGGCATACCGAGGGATAACGAAACCCGCCCCAAGCTGGGGCGGAGAGACTTACAAGATAGACAGGGGGGACGGGGGATTCAAGTCGGCCTGTGGGGCGGAGATACGAGCTGGGGGCGGTGAGCGGGGAGCCCGTGGATATGCGGGGCGCTCATACCCAGTGATCCAGGCACCCGCTCTCTGGCCAGGCACGCTTCCTTCAACGTCGGATCTCCGTTTCACTCGCTGCCCCCTGCTCCCCGCTCTCCGCTCCCAGCAGCGCCATCGCCGGGAGAGCGTCCCGCGCCCGGACCCCGACCGCAAACGGTCCCAACAGGTGGGCAATTGAATTCGCGTAGTAGCTGATCAGGGGACGGCCACGCGACAGGATCACGTACCCACTCCCCTGACGCACCACTACCCGCCGCATTCGCAGCATCCGATAGGCCCGATCGAAGATCTCTTCCGACGTGCGCTCGGCTGTGAGGACCCTGGCATTCAGCTCGAGCAGCACGTCGCGCAATTCATCCATCCGTTGCAAGAGGTGCGCGTGTAGTACGAACTCCGAGTCGAAGGTCTGCAGCGCGGCACAGGCGAGCGTGACCGGCGTGACCGGCACCAGTTCGCCGATGCGGCGCATGGCCTCATCACAGAATTGCTGTACGTAGCCGAGCCGGTCCGTGCGTTCGAGCGCAAACGGGCGAATGCCGCGCCGCTCCAGATCGTCGAGCCACGCCGCGACGGGGATCGGCGTCCCGACGGTAACGGCCGCGCGCCCGTAGCGTTTCCATCGACGGCTCAGCAGGCGCCCGAGGTTCCATACCACGTACTTCCCCACTTCTCGCGACTGGATGAGGCGCGACGGGCGGCGGCCGGTCCGCCGCGACGCCAGCTCGGCGAGGAGTGACCGGTCCTCGAGGACGCGGTCGTAGTTGATGCCGACCGGAACAACGAACAGCCGACGCCGGTACGCCGGGTCCCGCGCCACGCCTAACGCGTAGTCGAGCAAGCCGATCTTCGCGGGACCGAGTGTACCATCGCGCGACAGTCCGCCCTCAGGGAAGATCCCTTGCGTGACGCCATTGCGCGTGATCAGCTGCACATACCGCGCGAGCACGGTGTGATAGAGCGGCTCGCGGTACTTCCGGCGAACGAAGTACGAGCCGAAGCTCTTAAAGATGTATTCCAGCGGAAAGGCACGCGCCCACTCGCCAACAGCATACGACAGCGATACGTCGCCCATCAGCGCATACGCCACGAGCACGTAGTCGGCGTTGGAGCGGTGGTTCATCAGGTAGATCACCACCGAGTCGCGCGGCAGTTCGCGAAACCGATCCTCGCCTTCGGATTCAACGGTGACCTTGTAGAACAGGTTCAGGAGCAGGCGGCTGGCGGTGTAGCCGAACCGATAGTAGGCGAGAATGCTGAAGAACGGGACGATCTCGTCGAGGTAGACTCGGACGCGGCGCCAGGCGGCATCTTCGCTCACCCCGTGTTCGCGCGCATGGAGTCGCGCCGCAGCCGCGACCTCTTCGTCGGCGAGCAGCGCCTCCACGATGTAGCGCTTTCGGGTGAGCTTGTAGCGGTTGACCCGGGCGCGAAACCTGTGAACGGCGCGGCGGGCCGAGCGGTCGAACAGCGCCCGCGTTAGTCCCCAGAACGCCAGGGCAACGACTCCTCCCACGAGTCCATACGCAATCCACCGGAGCGGCACGCGCGGAACTTTTCCGGACGGGCCGACCGCGTCAAGCACAGCGATCCTTCGATCTGGCGCGCAGCGCTGCCGCGAGGTAGCGCTGCCATTGCCGAGCTGGGACAACGAACTGCCGCGCTGAGGCCACGAGTGCGAGGCCTCAAGGCGGCAGTGCTGCTCAGGACCACGGACACAGGTCCGGCGCCAGACTCCAGCTGTCCTATCCGCGGCCCCCGGATAGCGTTGCTGAGGTCAGCCGTCGCGATGGCTCTGACCAGCGACGGGGGTTGCGACGCGCAACCCCTCGTCTCACGAGCGAATGCAGGCCCGAGGATCCCCAGGAGGAATCTGGTTGGGATCGGAGCAGTCCAAGCCAATACCGGGAATCAGATCATCCCCGATGATGTTCTTGGCCCCGCCTTGACGCGTTAGCTCCCGGAACGTCCCGAACCTTTCCAGCTTTGCTGCCACGTACATGCGCCCTCCCTGAGGTAGGCACATGGATTTCGCAGCAAATCCCCAGCCAGCTGAGCGCGGTATTGGTAGTGACGTTTCCATCTCGTTGACGCGCTAACGAACTGAGCGCTGAGTGCGACCTGGCCGCCAAAAAAAAGGCGGCGCCCGGAACAGAAGCGCCGGACGCCGCCTGTGTCCTGGAGAGCCCTACATGTCGTCGTTGCCGCCGAACGAGTAGGTCGAGTCGGAGAATGACGCCGAGAAGATACTCGGCAGCGGAGCCTCCGCGCCCGGGAGTGGTTGTTCCGGCTGCGGCATTTCGGTGCCCTCGATCGACACATGGCTGTACCGGAACTGCCCGGTGCCCGCGGGAATGAGGTGACCGATGATGATGTTCTCCTTGAGCCCCATCAGATCATCGCGGGCACCGCGGATCGCTGCATCCGTGAGTACGCGCGTGGTCTCCTGGAACGACGCCGCCGAAATGAACGACTGCGTCGTGAGGCTCGCCTTGGTGATGCCTAAGAGCAACGGCTCGGCGGTGGCCGCCTTCTGCTTTTTCTTCTTGGACTTGTCGTTCACTTCACGGAAGTTCTGCTTGTCGGCATGCTCGCCCTCGAGGAACTCGGTGTCGCCGGGTTCCACGATGCGCACCTTCTGCAGCATCTGCTTGACGATTACGCCGATGTGCTTGTCGTTGATCTTGACGCCCTGCAGACGGTAGACCTCCTGCACTTCGTTGAGCAGGTACTCCTGGACCGCGCGCGGGCCTTTGATCCGGAGAATGTCGTGCGGGTTGACCGGACCCTCGGTCAGACGATCGCCGGCGCGCACGCGGTCGCCTTCGTGCACGCGCAAGTGCTTGCCGGCCGGCACTTCGTATAGCTGGGCTTCCGTGGACTCGTCCACGGCCCACTGACCGCCGTCGACTCTGGCCGGCGTGACGAACACCTCGCGCTTGCCGCGCTTGATGTCGCCGAACCGCACGATGCCGTCGATCTCCGAGATCGTCGCCGGATCCTTCGGACGGCGGGCCTCGAACAGCTCGGCCACGCGCGGCAGACCACCGGTGATGTCGCGCGTCTTATAGGCCTCGCGCGAGATCTTGGCGATCGTTTCACCGGCGTGGATCTGCCGGCCATCCTGAGCCAGCAGCACGGCGCCGATCGGCATGACGAAGTCACGGACCTTCTTCTCCTTCCCACCCTTGGACTGCCAGATCTCGATGTGCGGGTGGAGCTTCTTCTCCCGGTCTTCGATGATCACGCGCTGACGCAGGCCGGTGAGCTCGTCGAGCTCCTCGGACACCGACTCGTCCTCGACGATCTCCACGAACCTGATCTCACCTTCGATGTCGGCGATGATCGGATTGGTGTACGGATCCCAGGTGAAGATCACGTGGTCCTTCTTCACCTCCTCGCCGTCCTTGACGAACAGCGTCGCGCCCAACGGTACCGCCAGGCGGGCGCCGATCGCCGCGTTCGGATCGGACGAGGTACGGATGATGAGCTCGCCCTCGTACGACGTGACGATGCGCTGCCCTTCGGGGTTGGTCACCTCGACCAGCCTGTCACCAAACTCGATGGTGCCTGCCACCTTGGACTTGCGGGCGGTTTGCTCGGCGATGCGTGCTGCCGTTCCACCGATGTGGAAGGTTCGCAGGGTGAGCTGCGTCCCCGGCTCGCCGATGGACTGCGCGGCGATGATACCGACCGCTTCGCCAAGGTCGACCATCCCCATGGTGGCCAGGTTGCGGCCATAGCACATGCGGCAGAGCCCCCGCTTGGCTTCGCAGGTGAGGACGGTGCGGATGCGTACCGTCTCGATCCCTGCCTCTTCGATGAGAATCGAGGTCTCCTCGTCGATCATCTGGCCGGCTTCGGCGAGGAGCACTTGCCGTCCCGCCTCGTCACGCGCGTGCGGATCGGTCACATCCTCCGCCGCCACGTTCCCGACGATGCGCTCGGACAACGCCTCGATCACGTCCTCACCTTCCTTGAGGGCCGCGATGTCGAGACCGAGGATGGTGCCGCAGTCCTCCTCGGTGATGGTGACGTCCTGCGCGACGTCCACCAGACGACGCGTCAGGTACCCGGCGTCTGCCGTCTTGAGCGCGGTGTCGGCCAGACCCTTTCGCGCGCCGTGCGTCGAAATGAAGTACTCGAGCACGGAGAGTCCTTCCCGGAAGTTGGACTTGATCGGGCTTTCGATGATCTCGCCGATACCACCGGTGAGCTTCTTCTGCGGCTTGGCCATGAGCCCGCGCATCCCCGCCAGCTGGCGGATCTGGTCGCGGCTGCCACGGGAGCCGGAATCGAACATCATGAACACCGGGTTGAAGCCCCGGTTGGACTCACGCATCGCCTTGACCATCGCGTCCGCGACGTCCGAGTTTGCGTGCGTCCACGTATCGATGACTTTGTTGTAGCGTTCGCCGTTGGTGATGTTGCCCGTGGCGTACGCCTTCTGGAAGCGCTCGACTCGCTCCTCGGCTTCCTCCAGCAGCGACTCCTTTTCGGCTGGAATGTGCAGATCCTCGACGCCGATCGAGACCCCGCCGCGGGTCGCGTAGAAGAAGCCGAAGTCCTTGAGCCGGTCGAGGAACTCCACCGTGCGCGACAGGCCACAGGCGCGGAACGTCTCGAACGCCAGCTCGCCTAACGCCTTCTTCTTCATGTCCCGGTTCTGGAATCCGACTTCCGGTGGCACGATGGCGTTGAACAGCACCCGTCCCGCGGTCGTCACGAGCCACTTCGTCTCGCCATTCGACGTGGTCAGGTACCTGATCGCGTTGTGATAGCCAATGCGATAGGTGGCGAGGGCCATCTCGACTTCCGCGGGGTTCGTGAACGACTTGAGTCCCGCCTGCAGCTTTGCGTCCCTGGCGATTTTGTCGAAGTCTCCCGCTGCCTTCGTGGCGAAGTAGCACCCCAGCACGATGTCCTGCGACGGTTCGGCGATTGGCCGGCCGTCCGACGGCTTGAGGATGTTGTTCGAGGAGATCATCAGGAGGCGTGCCTCCAGCTGGGCCTCGAACGAGAGGGGGACGTGCACCGCCATCTGGTCACCGTCGAAGTCGGCGTTGAACGCCGCGCAGACGAGCGGATGGATGCGGATGGCCTTGCCTTCGACCAGCACGGGCTCGAACGCCTGGATGCCTAACCGGTGCAGCGTCGGTGCACGGTTCAGAAGCACCGGGTGGTCCTTGATGATCTCTTCGAGGATCTCGTAGACCTCCGGACTTTCGCGTTCCACGATCTTCTTGGCGCGCTTGACCGTCTCGGCGATGCCCTTCTCCACCAGCTTGTGGATGATGAACGGCTTGAACAGCTCCAGCGCCATGGCTTTGGGAAGGCCACACTGGTGCAGCTTGAGCTCCGGGCCAACCACGATGACCGAGCGACCCGAGTAGTCCACGCGCTTGCCAAGCAGATTCTGGCGGAAACGGCCCTGCTTGCCCTTGAGCATGTCGCTCAGGGACTTGAGCGGGCGTTTGCCGCGGCCGCGAATGGCCTTGGACCGGCGGCCGTTGTCGAACAACGCATCCACTGCCTCCTGGAGCATGCGCTTTTCGTTGCGCAGAATCACTTCCGGCGCGCGGTGCGTGATGAGCTTCTGCAGGCGGTTGTTGCGGTTGATGACGCGGCGGTACAGGTCGTTGAGGTCGGACGTGGCGAATCGGCCGCCGTCCAGCGGCACGAGGGGCCGGAGATCGGGTGGGATCACCGGCACGACGTCGAGGATCATCCACTCCGGCTTGTTGCGCGTGCCGCCGGCGTCGCCGGAGGTCCGGAAGGCGTCCACGATCTTGAGTCGCTTGAGCATCTGTTTCTTGCGATGCTGCGACGACTCGGTGGCCACCGACTTGCGCAGCTGCTCGGCCACTTTGTCCACGTCAATCCGCTTGAGGAGCTCGCGGACCGCGGGGGCGCCGATGTCCGACTGGAACTGCGTGTCGCCCTCGGCCTTCGCCTTCGCCTTGAGCTCGAGGTACCGATCTTCGTCGAGCAGCTCGTTGGCCCGGACTTCCTGATTGCCCGGGTCGATGACGACGTAGTTCGAATAGTAGATCACCTTCTCGAGATCACGCAGCGTGAGGTCGAGGAGGTTGCCCATCGGCGACGGCAGGGTCTTGAAGAACCAGATGTGGGCCACGGGCACGGACAGTTCGATGTGCCCCATCCGTTCACGCCGCACCTTGCTGAGCGTGACTTCCACGCCGCAGCGGTCGCAGATCACCCCGCGATAGCGGATGCGTTTGTACTTCCCACAATGGCACTCCCAGTCCTTGACGGGGCCGAAGATGCGCTCGCAGAACAGGCCGTCCTTCTCGGGCTTGAAGGACCGGTAGTTGATGGTTTCGGGCTTGGTGACTTCACCCCAGGACCACCAGGTGCGCTGCCCCTGCATCTCCTGGCGTTCACGTTCCTTGGGATCCTTGGGACCGCGGATCTCGTCCGGGGACGCAATGCGGACCTGGATGAAGTCGAACGCTGATGCGCGCGTCTCGCGCGCACTTCGGAAGTCGATCATCAGTTACTCCTCCCCTGAGGCGCCGGGGAGCGCGCCATTGCCGTTGCCTTCACTCTTCGATCCCATCTTCACGTAGATGCCTAACGCTTGCAGTTCCTTGACGAGCACGTTGAAGGACTCGGGAGTGCCAGGTTCGGGCAGGTTCTGGCCCTTCACGATGGCCTCGTACACACGGCTGCGCCCGTTCACGTCGTCGGACTTGACCGTGAGGATCTCCTGCAGGGTGTGCGCGGCGCCATACGCTTCCAGCGCCCACACTTCCATTTCTCCGAAGCGCTGACCACCAAACTGCGCCTTGCCCGCCAGCGGCTGTTGCGTGACGAGGGAGTACGGGCCGATGGAGCGCGCGTGGATCTTGTCGTCGACCTGGTGTGACAGTTTGAGCATGTAGATCTCGCCGACCGTGACCGGGAATGCGAAGCGTTCGCCGCTGCGACCGTCGCGAATCCACATCTTGCCGGCAGGCGTCTGACCGGCGAGGCGCATCAGTTCGACCGCCGCCTTGTCCACGTCCGCCTCGGACTTCTTGCCGAGCATCGCGGCGAGTGCGGGCTGCTCGAGGTCTTCGAGCACGTCCGCGGGCTCGCGCCCGATGCGCTTCTCCACCGCTTTCAGGGCGATCTTGGCATCGGCACGGTCCGTCGCCGAGCGCGACTCGTCGTCGGCCACGGCGGCGTGGAACGCCCGCTGATGCTCCAGCTCCGTCTCCTCCCGCGTCGCGAGCTCCTTCGCCGCATGCGCGAGACACTCGCGAACCCGGTTGAAGACATCCTTCGTCTCCGCGGACATGTTCCGCCCGTGGAGGTCGTTGATGGTCGCGTCCGCGAGTAACGAGATGCGGTCGTCGGCGGCGTTGTCGGGACGGAGGTCGCTGACGATGGTCCTGATGTCCCCGTCGGTGATGTTGAGCGGGGCCGTGTGCAGGTTCAGCGTCGCCCGTGACCAGGTGACTCCGGCCAGCTTGAGCAGGAGGCCGATCTCGCGCTCGTTGGCGCCCTGGAACACCGGGGTCTTGGCGTAGAACCCGAGGATGCGCGCCGCCCATCCGAGATGCGTTTCCAGAATCTGGCCCACGTTCATTCGCGACGGCACGCCTAACGGGTTGAGCACGATGTCGACGGGACGACCGTCCGGCAGGAACGGCATGTCCTCCTCCGGCACCACCCGCGCGACGATACCCTTGTTGCCGTGGCGTCCGGCCATCTTGTCGCCCACCGAGACCTTGCGCTTCTCGGCGAGATAGACCTTCACCAGCTGGATCACGCCCGGCGGCAGTTCATCCGGTTGCAGGATCCGGTCAATCCGCTCTTCGGCGCGTTCCTCGATGCGTGCCTTCTCATCGTTGGCCGCGTCGATAATCTCGCGCATCCGGTCGTTGACCTTCTTGCTCTCGACCCGGAACGTCTTGACGTCGAGCTGGGCAAAGCGCAGGTCGCGCAGTACCTCCTTGGTGAGGAGCGTGCCGGTGTTGATGCCCTCCTCCACGGTGCCCGCTTTGAGGGCGAGAGCGACCGTCTGCCCCTCGAGCATGTCGCGGAGCTCTTCGTCGCGGACGTCGTTGACGCGCACCTTGTCCTCACCTTCGAGCCGGCGCACTTCCCCGATCCGTTCCCCGCGGTCCTTTTCGACCACCTGGTCCTCGACGCGCGAGAAGATCTTGACGTCGATCACCACGCCCTCCATGCCGGGCGGCACTTTGAGCGACGAGTCCTTCACGTCCTTCGCCTTCTCACCGAAAATCGCCGTGAGGAGTTTCTCTTCCGGCGAAAGCTCCGTCTCGCCCTTGGGCGTGATCTTGCCGACGAGGATGTCGCCCGGCTTGACATGCGCGCCGTTGCGCAAGATGCCGCGTTCGTCGAGGTCGACGAGCGACTCCTCGGCGACGTTGGGGATTTCCCGCGTGATCTCTTCCTGGCCGCGCTTCGTGTCGCGGACGTGGAGCTCGAGCTCCTGAATGTGGATCGACGAATAGACGTCGTCCTTCACCAGACGCTCGGACAGCACGATGGCGTCTTCGAAATTGTGGCCGTACCAGGGCATGAACGCGACGAGCACGTTCGAGCCCAACGCGAGCTCACCCTTTTCGGTCGCCGCGCCGTCGGCCAGCACGTCGCCCTTCTTCACGCGCTGCCCCAGCTTCACGATCGGGCGCTGGTTGACCGCGGTGTCCTGGTTCGTGCGCCAGTACTTCTTCACCTTGTAGCGGTCCTGCTGCGTCAGCCGAGCCAGGGGCCGGTCGTCGTCCTTCCGGTTCCGCTCGGCCGTGCCGGCGTCGACGATGATCTCGTCCGCGGTCACGCGCGTGACCACACCCGCGCGGCGCGCGATCACGACTGCGCCCGAGTCGCGCGCAACCTTGTCCTCGAGCCCTGTGCCCACCAGCGGCGTCTGCGGGTTGAGCAACGGGACAGCCTGCCGTTGCATGTTCGAGCCCATGAGCGCGCGGTTGGCGTCATCGTGCTCGAGAAATGGAATCAGCGCCGCGGCGATGGAGACCAGCTGCTCCGGCGCCACGTCCATGAAGTCGATGCGATCGGGCGCCGTGAGCGGCACGTCACCGCGCTGCCGGCAGAGCACCAGATCGTCGGCGAACGTCGAGTCGTCGTTGAGCTTGGCATTCGCCTGCGCGATGATGGTGTCTTCCTCGCGATTGGCGTCGAGCCAGGCCAGCTCGCCGGTCACCTTGCCGTTCTTCACCACGCGATACGGCGTCTCGATGAAGCCGAGGTCGTTGACCGCGGCGAAGCAGGCCAGCGAGGTGATGAGGCCGATGTTCGGACCTTCCGGCGTTTCGATCGGACACATGCGCCCGTACTGCGAGTAGTGCACGTCGCGCACTTCGAAGCCGGCGCGCTCGCGCGTGAGACCACCCGGGCCTAACGCGGACAGCCGGCGCTTGTGCGTCAGTTCGGCCAGCGGATTGGTCTGGTCCATGAACTGGGACAGCTGCGACGATCCGAAGAACGCCTGGATCACCGCGGAGACCGTCCGCGCATTGACCAGATCGTCGAGGGAGATCTTTTCGGGATCGGTGTTGATCGACATGCGCTCCTTCACCAGGCGCGCCATGCGCGACAGACCGACGGAGAACTGGTTGGCGATCAACTCACCGACCGAGCGAATGCGACGGTTGCCGAGATGATCGATGTCATCCACGTGACCGCGTCCCTCGTGCAGTTCCACGAGGTAGCGCAGAATCGCGATGAAGTCGTCCTTCGTGAGCACGGTCATCCCGGGATCGGTCGAGAGGCCGAGTCGCTGATTGATCTTGTAACGGCCGACGCGCCCGAGGTCGTAGCGCTTGGGCGAGAAAAAGAGGCGTTCGAGCGCCTGTTTGGCCGTCTCGTCGTTGGGGGCGTCGCCGGGCCGCAGGAGCATGTAGATGGAACGCAGCGCCTTGCCCGCGCCGGAGTCGCCATCGGTGTCCCACTTGTTCTTGTCGCGCTCCTTCTGGTCGATGTGCTTGGGATCGGTCGGGTCCTTGCCGATCGTATTCTTGATGAGCGCGGACTCGGCCCGACCCGAGGGCACGAACACCTGGACCTTGAGAATGTCCGCTTTGCGGAGGCGCTTGCTCAGCGTCTCCTTGACGGGCTGGCCGATCTCGGCGAGGACTTCGCCGGTTTCGGGGTCGACCACATCGTGCGACAGCACGCGCGGCGTTGCGCGCTCACCGCGCTCGATCGCGTCGAGCTCGTCGCGCAGGTCGACCGTCATGTAGGACGAGAACACCTTGATCGTCCGAATGCCTTGCCGCGTCAGTCGATTGAACACCTCTTCGGTGAGCTCGTCGCCTTCGCGGACCAGCATGTCGGCCGCCGCGCGCTCGGCGAGGGCGCGGGCCTTCTTGGTCTTGGCCTTGGGCGCCTCGGGGTCGGCGGCTTCACCGGCGAGCGTCACGTCTTCGGCGATGATCGCACCCAGTACCTCGCGCGTTTCCGCACGTCCCTCACGCCGGCGTGTGAGGTCGAGATCGCGCACAGCGAAAAAGAGGCGCAGGATGTCGGAGTTGGCTCCGTAGCCAAACGCGCGCAGCAGGGCAGTCGCCGGAAACTTTTTCTTCTTGTCGATATGGACGTAGATGACGTCATGGATATCGACGGTGAACTCGACCCACGACCCGCGGAACGGGATGATGCGGGACGAGATCAGGCGTTGGCCGTTGGGGTGCGTCGATTCCTCGAACACCACGCCGGGCGAGCGGTGGAGCTGGCTGACGATGACCCGTTCGGCGCCATTGATGACGAACGTGCCGAGGTCGGTGAGGAGCGGCAGCTCTCCGAGATAGACTTCCTTCTCGATGATATTGCGCGGGCGCTTGACACCGTTCACGTCCTCGTTGATGACGAGGCGGAGCGTGGCCTTGAGCGGCGCCGAATACGTCATGTCGCGCTCGATGCACTCCTCGACGGAGTACTTCGGCTCGCCTAACGCATACTTGACGAACTCGAGGGAGAAATTCTCGTGGACGTCGGTGATGGGGAAGAGATCCTTGAAAACACGTTCCAGCCCGATGTCCTCGCGGTTGTGCGAGGCGGCATCGAGTTGCAGGAGCGACTCGAAGGCACGGGTCTGGATGTCGAGGAGGTGGGGCATTTCCATCCCCTCGTCGTTCTTTCCAAAGACGAT
Source organism: Gemmatimonadaceae bacterium (assembly GCA_052387735.1). Lineage (GTDB taxonomy): Bacteria > Gemmatimonadota > Gemmatimonadetes > Gemmatimonadales > Gemmatimonadaceae > RBC101. The sequence goes on from JBQTIW010000222.1 coordinate 19,505, forward strand.
CTGCTTCAGGAGTTCAGGCATGATTCACCCGCGCACAGGCGAAAACCCACTCGTCCCCGCGGCAGCCGGCCGCGGAGACAGAGCGAGAAGGAGGGACTGCAAGAGTATTGCGTGGATTCGATTCATCGCACCGAGATGGAAGACGGTAAGACGGGAGACGGGAGGTTGGAGACGAGAGTGCTCGCCAGATGGCTCGCAAACTCCGAATCGAGCGACGGATGCTCCGTCTCCCGTCTCCCGTCTCTGGCCTTACTTCACTTCCACCACGGCGCCTTCGGCTTCGAGCTTGGCCTTGACCTGTGCCGCCTCGTCCTTGGACACGCCCGACTTGACTTCCTTCGGCGCGCCGTCGACGAGGTCCTTGGCTTCCTTCAGGCCGAGACCCGTGAGTTCCCGAACGACTTTGATCACCTGGATCTTCTTGCCGCCGGCCTCTTTGAGGATGACGGCGAATTCGGTCTGTTCCTCCACGGCCGGAGCCGCGGCACCGCCCCCGGCGGCGGGCCCACCGGCGGCCACGGCCGCGATGGTCACGTTGAACTTCGTCTTGAACGCATCGATGAGGTCGACGAGCTCCATCACCGACATGTTGCCGATCGCCTCGAGGATCTCGTCCTTGCTCAGAGTCGCGTTTGCCATTGTAGTTAGGTCTCCGTGTCGAACCCAGGTGGTCCTGGGATTGTTGTGATCACAATTCCATGGTGGCCGGCGTGTGTGTCGTCAGGCCCGTTGCCTGACGCCTCCGCCTACCGCCTGGGTTTCCTAGGCACTTTCCAGCTGTGACTTCCGTGCGTCCAACGCCAGCGCGAACATCATCATGACGCTGTTGAGGTAGCCGGCGAACTGACTGAGCGCTTCATCGCGCGAGGGCAGTGTCGCCAGACGCTTCATCGTGGCTTCGTCGATGGCGTTCCCTTCCCAGATACCGCCCTTCATCGCCGGCTTGTGCTCGTGCTCCTTGGCAAAGTCGACGAGCACCTTGGCCGCGGCGATGGGATCGTGCGCCACGACCACACCGGTGGGACCGCGGAGGCGCGAGCCGGGAAGGCCGCTCTCGTTGACCGCACGCAGTGCCAGCGTGTTCTTGATGACCACGTACTCGACCCCCGCGCGACGGAAGCGCCGGCGGAGCTCGGTGATGCGCTTCACATTGAGCCCCGTGAAGTCGGTGAAGTAGAGCGCCTTGGCGCCCTTGATCTTGCTCGTCAGCTCCGATACGAGCTGTTCCTTCTCGGATTTGTTCATCGCTCGTTACCGGTAAAGGGCGGTGTCGATCTTGACGCCCGGGCCCATCGTGCTGGACACCGAGACGTTGCGGACGTAGACGCCCTTGGACGCCGACGGCTTCGACCGGACGATCTGATCCATGAACGCGGTGTAGTTCTGCTCGAGCGCTTCGAGACCAAAAGACACCTTGCCGATGGCCTCGTGGACGTTGCCGCTCTTGTCGACCCGGAACTCGATCTTGCCGGCCTTGGACTCCCGCACCGCCTGACCGACGTTCATGGTCACGGTGCCGGCTTTGGGGTTGGGCATGAGACCGCGCGGACCGAGCACACGACCAAGCTGACCGATCTGTCCCATCTGATCGGGGGTGGCGATCATGACGTCGAAGTCGAGCCAGCCCTCCTTGATCTTTGCGAGAAACTCATTGCCGACGAAGTCGGCTCCGGCGTCCTGTGCCTCGCGCGCCTTGTCACCGACCGCGATCACCAATACGCGCACGGTCGTACCCGTTCCCGCCGGCAACACCACGGTGCCGCGCACGATCTGGTCGGCGTGGCGGGGATCGACGCCGAGCCGCACCGCGACTTCAACGGTCTCATCGAACTTGGCGAACGCCGCTCCCTTGACGAATTCGAGCGCCTGCCGGGGCGGGTAGAGCGTGGTGGCGTCGCGTTTCTTCGCGGCCGCCGTGAATCGCTTTCCATGCGTGCGCATCAGTCTTTCACCTCGACGCCCATCGACCGCGCGGCGCCGGCGACCATCGCCATCGCCGACTCGATCGAGTCGCAGTTGAGGTCCGGCATCTTCACTTCGGCGATCTTCTTGACCTGCGCTCTGGTGAGCGATCCCACCTTTACGCGGTTGGGCTGACCCGACCCCTTTTCGAGTCCGAGCTCCTTCTTGATCAGGATCGCCGCGGGCGGCGTCTTGAGGATGAAGGTGAACGACTTGTCCGAATAGATCGTGATCTCGACCGGAAGGATCAGCCCATCCTGACTCTGCGTGCGGGAGTTGAACTCCTTGCAGAACGCCATGATGTTGATTCCCTGCGGGCCGAGCGCCGTACCTACCGGAGGAGCCGGATTCGCGCGCCCCGCTGGGATCTGGAGCTTGACGAATCCAGTGACCTTCTTTGCCATTGGTCTCCTCGTTCTACGATGAGGCGGGGATCGAGAAGCACGCTCGTGGCGGCGTGCTCATGCTGCCCGATGGAGCGCAGTGCTGGCGCTGAGCGCTCGCGTGTCCTGGCGCCCGTCGGGCACCAACGCCAGCACCAGCGTGCAGCAATGCGCACGCAACAATCAGCCGATCCTCGCAGTCTCCCACTGTCTGATTAACGTCGTCGTGGTTTCCGACGGGTGCGCTTCTCGCCGCTCAGCGGCTGCCCCGCGCAAAGGCCGGTGACTGCGTTGGCGGAACACGTGCCGAATCCGGCACCCATGTCCTCGCGGTCGTTCCAGGTCGCGCGCCGCAGTTCCCCCACGCGCTTCCCGTCGTTCTGCGCCGTGTTCACCCGCTCATTCGCCTACTCGCTCGCTTCAGTACCCCTTCAGCTGCAGGTAATCCAGCTCGACCGAGGTCGGCCGTCCGAACAGACTCACCGACACCCTCACCTTCCCCTTGTCGGGGATGACTTCCTCGACCGTGCCGTTGAAGTCGGTGAACGGGCCCTCCGTGATGGCCACTGCCTGACCGATGAGGATCGGAATCTCCTCGCGCGGCGTCTCGTCTTCGCGCTCGTCGGCGATGCCTAACACACGGTTGACTTCCTCCTGCCGTAGCGCCATCGGCTCCTTGGTCGGGCCGGCAAGGCCATGCTGCACGAACTTGATCACGCCCTGGATGCTGTTGATGACGTGCGCCGATTCCTGGTTCCACACCATTTCCACCAGCACATACCCCGGGTAGAGTTTTCGCTCCACCGGTACCTTCTTACCGTTCTTGATCTCGACGACTTCCTGCGTCGGGACCATCGCCTGGCGGATGAGCCGTTCCTCGGGCGGACGCGGATCCTGTTCGATCTTGCGCAGGATGAGCGACTTGACCTTGTTCTCGTGGCCAGCCGTTGTCTGGATGGCGTACCAGCGGTGGTGCTCCACGCCTCAGCCTCCGAACAGCGATGGAATCCAGCGGACGAGTACCGTCTGGAGCAACAGGTCGAGCAGTCCGATGACCGCGCCGATAAACAGCGAGAGCACGATCACGCCGATTGCGAGCTGCCGCACCTGGGGAACATCGGGCCACGTCACCCTCTTCATCTCGGCCACCACGTCGTGATAAAACCGGACGGTGCGCTGGATGAACGAGGGGCGGGCGACGGCTTCGGTGGACACGTTACTTCGTTTCCTTGTGGACGACGTGCTTGTTGCAGCGCGGGCAGTGTTTCTTCCACTCGACGCGCTCGGGATGAATGCGCTTGTTCTTCGTCGTGAAGTAGTTGCGATTCTTGCACTCGCTACAGGCAAGAATGATCTTGTCGCGGGGCATGTCACGTTACCAGAAGACGGGAGACTGGAGACGGGAGACGGAGACACAACCCGAACGCCCGCGACGAATTCCGATGCGACAGGCCTCCCTCGACCACCTGTCCATTTCGCCGTACACCTCGAGAGCTGACGACCGGGATTGAACCGGTGACCTCACCCTTACCAAGGGTGTGCTCTACCAACTGAGCTACGTCAGCAATACCAACCATCAGCAACCAGGCACCAGCACCAACTCCCAGCTCAACGCGTCAATAAGAGCGGGAGACGGGGCTCGAACCCGCGACATCAAGCTTGGAAGGCTTGCGCTCTACCAACTGAGCTACTCCCGCAACCCCTCTCCCCCCACGACCTAACGACCGCACACAGTCCCGATGGTGGGGGAAGGATTCGAACCTTCGAAGGCATAAGCCGGCAGATTTACAGTCTGCTCCCGTTGGCCACTTGGGTACCCCACCCGACAGAGAAGCAAAACGCAAGAACCTACCGCTGACGCCTCTCTAAAGCAGAGCTGACGGCGAGACTCGAACTCGCAACCTGCTGATTACAAATCAGCTGCTCCGCCAATTGAGCTACGTCAGCGCTCAAGCCGTTCTTCGCGAGCTTGGAATGTTAGCCGGAGCGGCAAAGTGTGTCAAGCGATTGGGACATCAGAGCTTATCCCACCACGCAAAGGTGCCGACGGAGGAAAACCCTTCATTAGAGAAGGGGGAAGCGGAGCCGCTACTCGAAGTCGACCCGGATCCGTGTGACGCGAAGTCAACGCCGAAAAGCACAAGAAGCCTGACGGCACGAGAGGACGGCGTTCGCTTTCGCGGACTGCCGGGCTCTACAGCGTCCAGCGCTGAGATCAGCGCCAGCGCTCCATCTGAGTGCCCGCGGGCGTGTCCTTTACCACAAAGCCCCGTTCCTCAACCTCGCCTCGGATCGCGTCGGCCTTGGCGAAGTCCCCAGCTTTGCGGGCCCGGAGCCTGTCGCGAAGCCGGCCGATCGCCCACGCCAGTGCCTCCTGCTCCACTTCCTCCGTGTCCAGAAGGCTGGTAGGGTCGGGCTGGACGGCCTCCAGGCCCACGATGAGCCTGATCACCCGCGGCCGGAGGTCGAGGACCCCGTCCATGAGCGCGAACACACGACGGCCCTCTGCGAGCGCAGCAGCGTCGGTGCCATTTCGATCGAGATCGGCGTTGGCCCGTTGGACGAACTGAAAAAGCGAAGCCACCGCTTCCGGCGCATTCAGGTCGTCCGCCAGCGCCTCCCGAAAGTCACGCTCGGCAACCGCCGCAGCCACCGCCATCTCTGGGGTGGCTCCTCGTGCCGCGGCCAGGCGGTGCGCCAACTCGCCGACCCGACGCACCGCCTCCAGCGAGCCCTCGAGCGCCTCTCCGGAGAGGTTCATCTGCTTTCGGTAGTGCGTGGAGTACACGAAATGCCGCAACGCCGCCGCCGAGATACCCCGCTCCCGCAGGTCTTTGACGGTCGTGATGTTGCCCAGCCGCTTCGACATCTTGGTGCCATCGATCTGCAGGAACTCCCCGTGGCACCAGAAGCGCGAGAACGGCTTGCCGGTCGCCGCCTCACTCTGCGCGATCTCGTCTTCATGATGCGGAAAAACGAGATCGACTCCGCCTCCATGGATGTCGAGCGTTTCGCCGAGGTACTTCATCGCCATCGCGGAGCACTCGAGGTGCCACCCCGGCCGTCCGCGACCGAACGGTGCGTCCCACGCGGCACCGCTTGCCTCGTCCTCCGGCTTCGCGGCCTTCCAGAGCGCGAAATCCTGCGCGTTCTCTTTGCTGTAGTCGTCCTGAGCCACGCGTGCGCCGGTCTTGATCTCGCGCGTGTCCAGGCGCGAGAGCTTGCCATATCCCGGAAAGCGGTCGATCCCGAAGTACACTGAGCTGTCCTCGGCGATGTAGGCCACACCCTTGTCGAGCAGGGTCTGCACCAGCGCAATCATCTCAGGGATGTGGGTCGTCGCTTTGGGGTACTCCTCGGCGTCTTCGATGCGGAGGTATTTGCGATCCTGGTGGAAGATATCGGTGATCGGCTCTGTGACCTCCACAATCGACTTTCCGGTCGCGTGAGCGCGCTTGATGATCTTGTCGTCGACATCGGTGAGATTCTGTACCTGCACGACGTTCCATCCCTGAAGCCGGAGCGTGCGGCGCATCAGGTCGTTGAACAGAAACGTGCGGAAATTCCCGACGTGGGCAGGGTCGTACACCGTCGGACCGCAGGTGTACATGCGAACCGTTTCCCCATCCGCGGGCGCAAAGGGTTCGACCGAGCGTGAGAGTGTGTTGTAGAGGCGGAAGCTCATGGTGGAATGGAATCCGGTTGGCTTTCGATGGTCAAGCTCATATCCCGCTCCGCCATCGACACGCGCGACACGGCCAGTCAATTGGAAGATGCCCGGCGGCGCCGACGGTCATGCCCGCGCTGCGCGCCGAAGGCGTCGCGCGCGAGCGCTCGGGCAAGGTCGGCTGACGCGTCAGGGCTTCGGACGCTGGTCGAGAACGCGATTGAGCTTGCCACCCTCGGAACGCGGTGCTTCACCCGGAGCCACGAGCTTGACCCGCATCCCTACGCCGATCGTCTCGCGCAGCAGGTAGGCGACGCGATCATGCAGTGCACGAAGGACCTCGTTGGTTTCCGCGGTTTCGCTGCTGACCTGCGTTACGCCGCGATCGCGCAGCCACGGTTCGGAGACTTCGGCGTGCACCTCTATGTCGTCGAGCAGCTGTTCGCGCGTCACGACGATCCGGTAGTGCGGCGCCAGTTCGACGACACCGGCCAGCACGCTCTCCACCTGACTCGGATACACGTTCACCCCGCGAATGATCAACATGTCGTCGGTGCGCCCCCGGATGAGCCGCATCCGGCACAATGTGCGCCCGCAGGTGCACGGCGCCCGCGTAAGGCTGGTGATGTCTCCCGTCCAGTAGCGCAGCAGCGGGAGCGCTTCCTTGGTGAGCGTGGTGATCACCAGCACGCCCTCGGTGCCCTCGGCCATGGGCTCGCCGCTGTCGGGATCGAGGATCTCGGGGAAGAAGTGATCCTCATTGATGTGCGAGCCGTCGCGCGCGTCCACACACTCATTGGAAACGCCGGGACCAATGATCTCGGACAGCCCGTAGATGTTCGTGCTGCGCACGCCCAATCCGGCATCGATCTGTACGCGCATGGCGTCGGTCCACGGCTCGGCGCCAAGCAGCGCGAACCGCAGCGAGATAGCGGACGGTTCGGTGCCGCGTTTGCGGAACTCGCTCGCCAGCGTGAGTGCGTAGCTCGGGGTGCAGCAGATCACGTCGGGCCGGAAGTCCTCGATCAGTGTGAGTTGGCGCTCCGTCATTCCCCCCGATACCGGTACCACGGTCAGCCCGAGACGTTCGCCTCCGTAGTGCAGGCCGAGGCCGCCCGTGAACAGACCGTAGCCGTAAGCGTTATGCAGCATCATCCCGGGCTCGGCTCCGGCCATCGCCAGACAGCGGGCATTCACGCGGGCGAAGAGATCCAGGTCGGCCGCGGTGTACGCCACGACTGTGGATTTCCCGGTCGTGCCTGACGAGGCGTGGACCCGCCGCAACTCCTGGCGCGGCACGGCGAGAAGCCCGAACGGATAGTGATCACGCAGATCGGACTTGCGCGTGACAGGGAGCTTCACCACGTCGTCGATGGATCGGATGTCCGACGGTCCGACGCCGGCTGCGTCGAGGCGATCGCGGTACAGCGGCACGCGACCGCAGACGCGTCCCACCAGATCCCGGAGCCTGGTCCCCTGCAATCGACGCAACTCGTCGCGAGTCGCGGCCTCGATCGCCGGTTCGAACAGCATCGTCAGGCGCTGTGTTTCAACGGTTCGGCGAAGCGCAGTACGTCGATGGGAGGATCGGCGCTGACGATCACCCCACCATCGGCCGCAGGCACGCGCAGGACCAGGACACGGTCTCCTCCCGGACGCAGCAGCGTCTGACCCTCATAAATGCGATTTACCAGAATGCGCCTGACGAGTACGATGCTCGTGGCCAACAGAGGCACCGCCACGGGCAATCCGGCGGGGCCAAGCAGCCGCCCCACCAGCAGCACCGCCATGATGCTCAGGACTGGAGGGATCTCCACCTGCTTCTGGAAGATCAAAGGAATGACGAGGTTGGCCTCGACGATATGGATCACGAATCCGAGGACCATGACGGCGACCGCATGGGAACCAGGACTCAAGCCGAAGACTCCATCGCCGCCCAGCACGAACAGCGCGGGCAGTGTCGAGGAGATCAGCGTTCCGAAGAACGGGATGATCGCCACAGCTCCGGTGAAGACGCCGAAGGTGAGCCAGTACGGAACGTCGAGGAGGTACAACCCGAGCGCGGTCAGCACGCCGAGAATGGACATCGCCAGCAGCTGCCCGACGAGCCACGACCGCAGCGTGGAGACGATGTCACGCAGGACGTCGCGCACCAGGTCGCGGCGCACCGGCGGGAACAGCGCGATCAGCCATTCACGATAGGTCCCCGGGTGCAGGGCGAGGAAGATGCCCATCACGATGACGGAGACGATGTTGACGACGGCATGCCCCAGTCCGACGACTCGCGGCAGGATCTGGCCGACCGCGGCCTCGGTCTGCTGCACGAGGGTGCCTACCATTTTGCCGGACTCCTCGGTCCAGATCTGACGAAGCGAGGGGTAGCGAATCAGAATCCGCTCGAGCCACGCCTGCCACGCATCGCGATACCCTGGCAGGTTCGCCACGAGTTGCTGGGTCTGCTCGACGACGGGCGGAACCAGCAATGTCACCAATCCGGCCAGGGCACCCAGGGTGAGCACTACGGTGATGGTGAAGGCCACACCGCGCGGCAGTCCCGTGCGTCGCGAGATCTCGTCGTTGACCGCGCCAAGGTAGAGCGAGAACAGGATGGCGACGAACAGCAACAGGAAGATGTCTGCGGCCGTGCCTAACAGCCACAAAAGCAAAACGGTCGCGACCGTCGTAGCGAGCGCGGGCGCGAACCGTATGCGGGAACCGGCGACCGAGTCGCTCACACGACGTTAGCCGGCCTTCTCGTCGTGTGTCTCTTCCTCGATCTCGGCGTGCACGTCCTCGGCGACCTTGCCGCCCGCATTCAGCGCGCGCTTTTCCTGCGGCGGACCGCTGGGCAGGAGTCCCATCTTCTGCTTGAGCGCGAGGAGCTGCGAGTCGGCGCTCGCCGCGCCCGCTGTACGCTCTAGCTGCTTGAAGTCGCTCTGGAGACGATCGCCCGAGAACTCCTGATCGATTTCGCTCGACGCCTTCAGCATCCGTTCGTTCTGCTCGATCTTCTCCTCCATGCGAGCGAACGCCTCGAACGCGGATTTTTCGGAGAGACCGGACATCGTCTCCTGGATCCGCTTCTGCGCCTGCGCTCTGCGCTGGCGAGCGAGCAACAGGTTCTTCTTCCGCTTGGCCTCTTCGATCTTGTCGTTGAGATCGTGGAGGGAGGTCTTGAGTTTCTCCGTCTCCATCTGGTGCGACTGCCAGGTCATCTCGAGCTGCTGGAAGTGCGCAATGTGCTCGCTCTGCCTGACGAGGGCCTGCTTGGCCAGGTCGTCCCTGCCCTGCTGGATGGCAAGCATCGCCTTCTGCTCCCAATCCTGTGACTGCTTGTGTTCGCTGTCGGCCTGATCGCGTAGTCGTTTCTCATCGGCGATCGCCGCAGCAACCTGCTGTTTGGCCTTCACCAGCTGGTCCCGCATGTCGATGATGATCTGATTCAGCATCTTCTCCGGGTTTTCGGCGGAGGAGATGAGATCGTTGATGTTCGACTTCATCAACGAGGCCAGTCGATCGAAGAGTCCCATTGCTTATGCGTCCTCTTTGTACGACGTGAGCTCGCGCAGATGTGTGGCGAGCGCCAGCGTCATGCTTTCGTAGCTTGCCAGGAAATCCTCGAAGTCGAGATGGGCCAGCTCCAGGGCCTCGGACAGGACGATCGAACCGTCGCAGATGCCGGAGGAGCCGTGCACGAGATCCGAGGCGTT
>JBQTIW010000223.1:0-29725 GCA_052387735.1 Gemmatimonadaceae bacterium
CGTGGGGAAAAGTGGACCGGCCTGCTCAGTTGACGCGGTATGCCCCGCATCGAGCACGGCGCGGAGCCGCTCCGAAAGACGGCCGACCTCGGCGAGATCGAGCATAGGGCTCCATGTCGGCAGCGGGTATTCTGATCATTGGCGCACGTGACCCTGAGCAGCCATCGGACGCGCGGTCGCTCTTTACGCTTTCACACGGAACCAGTCGCATGACAACCGCGCAGTACCACAGTATCCCGAGCCCCATCACGATCGATCGTCGCGCCATGCTCGGCCGCTTTGCCGGCCTGGCGGCGACGGTGGTCGTGTCGCAGACGCTGACAGGCTGCGGAGTCACCGATGCGACCAGCGTCACACCTGTCGACACGGCCACGTCCGGTACTCCGTCGACGTCGTGCGTGCTGACCGCCTCGCTCACCGAGGGGCCGTACTTCGTGGATGAAAAACTCGAGCGCTCGGACATTCGCTCCGATCCGACAACGGGTGCCATCTCGCAAGGCGTCCCGTTGGCGCTGACGTTCAACGTCTCGCGCGTTTCCAGCAGCGCCTGCACTCCGCTCACGGGCGCGTATCTGGACGTCTGGCACTGTGATGCAGCCGGGACGTACTCCGACGTCACGGCAGCGGGAAACGGCAGTGGGGGCGCGGGGCGCAAGTTCTTGCGCGGCTACCAGCTGACTGATGCGAACGGCGTCGCGCGCTTCACGACGATCTATCCGGGGTGGTACAGCGGCCGAGCGGTGCACATCCACTTCAAGCTGCGCCTCTTTGCCGGCAGCACGAGGACCTACGAGTTCACATCGCAATTCTTTTTCGACGAAACCCGCACCGACGCGGTGCACGCCCTGAGCCCCTACAACAGCAAAGGAACCCGGAACGTGCGCAACACCACCGACAACATCTACAACAGCCTCTCCGCGGCGGAGAAGACGGCGCTCACCCTGCAGACGACGCGCGCGACCGACGGGTATAGCGGCGTCATCAACCTGGGTGTGGCAGTGGGCTGATGGTGGACGACTCGGAGGCGATCTCGGTCGAGAAATGCGTCAGCCGGCGGATGGCTTCGTGAATCTCGTCTGCCCGCGTGCCGGGATGGATCGGACAGATGCGCAGCGCGGGACGCCCGCCGAGGGCGGTCGACATCACCAGCGCGTAGCCGTCGAGCCGCATCCGGTCGACCACTCGCTGCGTGAGCGCGTCGACCCGGTGTGGTGACAGGGAGCCGTCACCACGCCAGCGGAACGTGACAACGGCCATCTGCGACGGTGTCACGATCTCCCAGCGCGGGTCGGCGCGCAGGACGCGTTCGGCTTCGTCGGCCATTTCGAAGCCGACCTCCTGCGCGCGCCGAAATGCGTCAAGCCCAAATGTCCGCAGCGACAGCCAGAGCTTGACGGCCTTGAACGAGCGCGTGAGCTGCGGTCCCAGCTCGTAGAAGTTGACCTCATCGTGCACGTGCCGCCGGACGTCTTCCAGATAGTCGGCGTGGTCGTCGTCGGTGATGCGAAAGGCCGCGCGGAGTGTGTCCACGTCGCGGACGAGCAGGCACCCGAGCTCATACGGCTGAAAGAGCCACTTGTGCGGATCGAGGGTGATGGAGTGTGCCCGCTCGAGTCCGCGGAGCGCGGTCCGGCCGCGTTCGGTGATCACCGCCGCCGCGCCATACGCACCGTCCACGTGCAGCCAGATGCCTTCGCGCTCACACAGATCGGCGAGCGCAGGGAGGGGATCCACGGCTCCCGTATTCGTGGTGCCGCCGTTGGCGACCACACAGAACGGCCTGAGCCCACGCGCGCGATCGTCAGCGATCATGTGCTCGAGGGCGGGGAGCGAGAGTCGCAGCTGCTCATCGGTAACCACCGTGCGGCGCTGGTCGCGGCGGAAACCGATGAGACGAACGCCTTTGGCCAGCGACGAGTGCGTCTGGTCGGAACAGTAGAGCACCCCACGTTCATCAGGCCCGCCGAGGATGGCTTCACGCGCTGTGGCAATGGCGCAGAGGTTGGCCATCGATCCGCCACTCACCATGATCCCGCCGCCCTCGCCGGGAAGCCCGCACAACTCCTTGAGCCAGTCGATGACGACGAGCTCGATCTGCGCGGCGGTGGACGACGCCAGCCAGTGCCCGGCGAACACGTTGTGCGTGCTCACGAGCAGATCGCCCATCACGCTCACGAAGTTCGTAGGACTGGGAACGAAAGCGTAAAAGCGCGGGTGGTCGCTGTGGAAGGTCTTCGGAAAAACCTCCTGCATGAGGTGATCCACGAGGGCCCGCGGATCCTCGCCGTGCACCGGCAGCGGCGTGCGAAGCGCGGCTTCGGTTTCAGCGCGCGAGGGCATGCGCGACGATACCGGCTGGTCGCGCAGTGTTTCGAACCGTCGGACGGCGATCTCGAGAACTTGCGCGCCTAACGCGCGCATCTCGTCGCCGGAGAGCTGGAGGGGGTGCTGGTGCGTCATGGACCGGTGGCGGACGGGGAGCGACACGAAGGGTCGCTCCCTCGTCGTTCGGTCTCCCCTGCGATCAGCGGAAGATAACGGCCTCGTCCGTCATTATCCGAAGTACGGCGAGTCGGGAAGAACCACAAACGGGCGCCGCTTCTGCATGGCGCCGTCCACGTGCAGCATGGCCAGGCCTATGCCCGCTGCACCCTGCATCAGCCCCGTCTGCGCCACGAGATTTGCGGGCTGGACGCGGTGTTCGGCCTGAACCCACTTGAGTCCTTCCCCGTCGGGGGTGGCGCGGCGGATCGCGTCGTCGGCAACGCTCCTCGCAAAGTCGAGATGCCGCGAATCTCCCGTGCGATCGTACATGGCCAAGAAGTGCTCGACCACGCCGCAGTTGCCGCAGCACTGCGAGACGTTGTTCCAGAACCCCGGCGACTGCTCCGGGACCTTCATGTCGCGGGTGGCGACGTTCAGCTGATCGGCATATGCGCTCCAGGCGCGGTCGCGGGTGACGTCGCCGAGCCGGTGAAAGAGACGCGCGGTGCCACTGGGTCCGTGACACCAGCTGAGGTAGAAGAGCTGTTCGTTGCCGGGCTCGCTGTGAAAAACCATCTTGCCGCCGTTAGGCGTGTCGGTGGCGACGGCCTGGAGATACCGGACGCCGTTGAGCGCCCCTTCGAGGAAGGCGCGGTCCTGGGTCGCGGCGTAGAGGGTTGCGAGGAAGTACGCGACGCCGCCCGAGCCGTGAGAGAAGTTGGGGTAGCGGCGCGGCACCTTTGGTGAGATGGGCCAGGTGATCCCGCCGTGAGATTCGAGCCCGGCCTCCAGCAGGTTGCGGCCGGCCTTCGCGGCCAGGGCCACGGCCTCCGGTGTGCCTAACGCCTTGGCCGCCCAGAGCAGCGCGAGGCCGATTCCGGCCGAACCGGAGATGATGTCGTTGGATTCGCTCCACGCCACGCCCGAGCGCGCGGGTTCGGCGAGACGGGTGAGCAGCGTGGCGGCGGAGCGCGCGCTCTCACCCAGCCCGGGTTCGCTGGTGGCGCGATAGGCTCGCTCGAGCACATAGACGATCCCGGCCAACCCGGTATACAGGCCAGCTCTCTCGCCACGGAACTCCTGCGCCGCGTTCGGCGCGACGATGGCATTGGCGAGGTAGCGTGCTCCCTGCCGCGCCGTCTCGAGCGCTGGCTTGTTGCCCGTGGCTTGCGCCAGCTCGAGATAGAACAGCACGACGCCTGGGCTTCCGCTGTACAGCGTGTTCTGAATCGACGTGGCGTCATCGGGATTGGCAGCCCAGGTGACGCCTTGCTCTCGGCGAATCGCGCGCTGTGTCAGCCACCGCTCGGCGCGTAACGCGACATCGAGATAGGGGCGTTCGGCGCCCACGGCGGGCGCGGATTGCGCCGGCGCCGACCGCGCACCAGCCAACACCGCCGCGGCGGCGAGCCCGCCCACCAGCTCGCGTCGCGAGAGAAGACCCTCATTGTGTCTATTACTACACATCGCGCCGGCTCCGCTGGAGTGTCCATGGCGTCCGTCCGCATTCGTGCGCCAAGTTATGCACGAAGACCCCCTCGTTGAAGGACACTACCTGACAGGGAGACACGGCAATGGCGCGTCGTCGATCATCATTCGTGTATGTAGGCATCCGCGGCCGAGTGGTCGCCCTCAACCGCACCAGCGGTGATGAGATCTGGCGTACCGAGCTCAAGGGCGCCGGGTTCGTGCAGGTCAGCCGGGACCAGGACTACGTGTACGCAACGACGCGGGGCGAGATCTTCTGCCTGTCACCGGACACTGGGCAGATCGTCTGGAACAACAATCTGAAGGGACTGGGACTCGATCTCGCGAGCATCGCCAGCGACGCCCCGCTGGGGCCGGAAGCCGAGTTCGCCGCCCCAGCGACCTCGATTCAGCGCCAGCGCGCCGCAGCCGCCGCGGCTGCCGCTTCCTAGGGAGCAGGCGGGCTCGACGCTGGCCTCGCCGATGGGCGAGGTCAATGACACTGCATCCTGCGGACAGGCGCATGGGCGCACGGGCGGACAGGCGCAGGGCGTTCGTGGGGACCTCGGTGGGGGGTGACCGACGCTGCCGTTGCCCTGAATCACCTGCGCACGCAGGTGCCTGGTGTCATCGTCACCAGCGAGGCTGGCTCCCGGCTCGCATCCGGGGAACCCCGAGACCCGGCTGCCGCTGCCATCCAACAGCCGGGGCCGCTCAAGTGGGGACCACCTCGGGCCGAAACTGCGGGAGCGCGGTGGATCAACCGCGTTCCTCTCCCATTTCCACCCGCTGCGACCGTGCGTTTTGCCCCGACTGCTGTTTTCCGCGCTGCCCTGGGCTTCGCAATCGCGGTTACGCCGCTGTGGGCCACCAGGACGGCGAGCGCGCAGTCGGTCCCGTCGCAAGCACAGGCTGAAGCGCTCCTTCGGGCCCGTCCCGAGCTCCTCCTCCAACTGCGTCAGCGGATCCAGACCTCGGGGCTGAGCGCGGGTGATATCCGAGCGCGGTTGCAGGCCGCGGGGTACCCTGAGGCTCTGCTCGATCAGGCCATGGGCGAGGGGAGGCCGGGCGAGGGTCCCGTTGTGCCGGGTGACTCCCTGCTCGCCGCCGCCCGCACGTTAGGCATCGTCGACTCCCTCGATGCGGCCCGGCTCCGTCGTCTGGCGCTCCAGCGCGGGCCCGACGGGCCGCGAGCCGATTCGGTTGCCGGTCGCGATTCCACCACGCCGACGCCGCGTTCTGAAGGCACGACGTACGCACCAGACGGTTCCACGATCTTCGGCCTGGACCTCTTCGCCCGCTCGACCACGTTGTTCGACCCGAACCTTTCCGGTCCGGTCGATGCGTCCTACAGGCTCGGCCCCGGCGACCAGATCGTCCTCATCCTGACGGGCAATGTCGAGGAAGCGCATACCCTCGACGTCACGCGCGAGGGCTTTGTGGTGATTCCTACCGTCGGCCAGGTGCCCGTGGCCAATCTCTCGTTAGGTGAGCTCGATGCGGTGTTGCGGCGCCGGCTCTCCCGCGTGTATTCCGGCGTGGGCACGACCGCGGAATCGAACGTACGCTTCTCTGTGAGCGTCGCCCGGCTCCGCTCGAACCAGGTGTTCGTGGTCGGCGACGTGGCGCAGCCGGGCAGCTATCGGATCTCGAGCGCGGGCACGGCACTAACTGCGCTCTACGCAGCAGGGGGCCCGTCGATTCGTGGGTCACTGCGCGGGGTGGAGATCAGGCGACGTGGACGCCCCGCACAGGTCCTCGACGTGTACGCCTATCTCCTGCGTGGGGACGCGACGGGCGATGTGCGGCTGGAGAGTGGCGACGTGGTGTTCGTCCCAACGCATGGACCGCAGGCCAAGGTGCGTGGCGCGGTGTTGCGCCCCGCGACGTACGAGCTCAAGGCGGGCGAGTCGATGGCCGACATGATCGCCTCGGCTGGTGGCTTTGCCGTCGATGCGTCGCAACGCCGGCTCCGCGTGCGGCGCCTGCTGCCAGCGGCGCAGCGTACTGCGGAAGGCAGCGATCACATTGTGGTCGACGTCGCACTGCCTCCCGGTGATCCCATCGAAGCGCTGGCGACGGTCCCCGTTGAAGCGGGAGACGACATCGAAGTACTGAAGGTGGCGGATCGGGTGCGGCGGCGCGTGACCGTGACGGGGAACGTCTGGCAGCCAGGCGACCAGGGATTGACGCCCGGCCTCACCCTGACCGACGCGTTGCGCCACGCTGGTGGACTCAAGCCCGACACGTACCTTGGCCGCGTCGTGGTCTCTCGCTTGCGTCCCGATTCGACCCGTGAACAGGTGCGCGCGATCCTCACCGATGTTTCGGGAACGACGCTGGACGCCCTCACTCTCCAGGAAGACGACGAGGTGCGCGTGTTCTCGCTCACCGAGTTCCGAGCGCCGCGTTATGTCGCGATTCACGGTGCCATTTCGCGCGGCGGCCAGTACCCCTGGCGCGACGGCATGACACTGCGCGACCTCGTGCTGGAAGCCGGTGGTTTGCACCAGAGCGCGTCGGTCGACTCCGTGGAGATCGCACGACGCCCCCAAGCGCCTGACGAGAAGCTGCTGGCCCGCGCGCTGCGACTGCCGCTCGACTCGTCGTATTTTGCGCGGGACAACAGCGCACGAGTCGACGGCGAGGTCACGTTGCAGCCGTACGACCACGTGTTGATCTTTCGCGAGCCGGGCTGGAACACGCCCGCCACCGTGCACGTCACGGGAGAAGTGAAGAACCCGGGCGTGTTCACGCTGCTCCGCAAAGACGAACACCTGGTCGATGTGATCCGGCGCGCCGGGGGCCTCACCGGCTCCGCCTACGCCGCGGGCATCGTGTTCACGCGTGGCAGCAACGCCAATGGTCGGGTGGGCGTGGACCTGCCGTCGGCGCTCCGCGATCCGAGCGACCGCGACAATCTCCTGCTCCTCCCTGGCGACTCGATCCACGTGCCTCGCTACAACGCGCTCGTGGAGGTGCGAGGTGCCGTGAACTCGCCCCTGGCCGTACCGTTCGCACCAGGGAAGAACATCGATCACTACATCAGTGCCGCCGGCGGGTCCTCTCGCCTGGCCGATCCTGCGCGCGCGTACGTGCAGCAGGGCAACGGCAAGGTGGAGAGTCGTCATCGCCGCATTGCCGGGCTCATCAGGGGTTCGCCGAAGCCTGGGCCCGGGAGTGTGGTGTACGTCCCCGAACGCGACCCCAACCAGAAACGGGACGCCGCGCAGGTGGTGGGCGCGGTCGCCTCGGCGCTGGGAAGCCTGGTAACGATCATCGTCGTGCTCGCTCGATAACGTCGGTCGCGCTTCAGCAGTTTAGCTGAAGGCCGATACTTGTGTGCAGCCGCTGTGCCAGCACCTAACCAGGCGCAGCATCCGCTTCACACAGGGCTCATGTCTTCTGCACAGCGCATCCGGCGAATCTCTCAGGTGGCAGGCTGGCCCACCACGACGCAGCTGCTGATCCTCGACGTCACGCTCCTGACGCTGACCTGGGGCGCTTCCTGGACGCTGCGGTTCGAAGGACTGGGCTGGATGAACACGTGGGGCGATGCCGCGCTGGTGGACCTGGCCGCGTTCGTGCCGCTCTGGATCGTGGTGCTCCTGGCGTTCCGCATGTATCGCCGCGTCTGGTCGATGGCCTCCATCGCCGATGTGGATGGGCTGTTCGCCGCCGCCGCAGTTGGTGCGACGCTGAACGTGGTCACCGACATTTTCGTCCTGCCGGCCACCGGCCTCACCGACGTGCGGCTCCCCCTCTCGGTGGTATCGCACGAGACCCTCTGGGCGATCGTGTCACTCACGATGCCGCGCATCGGCTCGCGCCTGATCGGGTGGCGCCGAGCGCGTCTCCGTGGTCGCGGGCGGCGGGCAAGTGAGCGCGTGCTGATCGTTGGCGCCGGCCATGCCGGTCAGCGCGCGGCGCAGGAGATGCTGGCGCGCGAGGACTTGCAGTTCACGCCCGTCGGTTTCCTCGACGATGACGCGTCCAAACACGAGCGGGAGGTGTCCGGCCTGCCGGTCTTCGGCAGCATCAGCATGCTGCGCGAAGTCCTGAGCTCCGCCCGCGTCAGGCAGGTTGTGATCGCCATGCCCCGTGCGCCGGGCGCGGTGGTGCGACCCATCGTGCGCACCTGCGCAGACGCGAGCGTCAAGACGCTCACCGTGCCGTCGATGTCGGAGATCATCTCCGGGCGTGTCGGGATCTCGCAACTGCGCGCTGTGGAGATCGAGGATCTGCTACGCCGGCCGCCGGTGCAGACCGACGTGGGAGCGGTCCGCTCCATCGTCGGCGGAAAGACGGTGGTCATCACTGGCGCCGGGGGATCGATCGGCAGCGAGTTGTGCCGGCAGCTCGCCAGGCAGCGCCCGGATCGTCTGGTCCTTCTCGGACATGGAGAAAACTCGATCTTCGAGATCTACCATGAACTGCGGGCGCGGTTTCCGGAGGTGTCGTTGTCCACGGTCATTGCCGACATCCGTGACGAGACGCGCATCGACGGAGTGTTCACGGCGTTCCACCCGCACGCGGTGTTCCACGCGGCAGCGCACAAGCACGTGCCGCTGATGGAGGACAACCTCGTCGAAGCGATCACGAACAACGTGCACGGCACGCGCACGGTGGCTCAGTCGGCCGCGCGACATGGCGTGCCCCACTTCGTTCTCATCTCCAGCGACAAGGCGGTCAATCCCACGAGCATCATGGGCGCAAGCAAGCGCATTGCGGAGCTCGTCGTCCAGCGCATTGCCACGGTCAGCGGCTACGACTACGTGTCGGTGCGCTTCGGAAATGTCCTGGGGAGTCGTGGCAGTGTGGTTCCGATGTTCCTGCGCCAGATCCGAGCCGGAGGGCCGATCACGATCACGCATCCGGACATGACGCGCTACTTCATGACCATTCCCGAAGCGGTGCAGCTCGTCTTGCAGGCGGCGGTCGTCGGGCGCGGCGGCGAAGTGCTCGTGCTGGACATGGGTGAGCCGGTGCGCATCGTCGACCTGGCGACGGACCTCGTCAGGCTCTCGGGCCTCCGTTTGGGCGCCGACATCGAGATCTCGTTCACCGGGTTGCGACCCGGGGAAAAGCTCTTCGAGGACCTGTCGCGCGACGACGAGCACATGCGGCCCACGACGCATGAGAAGATCCTGCGTGCGGTCCTCGGCGAACCGGAGCAGACGCTGATGGCGCGGATCGAAGAGCTGCTCGCGGCGGCGAGCGCGCAGGAGGACGACGAGTCTTTGCGGTCGCGCATCGCGGAGCTCGTGCCCGAATACACGGCGCCCGGCGCCGTTGTCCGAACGCGCGCCGAGCTGTCGCTCGTTGCCTGACTCCACAGGACTCGTCGATCCATGTGCGGCATAGCCGGCCTCTGGACCGCTGAAGGCGAGCGCGACCAGCTCGGCTGCACCCTGGCGCGCATGACGAATGCCATCGCGCATCGCGGGCCCGACGACTCGGGGGCGTGGATCGACCCCGAGAATGGGCTCGCGTTAGGTCATCGCCGGCTCTCGATCATCGACCTGTCACCGCTCGGCGCCCAGCCGATGGTGTCCGCGTCCGGGCGCTATGTGCTCGCGTTCAACGGCGAGATCTATAACCACGCCGCGCTGCGGGCCGACCTGACGAATCGCGGGTGCCGCTTCCGCGGCCAGTCCGACACCGAGGTCTTGCTGGCGCTGATCGATCGCGACGGACTCGATGACGCGCTGGGACAATGCGAGGGGATGTTC
Organism: Gemmatimonadaceae bacterium; assembly: GCA_052387735.1. Taxonomy (GTDB): domain Bacteria; phylum Gemmatimonadota; class Gemmatimonadetes; order Gemmatimonadales; family Gemmatimonadaceae; genus RBC101. The sequence continues at coordinate 9,684 of JBQTIW010000223.1, forward strand.
GCCGTTGCCCTCTGGGACACGACGCGCCGCGCGCTGGTCCTGGCCCGGGATCGGTTGGGCGAGAAGCCTCTGTACTGGACGCGGCTGGCGCAGGGCATCGCGTTCGGGTCCGAGGTGAAGGCGCTGTACCCCGCACCCGGCTTTCACGCATCGATCAGCCGCGGCGCTCTCGCGCTCTTCCTGCGGCACGGCTACATCCCCGCGCCTCACGGCATCTTCGACGATCTCTTCAAGATCGAACCTGGCACGTTCGTCACGTTCCGCGGGCCGCGATGCGAGCCGGAAGCAACGCACTATTGGCGCGCCGAAGACGCGGCGCGTCTCGGCGATGCGGACCCGTTGGAGCTGGACGACAGGGAATCGGTCGATGCCCTCGAACAGCTGCTCCGCGAAGTCGTGAGCGCGCAGGTCATCGCCGACGTGCCGCTGGGGGCCTTTCTCTCCGGTGGCATTGATTCGTCGCTGATCGTGGCGCTGATGCAGGCGCAGAGTGCACGGCCGGTCAAGACCTTCACCATCGGCTTCGACGACCGCTACTACGATGAAGCGCCGCACGCGGAAGCAGTGGCGCGTCACCTGGGCACGGATCACACGACCCTTCGCGTGACGGCTCACGATGCGCTGGCCGTCATCCCGCGACTGCCGGCCATTTACGACGAGCCCTTCGCCGATTCTTCGCAGATTCCCACCGTGCTGTTGTCGTCGCTGGTTCGGCAGCACGTGACGGTTGCGTTGTCCGGCGACGGCGGGGATGAGCTGTTTGGCGGCTACACGCGGTATCGCATCAGTCGACGGGCATGGAACAGCCTTCGGGTCATCCCGAGCGGCGTTAGGCGCGCGGCTGCGGGATTCGTGACGTCGTTCCCCGCGTCCGGCTGGGATCGCGCGCTGCGCCCGATCGGACTGCATGCACGCGGTGTGACTGGTGAACGTCTGCATCGGATCGCCGAGTTCGCGGACGTGCCCAATGCCGCGTCGTTCTACCGCGAGATCGTGTCGTCGTGGCGCCGGCCGTGTCGGGTGGTGCCCGGCGCGGTGGAGCCGGCGACGGCGCTCGCGCGTCCGTTGATGGCACGCCGCGGTGGCCTGCTCGCCGACATGATGCTGCGCGATCAGATCAGCTATCTCCCTGACGACATCCTCGTGAAGGTCGACCGGGCAACCATGGCGGCGAGTCTGGAATCGCGCGCCCCGTTTCTCCACCACCGTGTGGCCGAGTTCGCGTGGCGCATGCAGCCGCGGCAGTGGAGCCGTGGCGCCGAGGGCAAGTGGGCACTCCGTCGCGTCCTCGAACGGCACGTGCCACGCGCGCTGTTCGAGCGTCCCAAGCAGGGGTTTGCCGTTCCGCTGGCACAGTGGCTGCGCGGTCCCCTGCGCACGTGGGCCGACGATCTGCTCGCCCCGGATGCACTGGCGCGCGATGGGCTGCTCGACCCGTCGTTGGTCGTGGCGCGGTGGCGCGAACACCGCGAAGGCGTTCGTGACTGGTCGCCCGCGCTGTGGTCGATCCTCATGCTGCAATCGTGGCGGGGGAGGTGGTTGCCATGACGGCTCCCGCACTCGTCACGCGCCGTGTGCTCTCCCCACTGTGGAGCGCGGCTGCCGCCGTGGGAATCCTGACGACGACCGGGAAGATCGTCGGCCTCGCCAAGGAAATGCTGATCGCCGACCGGTTCGGCGCAGGTCCATCGATCGACGCCGTGTTGCTCGCACTGGCGCTCCCAACGTTCGTCGTGAACGTCGTCGCCGGCATGCTGCCGATGGCCCTGACCCCGGCGTACATCGGGGCCCGCGAGCACGGGGGATTGGACGCGGCGCGCAAGCTCGCCGGCACGGCGCTCGTCGCCACCTACAAGCTTCTTGCAGTCGTGGCCGTGGGCGTTGCCATGGTCTCGGCCTGGGGAGGTGGTGCGCTCTCCGGGAGTGGCCTGGCCCCGGAAACGCGCGCCATTCTTCCCGCGCTGTCACTCGCATTCATTCCGTTCACGCTGTTGCAGGGCGTGAGCGCGGCGTGGACGGGTCTGCTCGCCGCCGAGCGGGCATATCTGGTGGGAGCGGCCGCGCCGATGCTCCTGCCGGTGGTGCTCGGCCTGAGTGTCTGGTTTGGCGCCGACGCCCTCGGGGTGTGGTCGATCGCCGGCGGGTTGGTGGCCGGAAGCGTGCTACAGGCGCTGCTTCTCGTTTGCGCGATGCGGCAGCGCGGCATTCCGCTCGTGGGCCGCGGCGCACGGCTGACGGAAGTGTACGCGCAGTACGTTCCGGCAATCGGCAGTGCAATCCTGAGCAGCGGCACCGGGCTGGTGGACCAGGGAATGGCCGCCTGGCTCCCCGCGGGTTCGATCGCGGCGCTGGGATACGGGAGCAAGCTGGTCTCCGTCGGGATGGCGGTCGGGATCATCGCCATCGGCACGCCGATCCTGCCGGTGCTGTCGGGATACGCCGAGCGCGCCTCTTGGCGCGAGCTGACGGCGATGATGCGTCAGGCAAGTCTGGTCGTGCTCAGCGTGTCGCTCCCCATTGCGCTCATGCTGGCCGCAGCGTCGACGCCGATCGTCAGGCTCGCTTTCGAGCGGGGCGCATTCACGCCGGTCGACACGGCGCTCGTGGCCAAGGTGCAGGCCGTCTATCTGCTGCAACTTCCCGCGCACTGCCTTGCCGTGCTCTACGCCCGCGTCATCGCGGCCATGCGCGTCACGCGCTACCTGACCATCGGGGCGGCGCTCAGCCTGCTCGTGAACGTGTTGGGGAACCTGGCGCTGATGGGCCCTCTGGGCGTCACCGGCATCGCCCTGTCGACCACGCTCGTTCACATCGTTTCCGCTGCCTTTCTCTACTTCACCGCCAAACGCCTGCTGCAGCAACGGGTAGACGGCGCTGGTGCTGCATCATGAGCGACATCCCCAGTATCTCCATGCCGGGTCGCGAGGACCTGCAGGCGCTCCGCGCGGCGCTCGACGTCCTGCGGCCGAGGCTTCGGGTCGTGACGGCGGTCGGCTGCGCGGCAGCGCTGCTGGCCGGGGCGTGGCGCGTGACCCGGTCGCGCGACTGGGCCTCCGAAACGTCGCTGGTTCCGGTCTCGTCAGGCGCACCGTCATCGCTCTCGGGCGTGGCAGCGCAGTTCGGCATCAACGTGCCGGGGGCCGATCCCACGCAGTCACCGGCGTTCTACGTCGACCTGCTCCGGTCCCGGGAGCTGCTGGAGCAACTGGCCGCCGACGGGCCAATGCCACCGGCGGCACCGGTGAAGAGCAGCGCGCTGGCGGCACGTCTGGGCGTCGAGGACGCGACCGGCGCGTTAGGCGCGGAGATGCTGTTCCTCCACCTCCGGGACCACATCGACGCCTCGGCCGATCCCAAGACGGGCATCGTGCGCCTGCGTGTCACGGCGCCGGAGCCGGCACTGGCGGCGGGACTGGCGCATCGCATGCTGCAGCTCGCGGAGAAGTTCAACCTGGGCCGGCGGCAAACGCGCGCCGGTGCCGAGCGGCGGTTCGCCGATCGGCGACTCGACGAATCGAAGGCCGATCTGCACGACCGCGAGAACCGGTTGCGCGACTTCAGGCTCCGCAACCGCATCTTCCGCAACGCGCCGACGCTCGAGCTGGAGCAATCGCGGCTCGAGCGAGAGGTGGCGCAGGCGCAGCAGGTCGTGCTCCTGCTCACGCAGGCGTCGGAGCAGGCAAGCCTCGACGAAGCCCGCGACGTTCCGGTCTTCACCGTCGTGCAGCGTCCTACCGTACCGGTGCTTCCGGAGTCCCGCGGTACCGTCCTCTGGGCCCTGCTCGCGCTGATCGCCGGGACGGCGGGGAGCGCGGCAGCGATCGTCGCGCGGGCCGCGTGGAGCAGGACGACTCGTTCACCGCGCGAGACGCCGGTGCCCCCGCGTTCGCTCGACCGCGGGCCGGCGGAGGAAGCGGCCTGACGATGGTGCAGGATCCCGTGATGCGCCCTGGTGTCGTCGTGTTTCTCCCTTCGCTGGAGGGGGGTGGAGCGGAGCGCGCCATGGTCGAAGTAGCCAACGCGCTCGCGGCGTCACATGCCAACGTGACGCTCGCGGTCGCGTCGAGCGCAGGACCGTACCGTGATGAGATCTCTCCCGATGTTCGCCTGGTGGACTTGGCCGCCCGTGGAACCGTGGCCGCGCTCCTGCCGCTCGTACGGCTGCTGCGTCGCGAACGGCCGGTAGCACTGCTCACCGCGATGCGGCACGCGAACATCGTCGCCACACTCGCCACGGCGCTCGCCCGGCGCGACGGGGAAGCGCGTACGCGCGTGGTGATCAGCGAGCGCTCCACGATCAGCGCCATGCGACGCATCGAACGCACGCTGATGAGCCGCATTCTCGACCGGCTTGCCCGATGGACCTATCCGCACAGCCACGCAGTGGTCGCCGTATCCGAGGGCGTTGCGGAGGACCTGCGCGGAGAGCTCGGTGGCTCGGCCCCGCCGATCCACGTGATCTACAACCCCACAGTGACTCCAGGATTAGCGCGCCTCGCGGCGGAGCCGATTCCCCATCCGTGGCTCGATGCGGGCGAGCCGCCGGTCGTCGTGGCCGTGGGGCGGCTCATCGCCGCCAAGGGGTATGATGTCCTGCTGCGTGCCTTTGCCCAGGTGAGGCGCGCGCGAAGCTGCCGTCTCGTGATCCTGGGCGAAGGGCCCGACCGCGCCGCGCTCGAGCAGCTGGCACGCGACCTCCGGATCGACACCGGCGTCCTCCTTCCCGGCTTTGCCGTGAACCCGTTCGCCTGGCTGTCGCGGGCCGGCCTCTACGTCCTGTCCTCGCGCGTGGAAGGACTGCCGAACGCGGTCGTCCAGGCTATGGCCTGCGGGGCGCCGGTGGTGAGCACGGACTGCCCCAGCGGTCCCCGCGAGATTCTCGAGGGCGGCCGCTGGGGAACGCTCGTTCCGGTCGACGACGTCGCCGCGCTGGCGGACGCAATCCAGGCCGGACTTGCACAACGGCCTGGCCGCGTGCCTGACGAAGCGCTGGTTCGCTTCACACCAGGGGAGATCGGCTGCGCGTATGCGCGCGTGCTTGGTTTGCCTGTGTCGTCCGCGCGTCAGGAGCAGGTCGTGCATGCGGCCTGACGCCTCCATGCAGTCGGCACGCGCCGTCGCGATCCTGCTCACGGCCATTGCGGCTGGCGCCGCGGCCGCCCTGTTGGGCTCCGCGGACCGCAGCGCGCCCGCGCTCGTCCTCGCCGCCTTCGCAGCAGGAGCGCTCTTTCTGGGCGCTCGCGCTGCAACCGGCCACTGGACGTCGCTCGCGGTGCTCTGTTGCGGGTTCTTCGCGATCTACGGGCTCTCCGGTCCGCTGCACGCGGTGATGGGCGAGCGGCTCGCCGACCTCTTCACCTGGCCCTACCGCACGAGCACCTTCCTCGTGCAGCAGGGGGTAGCCACCATCGGGCTGGCGACGGGACTGATCGTCGGAATGCACCTGTCGTCGCAGCGCCGTGGCGCTCCGACCTCGAACACCTCTGCGAGTCACGCCGCGGTACCGCTCGGCATTGCGTTAGGCTGTGTGGCCGCGGCCTCCCTGATGGAACTGACGACGTTCGTGCGCGTTGGCGGCCTGCCTGCCGTCGCGCTCGGGAAAGCGGTGTACCAGAGCCGGGCGAGCGCGCTGCCGATGACGCTCCCCTCCGACGAAGTCGCGGCGCTGGGAATCGCCCTCGTCACGCTCTGGTTCTCGGCGGAACGGGGGCGACGTGGTGCGGTGCAGCGGCGGTTCGCCCTCCTGGCCGCGAGTGGCGCGGCATTGCCGGTGGTCGGGATCGCTCTCGCGTTAGGCAGGCGCGGCCCGCTGTTCGCGTGGGTGCTGATCGGCGTGCTCGGCGCGACCATGCATCGGCCGCTGCGCCGGTTGTCGCGGCGTCTCATCGCCCTCGGCGTCACCCTGGTGCTGGCGAGTGGGCTGCTCTTCGCCAGTCGCGCCACCATCGCGTTTGGCATCGCCACCGGTGATTGGCAGCCCTTTCGCAAGGCGATCACCAACGGCGAGCGCATCGTGACGTCGCTCAACCCCGCCGAGAGCGAGTTCGGGGCCGCATTTGGCAACTTCTCGGAATACGCGCATCGCGGCGACATGCGGCCGCGCCTCGGCACCACGTACGTCGCCGGGCTTGCCACGCTGGTGCCGGGCTTTCTGTATCCAGGCGAGAAACCGGTGCAGATCACGTACGAGTTCCGGGATCGCTTCTTCCCGTCGGAAGCGGCACGCGGCGACGTGGCGGGCACGGGGTTCTCGTCGATCCTCGAGGCATACCTCAATTTCGGCACGGGGGGCGTGCTGATGCTGTACGCCCTCGTTGGAGCGCTGCTGGTCGCGTTGGAGCGCTGGCGTCACCGGCCCCCGTACGGACCGCTCGCATATCTGCTCCTCGTCCCGCTGACCCAGTCATTGCACCGTAGCGCGTCGAGTGTGGTGTTAGGCGGTCTGCTGCTGGCGATCTACCTGCTGATCGCGCTGCGCCTGGCATTCCTCGCGATGCGAATCGTCGCCGAGGCCGGACGAGGCCGCGTCGCGGTACTGGAGGCGCGATGAGCAGCACGACGCGTGTCCTTCACATCATCACCGGGCTCGGCACGGGCGGCGCGGAGACCAGCCTGCTGCGCCTGCTCGAATCGACGGGCCCCGCAGCGCGTCATCACCGCGTGATCTCGCTGATGGATCGCGGCACGCTGGGCGATGCCGTCGAGCAAACCGGTGCGACGCTCGTCACCCTCGGCCTTGGCCGCGGGGAATGGGTGGGGGGCGTCCGCGCGCTGACACGCATGGTCGAGGAGGCACGCGCGTTCATGCCGGACGTCATCCATGGCTGGATGTACCATGGTGGATTCGCAGCGTCCGCCACCGCGGCACTGGTACCGGGACGCCTGCCCGTGGTCTGGGGCGTCCGACATGCTCTTGATGACTGGCGGCACGAGTCGCGCGCTTTCCAGCGGCACTGCCGCGTGATGGCGATGCTCTCCGGCCGGCCCGCGCGCATCGTCTACAACAGCGCCCGTTCCATGCGACAGCATGAAGCGCGCGGCTTCCGCAATACCCGCGGCCTCGTCATTCCGAACGGATTCGACGTGGGGCGCTTTGCTCCAGATCCCGCCGCCGGAGTCCGTGTGCGCTCCGAGCTGGGAATCGACCCCACGGCCCCGGTCGTGGCGCTCGTGGCCCGCGTGGACCCACTCAAGGATCACGCGGCGTTCCTTGCGGCGGCGGCCGCGCTGTCGACGAGGCTTCCTGCCGCCCGCTTTGTGCTGGCCGGGAAAGGGACCGACACGGATCCGGCCATCGCGCAGACGATTGCCGCGTACGGCCTCGAGCGCCGCGTACTCACGTTAGGCGAGCGCGCTGATGTCTCGGCCATCTTCAACGCGGCCACGATCGTGACTCTCACCTCGGTGAGTGAGGGCTTTCCGAACGTCGTGGGAGAAGCCATGGCTTGCGGTCGTGCCTGCGTGGTCACCGACGTGGGTGACGCCGCCGACCTGGTGGAAAAGACAGGCCTCGTCGTGCGTCGTCGCGACCCCGATGCGCTCGCCGACGCATGGCACCAGCTGCTGGCAAGCGCTGACCGGGAGCAGCGGGGTGCGAGTGCGCGCCGGCGCGTGATGGCGAGGTACGCATTGCCAGCGGTGACCGCGCAGTGGACCGCGCTCTACGACGACGTGCGGCTCGGCCGGCAGTGTGACCGGCGCCGAACGGGTGCGAGACCGTGGCGTGCGCTCCACGCGTTCACGGTGGACATGTCGGTGCGCTTCATCGAGGGACAGCCTTCGGCCCTGCGGCCGAGGGGCATCGAGCTCGAGGTCGTGTCGAGCCCGGGCCCTGAGCTCGACGCCATCGCCCGCCGCGAGGGAGTTCGCACCCACGCGGTCCCGATGGCGCGTCGGATCACGCCGTTGGCAGACCTCGTGTCACTCGCGCGCCTGATTCGCATCATCCGCAACCGGCGACCTGACGCCACGCACGCCCATACACCCAAGGCCGGACTCCTCCTGACACTGGCCGGGTGGCTGTGTGGCGTTGGCGTGCGCACGTATCACGTGCATGGACTTCCGTGGCAGACGTCGCACGGCATGCGACGACGCGTGCTGATGCTCTCGGACCGGGTCGCGTGCGCAGCGGCGACGGATGTCTGGTGCGTGAGCCAGTCCGTGCGCCACGGGCTCCTCCAGGCAGGACTCGCGTCTCGTGCCCGCGCGAAGGTGCTCGGTGAGGGAAGCGTCAACGGTGTGGACGCGTACGGTGCGTTCGCCGCCGACACCGTGGACAAACACGCAATTGCTGCGATCCGCGCGCGTCATGGCATTCCCGCGGCAGCCCCCGTGGCCGGATTCATCGGCCGACTGGTGTGCGACAAAGGCGTGCGCGAGCTCGTCGAGGCCTGGCCCCAGGTCAAGGCGGCCTGCCCCGACGCGCACCTGCTCGTCGTCGGACCGGAGGAAGCGCACGACCCCCTGCCCGCCCGGACGCGCGACCAGTTGTGCGGGCTCGAGGACGTGCACGTCCATGGCGTGGATTGGAACACACCGCCCCTCTTTGGCGCCATGGACGTCTTCGTCCTGCCAACCTATCGCGAGGGCTTTCCGATCGTGTTGCTCGAGGCGGCGTCGATGGGCCGGCCCGTGGTCGCAACACGCGTGGCCGGGTGCGTCGATGCTGTCGACGATGGCGTGACTGGAACGCTGGTTCCCGCCCGCGATGCATCGGCCCTCGCCGCAGCGATGATCGCATACTTGCGGGACTCGGTTCTGCGCGAATCCCACGGGTCAGCGGGACGGCGGCGCGTCGAACGGTACTACGACGTGCGCACCATTCATGAGGTGATCGCCAATGCGTATGTCGAGCTGCGGCAGCGACCGGCGCGCCGACTGGCCGATCTGGCCGCGCGTGGCATCAAGCGGGTGGCCGACGTCGCCATCGCCACCGTCGCGCTTGTGCTGCTGTCGCCGATTTGCCTCGTCACCGCAGTCGCCGTCCGCGTTGCCATGGGCAGCCCGGTGCTGTTCTCGCAGGTCAGGCCTGGCCGAGAGGGACGACCCTTTACCCTCTACAAATTCCGCAGCATGCGCGCGGCGACCGGCCGCAATGGCGAGGTGCTCAGCGACGCGCGGCGCCTGACGAGGTTCGGGCGCTGGTTGCGCTCCACCAGCATCGACGAGCTGCCCGAGTTGTGGAATGTGTTGCGAGGTGACATGTCACTGGTCGGACCGCGTCCGCTGCTCATGCAGTACCTCCCTCTGTACAGCGAGGAGCAGGCGCGTCGTCACGACGTGCGGCCCGGGATCACGGGCTGGGCGCAGGTCCACGGGCGCAACGCGCTGTCGTGGGACGACCGCTTCCGGCTCGACGTCTGGTATGTCGATCACCGCTCGCTTGGCCTCGACCTGCGAATCCTCGCCAGCACGCTGGCCACCGTCCTCACCCGTCGCGGCGTGAGTGCGCCCGGTGAGGCGACCGTCACGAACTTCGCCGGCTCGGCCTCGAACGCGACACCGATGTCGGAGCTCGGTGCACTCCATCTCTCGAAGTCCAACACTTGAGACCATGACACCTGCGTCGATTCTCTTCATCGGCAAGGCCGATGATCCGGGCACGCAGCGCGCGCTCGAGCATTGCCGAAGCATGTGTGCGAACGTCGAAGCCCACGTGGGTCGCTGGGGAGACCGTCTTCCCCAGTCGGCGCGCACGTGGAGTGGCGATCTCATCGTCAGCTACCTCTCCCGATGGGTCGTGCCCGCGCCGCTCCTGGAGCGCGCCCGGATCGCTGCGATCAACTTTCATCCCGCGCCACCCGAGTATCCCGGCATCGGCTGCATCAACTTCGCACTCTATAACGAGGTGGCGCAGTACGGGGTGACGTGCCATCACATGGCACCCAGGGTCGACACGGGCGCCCTCATTGCCGTGCGCCGGTTCCCCGTGCTCGAAAGCGACAGCGTCGGGACGCTGCTCGACCGTACGTACGAGCACCAGCTGGAGCTCTTCCGCGACGTCCTGGACGCCTTGTGGAACACCGGCGCGTTTCCGGTCTCCAGCGAGCGATGGACCCGGGCGCCTTACACCCGTGCGGAGTTCGACGCGTTAGGCGTGCTGACGCCGTCCATGGATGCCGGCGAAGTGCGTCGTCGCGTCCGCGCCACGCAATACGGACCCTACGGCCCGTCGCTCGAGTTCCACGGCTTCCGATTTGTCCTTCCCGATTCGTCCGCAGTGCACGCGCGTCCCGCTGCGCAGCCCGCTCCCAACACGCCTCCCGTTCGTGCCTGACGTGTCCCCGCGCATCCATCTCTCTCCGCCGCACATCGGCACCGACGAGGCACGCCTCGTGGCCGAGGCCTTTGCAACCAACTGGATCGCCCCGGTCGGTCCGCACGTCGATGCATTCGAGCGCGAGATCGCGGCGCAGGTCGGCGTGGACCACGCCGTCGCCGTCAGCTCGGGGACCGCGGCGCTGCACCTGGCGCTGCTCGCACAGGGCATCGGCAAGAGCGATCAGGTGTGGGTCAGCACACTGACCTTCGCCGCCAGCGTGTTCCCGGTCACGTACGTCGGTGCCACGCCCGTGTTCATCGACAGCGAACATCCGACCTGGAACATGGACCCCGCTCTGCTCGCGCAGGCCCTGGAGGATGCGGCGCGACGGAACCGGCTGCCACGGGCGGTCGTCCTCGTGCATCTCTACGGACAGCCCGCGAACGTCGATCCCATCCTTGACGCATGCGATCGTTGGGGTGTTCCGCTCATCGAGGACGCCGCCGAGGCGCTGGGCGCGAGATACCGCGGGCAGGCGCCCGGGAGCTTTGGCGCCGCCGGCTTCTACTCGTTCAACGGCAACAAGATCATCACCACGTCTGGTGGCGGGATGCTCGTGACCAACAACGCAGAAACGGCCCGCATCAGCCGCATGCTGTCGACACAGTCACGCGAGCCCGTCGCGCACTACGAACACCGGACCATCGGCTACAACTACCGGCTCAGTAACGTGTTGGCCGGAATCGGCCGTGCCCAGTTGCAGGTGCTCGAGGCGCGCGTGGCCGCACGACGCGCTGTCTTTGCCCGGTATGCGAAGGCGCTCTCGCCACTTCCCGGGCTCACCTTCATGCCGGAGGAGACCTTCGGCTCTCCGTTCAGCCGCTCCTCGCGCTGGCTCACCACGCTGCGTATCGACCCGGTGCAGTTCGGGGCGACACGAGACGACGTCCGCGTCGCGCTGGAACGGGCCGACATCGAGAGCCGTCCCCTGTGGAAGCCTATGCACCAGCAGCCAGTATTCGCCGGGTGCCGCGCGATCGGCGGCGAAGTCTCCGACGAGCTGTTCGCATCGGGGCTGTGCCTGCCCTCGGGATCGGCGCTGACGATCGAGGAGCAGGACCGGGTGATCGAGACGGTCGCGAGTTGCTGCGCGTCGTTTGCCGTCTCGCGCGCCAGCATTGCCTAGCGTCACTGGGCTCCATGACGATGTTGCGAGTCCCCGGCCAAGCGCAGCGCCGCGAGTGCGAGCCGGGGGGCCAGTGTCGTTCATGCTCCACGACAACGACACCAAGCACCTGCTGACGCCGGTGATTCAGGGGCAATCGAAACACCAGCTCCTGTTTCGCAGGAGCAGGGAGATCTACCAGTAGATCGCCACGCCGCGCACTCGTCCATCCCGTAAAACGAGTGCGGGGCCCGGGAGCCGGACGCGCCGCAGGAAGGGAGCCGCGGTGCGCAGTGGCCTGATTCCCTTCGTGAGCTCCGCCGCGGACAGGTCGAGACCGAGGACGTACTCGTCGGTTCGATGGTCCTGGTACGCACGCCGGCCCAGCGAAACGCGAAGGCCACGCGGCCACTCGCTGCGACCCGCCGCCTCGAACAACGAGTCAACGTCCGCGCTGAGCCAGAACGTTTGAGCGGGATAGTTCGTGAGAAGGCCACCCGCGCCGCCGACATGACGCCGGCGAGGATCGTACGAGAGCGCTGGCGTCACGTGTCGCAGCGCGGGCGCGTACGCAGGGGCTACCGCGAGCGCGATGCCCGCACCATCGACCGCGAGGTCCGCGCTGCTGAAGCCTTCGTAGTAGCCGTCGGCGATTTCCTTGGCGACGCCGATCGCCGCACTGTACGCAGCACCCATCCACGCGGCACGCATCGGCGAGACGCAACGCGCACGCGCGGACGCTGCCACTCCACTCGCGATCGCGTAGCTGCCAAAGGCGTGGAGGTGAGAGCTCGGGTCAGCCACCACCACCGACGTCGCAAGATCGGAGGTCGTCCAACCGGTCGACCGCTGCATCTGGGCAAGCTCGGCGCTGACGATCGCAACGCTGGTCGCCGTGAGCACGGCCTCCCGCCCGAACCCGCCTCCGCTCTTGCAGGTCGCCTGAGCAGGGGCGACCGAGGGTCTGACGGCGAGAATGGCGGGCCCGAGAAGCAGGAGAGTGACCTGGAGGCGAGGGGCCAGGCGCGTGACGATTCGGGGCGGCTGCATGACGGTCATGGTGGGCAAGGACTGCTCCCATGCCGCAGCACGTCTGCACCCTCACGCCACATTGGCCACCACGCGATGCTGCCGAAACGGCTCCCCAGCGCCGAATAGCAACGCTCGTTCCCGCAGCGTGACGATTCGGTTTTTCGGCATAACAGTCGGGCCCGCGCGACGCCGACGACTGTGTCGTTCATCCGGCAGTCTCGCTGAAGGGTCGTGGCAGGGCTCCAACAGGCTGGGCCCGCCGGAGAATCGGGTCGCCTTGGACGCCACACCTCATGTTGGATAGCTTCGTGGCCACGGACAGGTCAGCTCCTCCCGCCGAGCCCTTCGCTCATGGATCCCCGAGTTCTCGAATCCGCCCGATCGTCCTTTGCCTCCGGCCATCCCGCGATCACCCTCGGCGCGCTGGTGCATGACGGAGCGTGTCACCCCGAACCCGTCGTCCGCATCCCGCTGCCGATGATGAACCGGCACGGCCTGATCGCCGGCGCGACGGGGACGGGGAAGACGAAATCGCTGCAGCTCATCGCCGAGCAATTGAGCGCGCAGGGTGTGCCGGTGTTCGTCGCCGATCTCAAGGGCGACGTGTCCGGCATCGCCGTTGCCGGCGATAGCAGTGAGAGAGTCGTCACACGCGCCCGCGACACCGGATATGACTGGCACGCCATGGGCTTCCCCGTGGAGTTCCTCAGCCTGACGGGAAGCAACGGCGCGCAGCTCAGGGCAACGGTTTCCAGCTTCGGACCTCTGCTCCTGGCCAAGGTCCTGGAGCTCAACGAGACGCAGTCCAGTGTGCTCTCGATGGTCTTCAAGTATTGCGACGACCAGGGACTGCTCCTGCTTGACCTGAATGATCTGCGCGCCGCGTTGCAGTTCCTCGCCGAGGACGGGGCCGATGAGCTCAAGGCATACGGTGGCATGTCAAAAGCCACGGTGGGGGTGTTGCTGCGCGAAATGGTCGAGCTCGAACAGCAGGGCGCCGAGAAGTTCTTTGGCGAACCGGCGTTCGACCTCGATGACCTGTTGCAGGTCGAGCGCGACGGCCGCGGCCTGGTGAGCGTGCTGGAGTTGCAGGACGTGCAGCAGCGTCCGGCGCTCTTCTCCACCTTCATGCTGTGGATGCTGGCCACGCTCTACAACGAGCTCCCGGAAGTCGGCGACATCGACAAACCGAAGCTGGTGTTCTTCTTCGATGAGGCGCACCTGCTGTTCAAGGACGCGAGCGACGCGCTGCTCGACCAGATCGAGCAGGTGGTGCGGCTGATCCGGTCCAAGGGCGTCGGGGTCTTCTTCATCACGCAGAGTCCCAAGGACATTCCGGACACGGTGCTCGCGCAGCTGGGCAACCGGGTGCAGCATGCGCTACGTGCCTTCACGCCAGACGACGAGAAGGACCTGCGCGCCGCGTCGCGAACGTTCCCGAAAACCGACTTTTATGACGTGCAGGCCACGCTCACTTCGTTAGGTATCGGCGAGGCGATGGTCGTGACGCTGCGGCTCACTGGCGCCCCCACACCGCCGTTCATCTCGCGAATGATCCCTCCGTCGTCGCGGATGGGGCCGCTCACCGACGCCGAACGGACGCCGCGACTCGCGACACCGCAGGTGCGCAAGTACGCCCAGGCCATCGATCGTGAGAGCGCACGAGAGATGCTGGCCGCGCGTCATGCCGCCGAGGACAGCGCGGCGCAGCGCGCCGAAGCCGATGCGGCTCCGCCTGCGCGCGCTCCACGTGGGAGGTCTGCCCGCGAAGCCCCAGCGGGCGGAGCGCTGGCGCAGATCCTGGGGAGCAGCATTGGCAAGAGCGTGCTGCGCACCGCGGCGGTCGCCGTCACCGGCACCCTGATCCGGGGAGTGCTCGGCGCCCTGGTCGGCAGCAAGCGCCGTCGTCGTTAGGTGACGGTCCGGGTCCTCACCGGCGATGCGCGAGGGATGCACACCCTCGAGCTGCTGGACGCCTACCACCCGGTCGGCGAGCGGGAGCGTCAACATCTGCATCGCATGCGTGAACTGCTGGCGACGACGCAGACGCCGTTCTCGCGCGAGCAGTACGAGCCCGGGCACTTCACGGCGAGCGCGTTGGTCATGTCACGCACGCACGGTCACATCCTGCTGATCGCACATCCCACGTTAGGTCTGTGGCTGCAGCCCGGTGGCCACCTCGAACCGGATGATGCTCACCCGCGCGCTGGTGCGCACCGCGAGGTGTTCGAGGAAACAGGCCTCGCAGTCGTGCTCGAGGATGCCCTGTTCGACATCGACATTCACGAGATCCCACACCGCGGATCAGCGCCGGCGCATCTGCATTTCGACTTGCGCTTTCTTGCGTCGGTGGACGGGCTCCCCGACCCGGCAGGCAGCGAAGGCGTGGACGCGCGTTGGTTGAGCGCAGCGGAAGCAGAGGGGTTGGCGACGGACGAGAGCGTGAGGCAGATGCTGATCAAGGGCAAACGAGTGCACAACGCGTGAACGCGTTTACCCGTTTTGCTCTCATCTCTTCAATGCAAACGAAAACGCCTGCTCCACCATCTGCCGCACCCGGCGTGACTCGATTTCTGCGGGTAGGTATCGTGAGCGGAGCAGTGCCTCGCGCACCGCGCGCTCGAAGAGTGTGTGGTCGCTTCGGGTGAACCGGATTGTCTCGGCCTCGACGCGTCCGGTGGTGTCCACGACGAACTGTGCGTGGAGCATGCCCACCACTCCGGCGTTGGCCAGGAGTGACGGGTAACGCGGCGAGGGGTTGCCGTCGCGAGGCCGGACCACGCGTTCGACCATCACCTCCGTGAACGGCTCGTCCGATACCGGTCTGACTGGTAACGAGTCACGGGGTGCGGTTCGGAAGTCCTCCTGACGAACTGTGCCGATCAGCGAGTGGGCCGATGGCAGTACCGAGGGCACGTCGAGGAGATTCAGGCGTGGCGCCTCCGGGAGCGACACGACGGGATCGACGTTGGTCGGAATTGCCGGTCGGACGGTCTCCGGTCGTGAGGGTGCTTGCGGCGGCGTGCGTCCTGGCGCCACGTACACCAGCCGCTCGGGTTGCGGCGGCTGTGTCATTTGTTCGGTGGTGTACCCGGTGGCAACCACTGTTCCGCCAACGAGCAGCGCGTGCACCAGCGTGCTGACCGCGGTGCCGCCGAATGACCGCTTGCGGTCTCGCGCGGACTCGGGGAGTTTGACTCGCATGAACGCCTCCATGAGGGGTACAGAGGTGATGAGCGGTTTCGTACCCCTAACGTCGGCGTGCGAGATGGTGGCGTGGTTGTGCCTGGATTACCTCCCGGTTATCGCTCAATGATCATTCGATTGCGGCGCCTGTCGGCCCTTTTCCTCGCTGCGGGGACGGCAGAGGCACAGGTCGTGCGCGGCGTTGTGCGCGACTCGGCGACCCAGACCCCGATTCCCGGCGTCGTGGTATCACTCGACGAGGCGGTTGCGAGACTCGATACCGAAGGTTCGTTGCGCCGCGCCTCCCTGGCGCTCGTGGTACTCACCGACGAGCAGGGAGCGTTCGCGGTGAGGGCAGGCGCCGCCGGTCGTTATGTGCTCAGCGCCAAGCGCGTGGGACGCAAGCGCTTCGAATCGACCGCCTTTCAGCTGAACGCGGGGGAGTCGCTGCGCATGGATATCGCGCTGTCGCGCATCGACTTCACGGCGCTGCCCACCGTTTCCGTCACGACCGATGGTCCCTGTTCCATCAATGCGGGGGAGAGCCGGAGAGTGGCCGCGCTTTGGGAGGAGGCGCGTACAGCGCTGACCGCCAGCCGACTCGCACTACGCGACCGGCTCTTCCGCGCCACCATCGTGCGGTATACTCGCGAGCTCCGGCCGGCGGGCTTGCGGATCGTCCGCGAGGAACAGGTGGTCCACCGCAGCGTGACGGAGCGACCGTTCGTATCGCTGGCTGCCGATCGACTCTCGGCCGACGGTTACATGCAGCTGGATGGTGATGGCGGGAGTACGTACTACGCGCCCGATGCAGCGGTCCTCACGTCGGCCGAATTCCTGCGCGATCACTGCTTCTCGCTCACCCGCGACAGGGGCCAACGCGGCGGCATGGCCGGGCTTGCCTTCCGGCCGATCGCCGACCGGCGACCGCCCGACATCAGTGGCGCCCTGTGGATGGATTCCGCGACCTACGAGCTCCGCGTAGTGGAGTTCCGGTACACCAACATCCCGGACCTGCAGCGGGCCGCGGAAGCGCGTGGCGAAGTGCAGTTCGGCCACTTGCCTAACGGTGCCTGGTACGTGTCGAAGTGGTTCATCCGGATGCCCGAGTTTCGCGCGGCCCGCCCCTCGCCCACGGTGCCGATCGGGGGACCGCCCCTGCTGGCTGCCTACAAGGAGGAAGGTGGAGACGTGACGGTCGACGGCGCGAGCACCACCGCTCGCGGGGCGACGCTGACCGGACGGGCACTCGACAGCACCCGTCGCGCCCCGCTGCGGGATGCCGTAGTGCGCCTGTCGGGCACCCGATACGCGGTTCCGGTCAACGCCGACGGGTCGTTCCGGCTCGATTCCCTCCCCGCCGGCGCGTTTACGCTCCTCCTCGAGCATCCTGCCTATGCCGCGCTCGGCGTGCGCGCGGCGGAGCAGGATCTGGAGATTGCCGACGGGAGCTCGTCGGTCACGGTGGTCCAGGCGTTAGGCACGGAGCAGCTGCTGCGCCGTCTGTGCGGCACGGGTGAATTCCCGATGGAGCGCGCCGTCGCACGCGTGCGGGTGCTCGATCGCGATGGATCCCCGGTTCGAGGGGCCGACGTGCGGGCTCGGTTCGACACCTTCGAGCGGCCGAATACCGGGACCGCGATCCCAATCGTCCGGCCCATCACCGACAAGGTCGAGACCGATCAGCATGGGGCGGCCATGTTCTGCAACCTCCCGGCCCAGCAACCCGTGCGCTTCGAGCTCGCAATACCGGGGTCGGACGAACGGCACCGCCAGGACCACAAGCTGCAACGGCACGCGATTGCCGTGGTCACGTTCAATCGCTGATCGATGCGCTGGAGCATGCTGCCCTGGGTGGCGACGGTGGTGATGACTGGTACAGTCGACGCCCAGGTCGTGCGCGGGCGCGTGACCGAACGGACGACGGAGGCACCTCTCACCGGCGTCCTCGTCGAGCTGCTGCACCTGGTCGGGGATTCGGCCGCTCAACGCGCCGCCGCAACGCTGTCGGGCGCCGACGGGACCTACGCCCTGCGCGCTCCCATGCCCGGACGGTACGTCCTCACCGCCAAGCGCATCGGCGTTCATCGCTTCCACAGCGCGGAGATCGAGCTCGGGGAGGGTGAGACGATAGCTCGAGATCTCGTCATCGAGGCGCTGTTGTTCAGGCTCCCCAAAGTCCTCGTCACGGGATTGACCACCTGTGATCCCAACAGCGACGGCACGCGTGTCGCGTCGTTGTGGGAGGAGGCGAGAACGGCGTTGTATGCCACGCAGATCTCGCTTCGTGACCGCCTGTTCAAGGCGCACGTCACCCGCTATGTGCGGGAGCTCGACCCGCGTACCCTCCGGGTGCTCGGTGAGACGCGAAGTGAAGTCCGCAGCGTGGTGTCGCGTCCCTTCACGGTCATCGACGCGGATTCACTCTCGACACGCGGTTACCTGTTCAGAGGTCCCGATGGTGGCGTGACGTATTACGGGCCCGACGCTGAGGTCCTGTTGTCGGACGCCTTTCTTCGCGACCACTGTTTTCGTGAGGTACGCGCGGGGCGGGATCGACGGGGGATGATCGGGCTCGGCTTCCGCCCGGTTCCGAGTCGCACGCTTCCCGATGTCGTCGGCGTGCTCTGGCTCGACGAGCGCACGTTCGAGCTGCGGCTTGTGGAATTCACCTACAGCAAGGTGCACGTGCGTGAGGACTCCGCACAATATCGCGGCGAGGTGCACTTCGCCCGCCTGACGAACGGCGCATGGATCATCCGGCGCTGGTTCATCAGGCTGCCGGTGGTGGCGCGTCCGGCCGCACCGGTGTCCACCGAGGAGACGACTGCGCCGTGGGTGCTGGTCCGACCAGTGACCCTGCGGTTTCGCGAAGAGGGTGGCGAAGTCGCCGCCGAGGAGTTGCTCGATCGCACGGCCGTGGTGAGCATCCTCGGCATGGTACGTGACAGCGCCAACCGTCCTCTGGCCGGCGCCACCGTTCGCGTCTCGGGATCACGGCTTGCCGCTCGAAGCAGCGAGAACGGCACCTTCAGCCTCGACTCGCTGGCGTATGGCGCGCACACGCTCGTCGTCGAAGTTCCCGGGTACGACTCGTTAGGTCTGGCTGCGGTCGACGGCAGAATCGACATCACCGCCCAATCATCGCCCCGGCCGAGACTGCGCGCGCTGAACGGGCGGCAGCTCTACGCGCGGCTCTGCCTCGGCAATGCGCCACGCCCCGGACGAGGCGCGCTGCGACTCTCCATCCGATCGCCATCCGGCGACTCGGTCGTGACGGGGGTGCCGGTGGCGGTGGGCTGGCACCAGCGTCCGTTGCGGAGCGCCGGGGACTCCTCGTGGAAGCTCTTCGAGCTGCGCACCGACGATTCGGGACAGATCACGATCTGCGACGTGCCTTCGGGGCGCGACGTGACGATCGTCGTGGCGCGGCCTCTTGGCGGCAGTGAACCGGCACGGACGGACATCGTGCCGGATCGGGGTGTGCGTGGCATCATCCTTCGCCTCACTGGGCGCTGACGAGCGACTGGTAGTGGGCGCATACCGTGGCCCCGACAAGCACTGGAATCCTTACGTCCGCCGAACATCGACCTCACAGGGGTCACCGGTAAGCTCGCTCGGGGAGAGTCTCTCCGACGGTAGGCGGGCGTGAGGGACTGACCACCCTGCGGGTCCCGAGAACCTACTTGCCGCCGAACCGCTGAGATGCCGCGATGAACTCGTGGAACACGTGGCGCGTGTGCGGGTCCGTCATCTCGAACACTTCGGGATGCCACTGTACGCCTACGAGGAAGTGCTCGTTGGTCGACTCGACGGCTTCGATGAGTCCATCGGGCGCCACTGCCGACGCTGCGAGCGTCGGTGCGAGCGTCTTGATCCCCTGGTGGTGCATGCTATTGACGGAGATGCGGTCGAGCTCCATGAGGTGCCGCAGGCGCGAGTCCCGGGTCAGCGTGACCTCGTGTGCGAGGTGGTCGCGCTCGAAGCCGTAGGTCGGGAAGTAGTCGTGCTTGATCGCGTTGGGGTACTGCTCCTCGAGATCCTGGTAGAGCGTGCCGCCTAACGTGACATTGATGACCTGCAGTCCGCGGCAGAGGCCGAGGAGGGGCTTGTGGTCCGCCACCGACCACCGCGTGAGCTGGATCTCCACGCGATCGCGCGCCCCGTCGATCCGCCCGAGCTTGGGATGCGGGTCCTCATTGAAGTGCGCGGGATCCACGTCGACTCCGCCAGGGATGAGCACACCATCGCACGCCTCGTAAGCCGCGCGAAGGGCCTCCGGCTCGTCATCCAGCAACGGGATGAGCACCGGTCCACCACCGGCGAGCGCTACGGCGATGTAGTATCGCTGGTTCATCACTTCGGACTGCGGTAGTCCGCTCGGGATGCCATCGATGG
>JBQTIW010000224.1:0-24353 GCA_052387735.1 Gemmatimonadaceae bacterium
TCGGCGACGCCGCGACCGGCCGGGGGAAGGCCTTTCTCATCTCAACTCCGCGTGAACATGGTGTCTCTGGTGTGTTGTCTCAGCCGCTGTCGTGCAGCTGCTCCAGCTGTTCCGGTGCTATCCGCGCCCAACGATCTCGTACAGCGCGAGCGCCTGCAGCGTGAAAGCGTCTTTGATCACGCCTGACCGGATGAGTCGGAGCACTTCTGTGCGGGGGGCGAGTCGAACACCGGTGATGGCTTCCGCCGCCTCGTGTGCGCTGCCCGTGCGCCGGGTGACGGGCACATGGTAGAACGACACGGTGCCGTCGGTGAGACCGCTGTCGGTGTACGTGGTACCAAGGAAGCGTGCCCTGTCGCCGACGTAGCCCGTCTCTTCTTCCAGCTCTCGTAAGGCGTTTGCCTCGCCGGACAACCCCGGCGTGCCGAATCCACGCGGCAGCTCCGTTTCGCTGGTGCCAAGGGCGTGACGCTCCTGTACAATCAACACGACGTCTCCGAGAGCTCCAAGCGACGCATCTTCGATCGTCGCGAGCACGACCACGTTGGTGCCGCCCTCGATCTGCACACGCGATACGACGCGGAGATACGGATGGCGGTGGACGCCACCGTCCGGCCGCCGACTCTCGACCAGATCGACAATGAACACAACGTACGGCGTGTCTGCTGCAACACCCAGCACGACATCATGCGCAGCCATGTAGGCGCTCAGCGCATCAGGATCGCGCACGATCGGACGTGCAGACCGGCCGGCGAAGAGCTCAGGCCGCGTCGCGATCAAGGCTACGTAGGCATCGAGCGCCGCCTGTTGCTTCGCGGTGAGGTCCGCCATCACGCGATCCCTTGATCCGCGACCTGTCCCTCGGCGTGGGGCATGTCGGAGCCGGCTTTGCGGTGAATCGAGTTCAGGAGCTCCATGACGTCAGCGCGCGTCAGCTCGGCGTTTGTCTGCATCAACTCGATCGTGTAGGTGCGATCGGAATCCAGCCGCTGTCTGCCCACATCGTAGACACCAACCATCAGCTTCGCGGCATATCCCTTCACCGTCTTCGGGATACTCTTGACGACCTGCTCGCTGGCGAATCCGGCGAGAGCCTTGGCCGGCCCTGACAGGTTTGAGCCCGCGACGATGAGCTTTCCTGCCAGGCTCAGTGCGAGCGATATGTAGCTGGTGTACCGCTCCTCGGTCTTCCGTCGTCCGTACTTGTCGTTGTACCAGGCAGAGAGCGCACGCTGGAAGGAGTCGAACTCCGCCTGGAACTTGTCGAAGAGATCCAGGCAGTGCAGAGGGTCCTTGAGAATCTGCGCCTGCGCGTCTTTGAACGATTGCCAGGCGGGCAAGGTGCGGACTGCTACGACATCGGCGATCGTCAGATCCGACAAGAGAGGCAGACTCATTGGTTGCTGCGTCCGTGCCATGAATGCTCGACGGATCGATTCCAGCGCGTCGTCATCGGACACGACAGCGCTGACCTGATCGGCGCTGTAGCCTTCGCCTGGTTCATCCTGGAGCGCCATTCGCGTGGGCATGTTCGCCGCGGTGAACGTGTACCGCTTCAGGTGGTCGGGCAGATTCACGTTGTACACGAGGTCTACGAACTTCTTGAGCTCCAACAGGAAGGGAGCGTCTGGGCCTGGTGGCTTGAACCGGCCCGTCACCACGTTGTTGCGAGTTTGTTCTTCCGTTCCTTCCCGAACGAAGTTGTCCCGGTAGACGTCGCTGCGGGTCAGGAAGGCATTCTTGTTGCCCCTGCGAAGCTGCTCAGGCTTTGTGAACGAGTAGTACGCCAGGCGGTTGATCGCCTGGTTGAACGCATCCCAGGCGCCGGCCTCCTGAAGGCGGCTGGCGTCCGCGAACAGCTCCGACGCCATCGCATTCCGCTGTGTGTCATTCAGGTGTTGAATGCCTGACAGGCGCATGCCGAACTTGGCCGCCATGCTGGCAGCCGCTCGCTCGTTGCCGATGTCGTCGACGGCGAGACGCACGCAGGACACGTCATCGCCGACTTCGTCGAGCAAGGCCCTGGCGGCTCGACCTCCCGCCTGGCTGAGGTCGAAGTCGAGGCTATCACGCAGTGACGCTTCCCTGAACAGGAACGGGACGATCGCCCGCTCTCGCGTTAACCTGGCAAATGCCCCGAGGTTCGCGCGATCTTCCGGGAGGTAGTGCTTGTACAGAAAGTCGCTGTTATGCAAGAACGCCCGCTGAATGATGACCTGCGACGAGTAGACCAGCGAACGCATGAACTCGGTCCTGAAATCTCTTTCGCGAAGCTCAGCGATCTTCGGATCGTCGTAGTCCAATCCGCCGGCGATCATCATGCCGAAGACCGAATCGGACACATACTGGTTGTCGAGACACTGCGGTACGATGGCGTCGACTTCCAGATTATCGGGACCTATCAATGCGGTGCTCATGATCACCTCCTCCGTTGCCGGCCTCCCCAGAACCTCAACGTACGGCCCGCGGCGTGTTCGGCAACATGGTATGGCCTACGTGATCGCGCCCTTCATCCTGACGGCATGCGGGGTGGCCGGCGGTGGACGCGGAGACGTGGGCCGGGCTGCGGCTGCCCAGAGCGATTCCCGCTACGTCGTGGTGCTGTCGTTCGATGGACTGCGGAGGGACTTTCTCACGAGGGATTCACTGCCAGCCTTCGCGTCGCTTGCCGCGGAGGGAACGCGCGCCGCGTCGCTACGACCGGTCTTTCCATCCAAGACGTTCGCCATTCACTACACGCTCGTCACAGGGCTGTATCCCGGACACCATGGGATCGTCGGCAGTCGCTTCTACGACCCGGCACGCGGCAGCTGGTTCTCGGGAGCATCGGCCGGAGACTCCTCGTGGTTCGGTGGCGAACCGATTTGGGTGACGGCCGAGAACCAGGGAGTTCGGTCGGCCGTGTTTTTCTGGACGGGATCCGAGGCCGCTGTCCGCGGTGTGCGGCCATCGCAGTTTCGCATCTTTGATCCCAACGTCGCTGACACGACGAAAGTGGATCAGATCGCTGCATGGCTACGACTCCCTGCCGCCGATCGGCCGCATCTGATCATGGCCTACTTTCCGGAAATAGATGCGGCGGGTCATCTGATCGGCCCGGACGCGCCGGAAACTCGGGCGGCGGTGCGTTCTGCAGATCGAACGGTGGTGCGACTGGCCGATTCGCTCCGAGCCATGCCGCGATCGCTGGACATCGATCTGATCGTCGTGTCGGACCCCGGCATGGCCCCGGTCTCTCGCGACCGGGTGGTCGAGCTTGCGCCGCTCGTTCCTATGAGTCGTGTGCTCCTCACCAACGAGCGGACGACGGTCTCGATCTGGAGCCGTGGCGACGACTCGCGCGACGCGTTGCTCATCGACTCGGTGTATCGCGTACTGCACCAGCGGCTGTCTCACGCACGCGTCTTCCGGCTCAACGAGCTGCCCGAACAATGGCACGCTGCTGGCAACCGCAAGCTCGGAGATCTGCTCGTCGTTGCTGATGAAGGCTACGTCCTCGGAACAGATACGGTCCCGCCCAACGTTCGGCGCGGTGAGCATGGGTATGATCCGTCCCTTGCGAGCATGCAGGGCATATTCCTGGCACGCGGCCCGAGTTTCCGTCGCGGCATTGAGGTGCCGACATTTGAACAGGTCGCACTGTACCCCGTGCTCGCGCACCTTCTCCGTTTGCGGCCGGCACCCTCGCTCGACGGCAGTCTCTCTCCATTGCGCGCGGCCCTGGTAGATGCGTTGACACCACCGAGACGGCCAGACAAGGCGGCACGAGCGCACGAGTGAAGTCATGGCAGTGGGCGGCAGCCCTGCATCCACCCTTGCCGTTGTCACGATCGCCTGCGCGCCGCCGCGGATCTGCGTGACGCTGCTTACACCGCGGCTGGGTGTGTCATAGTCTTCTCCAATGCGCTTCCGTATCATTCCGGTCGTCTTCCTGGTCTTCGCCGCCCAGAACTGCGCCCGACCCGCGTTGCCGTCTCCGGCTCCGGCAGTCTCATCCCTCAACCCCGCTGCCGCCCTGACAACCGCGCAGCGGCGATGGGTCGACGGAACGCTCGCCTCGCTTTCGCCCCGGGAAAAGATCGGCCAGATGATCATGGTCTGGGTCCTGGGCGACTACACCAGCACCGAAGACTCGACCTTTGCCGAAGTCCGGCGGTGGATCACGGCCGACGGGATCGGCGGTGTGAGCATGTCGCTCGGCACGCCGATCGAGGTGGCCGCCAAGATCAACGCGTTCCAGAAGCTTGCCAGAGTGCCTCTGCTCGCGTCGGCCGATCTGGAGCCGGCGTTAGGCAGGCTGGAGGGAGGGCTCTTCTCCCACTACCTCCTCGAGGCCGGGAGCGCGACCGTCTTCCCGACCGCGATGTCGATTGCCGCAACGGGACGCGACGACGATGCCTGGGATGTCGGCAACATCATCGGCCGCGAAGCGAAGGCGGTCGGCATCCACATCAACTTCGCCCCGACGGTCGACGTCAACAACGACCCGTCGAATCCCGTCATCAACACACGATCGTTTGGAGAGGACCCGGCCCGCGTCGCTCGCCTGGCGGCGCTCTTCGTGCGCGGGTCGCACGCCGCCGGGACGATCGCGACTGCCAAGCACTTTCCCGGTCACGGCGATACGGACGTGGACTCGCACGTCGGACTTCCGGTGGTCACGGCGGACTGGGCGCGCCTGCGCGCGATCGAACTGGTGCCGTTCCGGTCTGCGATCGAGGCCGGCGCATGGATGGTGATGTCGGCACACATCGCGCTCCCCGCGCTGGAGGGGGACTCGACGACGCCGGCAACGCTGGCGCCGCGCATCATGACCGGCGTCCTCCGCGACACGCTCGGCTTCCGCGGAGTGGCGATCACCGACGCGATGACGATGGAGGGGGTCGGTAAAGGCTACGGCGTGGCCGAGAGCAGTGTTCTCGCCGTGAAAGCAGGAGCGGACATTCTGCTCAAGCCAAGCGACCCGACGAAAGCGATCGATGCGGTGCTCGCCGCGATGCAACGGGGGGAGATCGCGCCGGCGCGCATCGACTCCTCGGTGCGCCGGATACTCGAGCTCAAGGCGCGCAGTGGTGCGGCGTTCCATCGATTCGTCTCGCTCGATACCCTGCGCGACGTGGTCGGGCACCCGGCGCATCGCGCCCGCGCGGAGGACATCGCGCGCCGCGCGATCACGCTCCTCCGCGATCGTGGCACCGTGCTTCCGCTCGAGGGGAAGCGAACGGTCGTGGTGCAGTACGTGCCCGAGACCGAACTGCGCGCGGGTAAGGTGTTTGCCGCGGCACTTCGCGCGGCCGATTCGTCCACACGCGTGCTCAGGATCTCACCGTCGACGGCGCAGTCCCAGCTCGATGCGCTGGCCCCGGCGATCAGCAGCGCAGAGCGCGTGGTCGTCGCCGCGTATGTGCGACGCATCGAAGGAGAAGGCCGCCCCGCGATGCCGGTGCACATCGCGTCGTGGATGTCCGCGCTCGCCGTCGCCGACTCGGCGCGTTCGTCCGCGCGCGTCGCGCTCGTCGTGTTCGGCAATCCGTATTTGATCCGCCAGGTGCCCGCGGTGGGCACGTACGTCGTCACCTATGGAGTGGGCGACGCGCTGGAGCGCGCGGCGGCCAGCGCCGTGCTCGGGCGCGCCCCGATCACCGGAAAAGCACCGGTATCGCTCCCGGGATTCTTCGCCAGAGGCGACGGCATCGTCCGTTAGGCGGCCCCGCGCCTGCGCGTGAACACGTCACTGCGCCACGGTGACCGTGCGAGTCACGCTCCCGATGGCTCCCTTCGAGTCGGTCGCGATGAGCGTGATCCGATGCTGTCCGACGGGGAGCGTCCGGTTGACGACTTCCCCCGAACCGATCGCTCCGCTGAGCGAGCTGCGCCAAACGAGCGACGCATCTGGAAGCGGTCCGTCTTCCCGGTCTGACGCGTGACCAACGAACTCGATCACGCGGATCGAGGAAAACGTCGCGTTGGTCGGTGGCGTGCTGATGGTGGCCACTGGCGCCAGGTTCGAGCCATCCGGCTGAAGCGGTGCCTCGCCCGGGCTTGCCGGGTCATGCGTGCAGGAGAGGGCAACGGCTAGAGACACGCGGGTCAGCGGGTAGCGGGCCATCACGGCTCGCCGCCGTGTGGACCGAACCCGGGACCACCTCATACATGGCATGGCGACGCCTCCAATCGCACGCGGGAGATGGCGCGTTGACGGAGCGCCGTTTCCCCGCGCATTCGCCGAGGATACGCCGCTGTCACTGGCGGAGCAAGGTGACCGGGTCACGCGGCCCGCGCAGCGCGCCGATGCCAAACTGCGTCGAGAGGCTCGCATCATCGTCCGAGGTCCAACGATCAGCAGCGGAAATGCCACGGCACGCCCAGGAGAACAGCCAGCACGAGCCCGGGAGGGCAGCAATATCTCCCGAACGACGCACGAGGTCCGTCCATGATCGCAGAGTGGATCGCCGTTCTGTCACGCCGGTCTTGAGTCTTGACAGCCCTGGCGGCCGCGCCATATGTTCGCGCATTCAAGCGATGGATTGAATCGGTCGCAAGATGCGAGTGCTCCAAGCCATCGATTCGCGTCGTCCCGCCTGGTTGCGCCGCGGCCTCCTGCCTCGCACGTCCACTGATATCGCCATCCCGGTCGATTCGACAAGATCACGTAAGACCATGCAACAACAGGAGTTCCCATGAGCCATGACTGGTTGAACCGCTGGCTGTATCCTCCGGGCTTCGTCCGGCTGCTCCTCGCGGGCGCCCTCACGGCTTCCGCCACCGGCGCAGATGCCCAGGGGTTGGGCACGATTGCCGGTCGGATCCTGGTCGACGGAACCGACCAGCCGGTGAGCTCCGCACAGGTCTTCATCGTCGGGACTCAGATGGGATCCCTCGCCGGCAGCGACGGCCGATTCCGCATCCTCAACGTCCCGGCCGGTACGCATCAGCTCCGCGTGGTCCAGCTCGGGATGAAGCCGGTGACACAACCGGTCACCGTCACGAGCGGGTCCACGACAAACGTTGATGTAACCATGGTCCGCGCCGCGCTCGAGCTCGACCAGATCGTCGTGACGGGCACGGCCGGTGCGGCACGGCAACGCGAGATCGGAAACTCGATCTCCGTGTTCAACCCGGCCGCCAGGCCAAATCTCCCGGTCAACATGGAGACGATGCTCCAGGCCCAGTCGCCGGGTATGACGGTGCTCCAGGGATCGGGGCAGATCGGCGGTGCGGCACAGATCCGGTTACGCGGCAACGTCAGTGCGACGATGAGCAACCAGCCCCTCTTCTATATAGACGGGGTCCGCGTGCGGAGCGAGCCGTACCCCAATCCCTCCGCCGTCGGCCGGCGGAGCAACAACGAGAACCAGAGTCCGCTCAACGACATCAACCCGGCCGACATCGAGCGCATCGAGATCATCAAGGGCGCGGCCGCGTCCACACTCTATGGAACAGAGGCTGCCGCCGGCGTCATTCAGATCTTCACAAAGAAGGGAAGTTCGGGGCGCACGACCTGGGAGCTCGAGACACAGCACGGCTTTCAGCGGCTCATGCCGTTCTCTCCCGAGCCACAGCCGTACTTCTACCTCGATCCGTGGCTCAAGGATGGGCCCCAGCAGGTGTACAACCTGAGCGTTCGCGGTGGCGCCGACGCTCTCAAGTACTACATGTCGGGATCGCTCGATGACCGCAAGGGCGTGCTGCCTAACGAAACGCTGAACCGCAAGGCGGTGCGCGGCAATTTCTCGTTCGCACCGCTCCCCGGCCTGATCCTGGAGTGGAACAACTT
Organism: Gemmatimonadaceae bacterium; assembly: GCA_052387735.1. Taxonomy (GTDB): domain Bacteria; phylum Gemmatimonadota; class Gemmatimonadetes; order Gemmatimonadales; family Gemmatimonadaceae; genus RBC101. Next base: position 7,778 of record JBQTIW010000224.1, read on the forward strand.
CCTCAACATCTCCAGGATCACGAATGTGGCCGGCGGCGTGAATCCGTCCGGCTTCATCATGGGTGTGATGCGACAGCAGTTCAATCACCTGAGCAGCTCCGACGCCGACTCCATCTCCAGACTCCTCGACCAGGACTTCGACAGCGACATCGATCGCGTCAACTCCGGTCTCACGGCGACCTATCTGGTGCGCTCCAACTGGTCCAACCGCCTCACGATCGGCTACGACCGCGCGACCAACGTTCTCACGCGTCTCCGGCCGTACGCCTTCGTGCTCGAGCCTCGTGGTGACCTCGACGTCCGCAACTTCCGCACGGAGCAGGGCACCGTCGACCTCACCTCTACCCTCGACTTCCAGCTGACACCGGCCCTCAAGACGAGCTTCTCCGCCGGCGGACAGTTCATCAGCACCGAAGAACAAACCATCGACGGATACGCGCTCAACTTCCCCGGCCCCAACAATCCGACGCTCTCCACGGGATCGATTCAGAACGTCACCGAGGACCGGCTGCGCGTCCTCACCGGCGGCTTCTTCTTCCAGAACCTCACCGGATTCCGCGACCGCTACTTCCTCACCGCCGGTCTGCGCATCGATGGGAGCAGCGTCTTCGGCACCGGGTTCGGGCTCCAGGCGTACCCCAAGATCAGCGGATCGTACGTCGTCAGCGAAGAAGGCTTCTGGCGCAAAGGCCTCGGCGAGATGAAACTGCGCGCCGCACTCGGCAGCGCCGGCCGAGCGCCGGGGGCGTTCGATGCCATCAGGACATGGAGCCCGGCCGGATTCGGCACGGCCGCCGCCTACCTTCCACAGAATCTTGGCAACCCTGATTTAGGGCCGGAACGCACGGTCGAAACGGAGCTCGGCTTCGACTGGTCGGTGCTGGGCGGCCGCGTCACGACCGACTTCACCTACTACAGCGGCAAAACCAAGGACGCACTCTTCCCGGTGCGGTCCGTTCCGTCGACGGGATTCCAGAGCTCACAGCTCCGAAATGTTGGAGAGATCGAGAACAAGGGGGTCGAGCTGCAGGCGAGCGTCCGCGTCTTCGAGAGCGACAAGCTCACCTGGACGCTCGGCACCAGCTACGCCACCAACCGCAGCAAGGTCCTGACCCTCGGCGAAGCCACGCCGGTCAGTCTGGGCAACCAGGGATGGCTCCTGGAGGGCCAGCCGCTGATGGTGCTGCGCGGGATCAAGCTGCTGAACCCTAACGAGCTTGCCGACCCGGTGCTCAAGGTCGACCACATCTTCGGGCCCAACACGCCCTCGCGCACGATCGGCCTCAGTACCACCTTCGAGCTTCCCTGGCAGATCACCCTCTCGGCGCGCGGTGAGTATCAGGGCGGGCACTACATGAGCGATGGATCCTCGGAGGACGCGGCGAGCCGGGCCATCACCACGTGGCCGAGATGCCTCGCGGGGAATGCGCTGCGCAGGGCGGGTCGTGGTGCAGAAACGACCGCGAAGAACCGGCTCCTCTGCGACAGTCGCTTCTACCGGCAGGGCTCCTTCATTCAGAAAGCCGATTTCTTCAAGGTGCGTGACATCACCGCGCGTGCGGCCCTCCCGTTCCGCATTCCCGGCGCATCGAGCGCGTTCGTGACCCTGTCGGCGCAGAACTGGATCCGCTGGGTGAACGACGAGTTCGAGATCTTCGAGCCCGAGATGATGGGCGCCGCCGAACCCGGCACGCAGCGGGTCCGTGCGTTAGGCATTGGCGTCACACCGCCGCCCGCGACGTTCATGGCGGCGCTCCGCCTGGTCTTCTAACCCGAGAGGATATCGTGAACACTCAGCAGCTCGCCTCGAGGGTCCGACCCCTGCCAGGCCTGATCGCCATGGCGGCGGGACTCGCGTCCTGTGATCTCAAGGTCTCCAATCCCGGACCCGTCGAAGATTCATTCCTCAGCGTCGAAGCCGCGCACGACGCCGTGGTGAACGGCGCCCTGCGCGCCTTCAACACCGCCCTCGGCACCGATGGCAGCAACTTCTCCATGTGTGGGGCCGTGATCGCCCGCGAGTGGTTCCCCTCCGGGCAGACAGGGTCGTTTGCCTGCAGCGTCCAGGAGTTCCGCAACCAGCTGACCCCCGATCAGGCAGGCGTCGTGAACCGCGGACAGCTGGCCCGTTGGCTCGCCGAGCAAGGGGCGGCACGCATCAAGGAGACCCGGGGCGACCGGTTCAAGGACTACGCGCTCGCCGCACCGGTGCTCCTCTTCGTCGGCTACTCCAATCGGCTCCTCGGCGAACACGTCTGCAAGACCGTGATCGACGGCGGCCCGGAAATGCCGTTCATCACCCACTTCGAGCGCGCCGAAGCAGCCTTCACCGAAGCCCTTGCCATTGCCACGACGAGAGCAAACACGCAGCAGCAGTACGCCGCTCTCGCCGGCCGGGCGTCCGTGCGCATCTGGAGAGGCAACTGGCCCGGCGCCGCCGCAGATGCAGCGCTCGTTCCCAAGGACTTCTCGTACGCGACACCGTTCAACATCGTCGCGATGAACCAGTCGAACAGCCTGGCCATTGCCACGACCGACCAGGTGCGCCGCAACTTCAGTCAGTGGAGCACCTTCTACGGTGACAACTTCGATCAGTTCAAGGACCGCCGCACCCCGTATCGCAAGTTTCCGGACACTCCCTTTCGCGTCGGGCTCGGCAGTCTCCCCGATCTCGGCGACGGCCGAGGAGCGATCGGACAGGTGCAATACTGGCAACAGCGCAAACACATCCGTGAGGATGGGCCGATCGAGCTGTCGTCGGGGCGTGAGGCGCAGCTGATCATTGCCGAGTCCAGGCTTCGCGCCGGCGATGTCCCCGGAGCGCTCACCATCATCAACGAGATCCGCACCGCGGTCGGGGTGCCGCTGCGTCAGGCGACGACGAGCGAGCAGGTGTGGACGTGGCTCAAACTCGAGAAGCTGATCGAGCTGTGGCTGGAGGCCAGGGCGGTGGGTGAGCGCCGTCGATGGATGGGCGACGGCACCGATCCCGCAGCCCCAGGTCCACTCCCAGCCAACCTTCGCATGGACGATCGGATCGGGAAGGATCGCTGCTATCCGATCTCGCAACAGGAGTTGGACACCAATCCACATCTGGGCAAATGAGCGTCATGGCCCGCCGTGACCACGGGTGCGCGCTGATCGCGCACCCGCATGGGTGGAGTGTGCCATGATCGGAGCCGTTCTCTTCGGGCTTCTGATCCCTGCCGCCATGGTCGTCGCGGGCGGGCTCGAGGCACAGGATCACGGGCCGGCGCGGGGTGCGCTGGTCATTAGCGGGGGCGCGGAAACGACCCCCGAGATCTACCAGCGCTTCATTGAGCTGGCGGGGGGCCCTGACGCTCCGATCCTGGTTGTCCCCACGTCAGGCAACGCCGAGCGGTACGACGATTCGTGCGAATGTCTCCGGCTGTTGCGTGAGGCGGGGGCGCGCAATCTGCGCCTGTTGCATACCCGCGATCGCAACGTCGCGAACAGTGAGGCATTCGTGGCCCCGATGCGCACCGCGCGCGGCATCTGGTTCGCCGAAGGGAACTCCTGGCGACACGCCGACGCGTACCTGGACACGAAGGTGCACCGCGAGCTCTTCGCACTGCTCGATCGTGGCGGAGTCGTGGGTGGCGGGTCGGCCGGCGCGCGGATCCAGAGCGACTACATCATGCTGCGCTCGCCCGAACTGGAGCAACGCGCGATTCCACAGAAGGACTGGCGACGCGGCTTTCGTCTGGTGCGCAACGTGATCATCGACGTGCACGTCCTGGCTCGCAACCGGCAGTTTGACATGATCGGCGTCATCAACGCGCACCCAGACATGCTCGGCCTGGCGCTGGATGAAAACACTGCGATCGTGGTGAAAGGAGACGAGGCGGAGGTGATCGGCGGCAGCTACGCGCTGATCTACGACAACACCCGCCAGATCCTGCCCGAGCCTCCTGAAACGCTGCGCACGGTTGGAGGGTTGTTCTATTTCCTCCGGCGCGGCGACCGGTACAACCTGAAGACGCGCACGGCGGTTCGCCCCATGCCGACCCCCCGACCCATAGAACGCGTCGCGGAGCGACGGTGGCCCGGATCGTGAGCAGACGACACCCGTATCACTCACCTGCCATCAGCAGACCCATGAACGGAGATCAGGACCTTCAGACGCCCGAACGGATACTGGCGACAGCGGAAGAGATGTTCGCGGAGCAAGGCTATTGGGGGGTGTCGCTGCGATCCATCACGCGGACGTCAGGGGTCAACATCGCCGCCATTCACTACCACTTCGGCTCAAAACAGGAACTGCTGGAACAGATTTTCGAGAAGCGCTGCGGTCCGATGAACGCGGAGCGACTGCAGCTGTTGTCGGAGTGTGTGGAGGGGCCGGGACGGCCACCGATGCTGGAGCAGATCCTGGAAGCATACCTGCGGCCGTCGCTGATCTGGCCGAACGATCCGGACGGCGCGCGGCGATTTCTGCGGCTGCGGGCCGTCCTGTCGCACGAGAACGAGTCGCTGGCCGCGGATCTCATTTCCCGGCACTTCAATCACGTGAGTCGCACCTTCGCTGGGGCGATTCGCCTGGTGCTGCCGCAGTTCAGTGAGGAGGAGGTGTACTGGCGCTTTCAGTTCCTCCTGGCGGCGCAGTACTACACGCTCTCGAATCCGGGCCGCGTGGCGATCCTCTCGGAGGGGAAGTGCGACCCGTCCGATGCGGAGGCGGCATTGCGGCACATGGTGCCTTTCTGTGCCGCGGTATTTCGATCGCCCACGCCGGCGGGGGACACCCTCGTGTTCAGCCCGTCGCGATTCCCCGAAACCAACGGAGCGCTGTGATGGCAGCACCTGCGGTGGCGGGGCGGTTCCAGTCGCTCAAGCCCTCGGCGACAGTCGAGATGTCGGAACGGGTCAGAGTCGCGCGAGCACAGGGTCGCGAGGTTCTTGCGATGTCGAGTGGCGATCCGAATCTGGAAACGGACCCACGGATCATCGAGTCGGCCCATCGTGCGCTGCGAGGAGGGGCGACGCACTACTCCTCGTCGTTCGGCGAGAGGAGCCTGCGCGACGCCATCGCCAAACGGGAGTTGCAGCGGTCGGGGGTGACCTACGATCCCGACGATATCATCGTCACTCCCGGCGGGAAGTTCGCGCTGCTCAGTGCGCTGATGGGGATCATCGAGCCGGGTGACGAGGTGCTGGTGCCGCAGCCGGGTTGGGTGAGCTATGGACCTTGCGTCAGGCTCGCGGGTGGCGATGCGGTGCCGGTGCCGATGCTCGACCACCTCGATCTGGCCGTGATGGAGAAGGCGATCACGCACTCCACGCGTGCGGTCATCGTCAACTCCCCGGTGAATCCCACGGGTCGCGTGCTGACACGGTGGGAGGTCGAACAGATCGTCGAGCTGGCGCGGACGCGCAACCTGTGGATCATCTTCGACCAGGTCTACACGGATCTCGTGTACGAGGCTCCGGTATCGTTCCCGCAGGCGGCGGAGGACGGATACGAGCGGACGCTGGTGGTGGACAGCCTGTCCAAGTCGTTCGGCATGACCGGCTGGCGCCTCGGCTTTCTGGCCATGCCCCCTGGTCTCGCGCGGTTCGTGGTCAAGTTCATCCAGCACTCCATCTACTGCGTTCCGGCGTTCATCCAGGCGGCCGGCGCACGGGCCCTCGAGCTGGCTCCGGAGCTGCTGCCGCAATACCGTGCCCAGTTCCACGGACGTGTGATCAAGGCGGCCGCCGCGCTCGATGCAATCGAAGGTTTGTCTATCGTCGCGCCTGACGCTGGGTTCTTCCTGTTTCCCCACGTCGGTGGGGACGATGTGGCGATCGCCCGCCGCTGGCTCGACGATCTCGACATTGCCGTGCTTCCGGGGAGCGCCTTCGGCCTGGCCGGCGCCGGACACCTGCGCATCTCGTTGAGCGGTCCCGAGGCGGATCTCGACGTGGCGTTGACGCGGATCGCCCAGGCAGGGATGGCCCGATGACCGACCTGCTCGATGCTGCGCCGCCGGCGGCGGAGACGCCGATCCGTTGCACGCTCATGCGGGGGGGCACGTCGAAGGGGCCGTTTTTCCTGGCGGCAGACCTGCCTGCCGACGTCGAAACCCGCGATCGCGTGCTGTTGTCGATCATGGGGTCGCCAGATCTTCGTCAGATCGACGGCCTCGGTGGCGCCGACCCGCTCACCAGCAAGGTGGGTATCGTCGCCCGATCCGAGCGCGAAGGCGTGGACCTCGAGTTCCTGTTCGCGCAGGTGAGCGTGGACCGGGCGCTGGTCGACACGACGCCTAACTGCGGGAACATGCTCGCAGCCGTCGTGCCGTTTGGCCTCGATCAGGGGCTGATCCCGGCCACCGGCAATACGACGACGGCGCGTGTGCTGACGCTCAACACGCAGATGCTCTGCGACATCACCGTCCAGACGCCCGGTGGTCGCGTCGCCGTCGACGGGGAGTGCCGCATCGATGGCGTGCCCGGGTCGCACGCGCCGATCGCCATCGATTTCCTGGACATCGCGGGCTCGGTGTGCGCGTCGCTGCTCCCCACGGGCCGGGTGATCGACGTGATCCAGGGCATGCAGGTGACCTGTATCGACAATGGCATGCCGGTCGTCATCCTGGCCGCCGAGTCGTTAGGTGTGACCGGATACGAGACCCGCGACGCCATGAACGCCAACGTGGAGCTCAAGCAGCGGTTGGAAGAAGTGCGTCTGCACGCCGGGCGCCTCATGGGCCTTGGCGATGTGCGCGACAAGGTCGTGCCCAAGATGACGCTCGTGGCACCACCGCAGAACGGCGGGGCCCTCTGCACGCGTACCTTCATCCCGCACGTCTGCCACGCGAGCATCGGCGTGCTCGGTGCGGTCAGCGTCGCCACGGCGTGCCTGTTGCCGGGATCGATGCCGTCGCGGATCACGGTGCTGCCATCGGACGGGTCGACGCGACTTTCGGTGGAGCATCCCACCGGCGAGTTCACCGTCGACCTCGAGGTCGTGGACGGGCCCAACGGCACGGAGGTGCGGCGCGCCGCCCTGCTGCGGACGGCGCGAAAGCTGTTTGCCGGACACGTGTTCGTCCCCGCCCGTATTTGGGCGGGTCCTTGAGCCACTACGAGGTGATGATGCCTGAGCATAAAACCGCGTTGGTGATCAGCGCACACTCGGCGGACTTCGTCTGGCGCGCCGGGGGCGCGATCGCGCTGCACGCTGAGCGCGGCTATCAGGTGCGCGTCATCTGCCTCTCGTACGGCGAGCGCGGCGAATCGGCCAAGCTGTGGCGCCAGCCGGGAATGACGCTGCAGCGCGTGAAGGACGACCGCCGCCGCGAGGCACAGGCCGCCGCCGATGTCCTCGGCTGTGAGGTCGTCTTTCTGGACGTGGGCGATTACCCGATGCGCACAAACGACGACGTGCTTTTTGCCCTCGTCGATCACTTTCGCCAGCTGCAGCCGGCATTCGTGCTCACACACTCGCTGGCCGATCCCTACAACTTCGACCACCCGCAGGCCGCGCACCTCGCCCAGGAGGCGAGGATCGTCGCCCAGGCGCACGGGCACACACCGGAGCAACCGGTAGTGGGTGCGCCGCAGGTGTACCTCTTCGAACCCCACCAGACGGAGCAATGCGCCTGGCGTCCCGATGCGTTCATCGACATTGGGCCGGTGTGGGACAAGAAGCGGAAAGCGTTGGAGTGCATGGAGGCCCAGGAGCACCTCTGGGAGTACTACACGCGCGTCGCGCTCCAGCGCGGGAATCAGGCTGCGCGCAACTCGGGACTCAAGGTGACCTACGGCGAGGCGTATCAGCGGCTCTTTCCCCAAGTCATGGACGTGCTGGCATGAGAACCGTCGCGGTCCGCAACATCTCGCGTGCGTCTGAACAGATCGTTCGGCGTCTCGGTGAAGCCGGTGTGGCGACGGTACACGAGGCGCTGGGGCGCACGGGTCTCGCCAAGCCGTACCTGCGTCCGATCTGGACTCCCGTCGCTGTGGCCGGGAGCGCCGTCACCGTCCTCACGCATCCCGGCGACAACTGGATGCTGCACGTCGCGGTCGAGCTGTGCCATCCGGGGGATCTCCTCGTAGTGGGCGTCAGCTCGGAGAACGAAGACGGGATGTTCGGCGAACTGCTTGCGACGTCGCTTGCCGCGCGCGGGGTCGTGGGACTCGTCGTCGACGCCGGCTGCCGGGATGTCGCCGCGTTGCGCAAGATGCAGTTTCCCGTTTGGTCACGCACGGTCTCGGCGAAGGGCACGGTCAAGGCGACCGTGGGAGCGGTGAACGTCCCGGTGGTCGTCGCCGGCGTTGCCGTCACACCCGGAGACGTCGTCGTGGCCGACGACGACGGCGTGGTGTTCGTGCCCCTGAACGACGCCGGCAAGGTGGTGAACGCCTGCGCCGCTCGTGAGGCCAAAGAAGCAGGTGTCCGGGAGCGGCTGCAGAAGGGCGAGCTCGGACTCGACATCTACGGGATGCGGGACACGCTCCGCGGGCAGGGGTTGGTGTATCTCGATTCGCTCGAGGAGCTCTGACCGGGTGTCGCCACTGCTCTCGGTGCAACACGTGCCTGCGTATGTCTGGGGCTTCATCGCCCTGATCGGCGGCATCGTGGCGGGTGGGCTGATGCCCGCGTTCCTTGCGCCGGTCGCCGACGTCACGCGGACCTTGCTGTCCTGGATCGTCTTCGTGGCGCCGGTTCTCATCGTTGGTGCTCTGAGCCCCGCGATCGCGACGCTCATTCGTCGAGGGCTCGCCGGACGGTTCGTCGCTGCGGTATTGGGATGGTTTGTGTTCGCTTCGGTCCTGGGGAGCCTGCTCGGCCTGCTCGTGGCAGCGGTCACGTTCCGGCTGCCCTTCGAGTCCGGGAGCGCCGCGGTGGCCGATGCCGCCGGGATGTTCACGGGGCTTGGCTCCGGGGGCAGGGCATCGAGTGCGGTGCTGGCGATCATCGCCGCCGTCGTGATCGGCCTCATCGGCGTGAAAGTCGAACCGGTCTACGCCGTGCTGCGACGTGTCGAACGAGGCATCGCCACGGCCGGTGCCTCCATCAGCATCGCGATCGTCCCGTTGATACTGGCGCTAGGCATCATGATCGGCGTCAACTTCGGCGCCAGGCTCGGCATGAGCCATTACGGCCTCATGATCCTGTACTCGGCGGCGATGGGGGTCATCTGGTTCCTGCTGTACTGGTTGGTTCTGCTCCCGCTCCTCGGCGGCGTGCGCGACCGGATGCGGCTCCTCAAAGAGTACTATCTCCCCACCGCGCTCTTTGCCGCTGGAACTTCATCATCGCTGGCGACGATTCCCGTCAACATCGCCAATGCCAAGAAGTATGGCGTGCGCGAGGAAGTCGCCGACTTCGTGATTCCGATCGGGGCGATCGTGCACAAGGGTGCAAGTGCGATGCAGTACATGGCCTACGGTCCGCTGATTGCCGGCTACGTCTTCGGCCTGGACATCGGTTGGTCGCACCTGCTCGTGGTCTGGCCATTCGTCGTCCTCTACACGATGGCAGCGCCGGGTGTACCAGGCGCCATGGGTCTCGCGTTGTGGACTGCGGTGCTGTTCGCCTCTCTGCTCGGTCTCGAAGATCCGTTACGAACGACCTTCGTGGGCACGTGGGTCGCACTCGCCGGCGGCATCCCCGACATGTTTCGCACGTCAGGCAACTCGACCGCCGACGGGTTCGCGGCCGTCGTCTTCAGCCATCACTTCGAGAGACTCTTCAAAGGTGCGGGCCTTGAAGGGGGGGACCTGGGAACCGGACATCGGGAACTGGAGGCTGGATTCCCGACCACCGCTCCGGATTCCCGACTCCCGGTGTCCGATTCCCGGCTCACATAACCTCACCCCACGGGAGCACTCCCATGTCCTCCGGAAAGCATCTGTCGCGGTCCCTACTCGCGGCGCTCGCCCTGGTGACACTCTGCAGCCAGGTGGCGGTGGCCCAGCGCGGCGCTCCACCCGCACCGCGTGCTGCACCGGTCAACGCGTCGACTGACCCGCTATTGCGCAGCTTCCAGTGGCGCTCCATCGGTCCCGCGGACATGGGAGGCCGAGTCGACGACATCGCCGTCGTGGAGCGCGACCCTCGCATCTACTATGTGGGCTACGCGACCGGGGGCGTGTGGAAGACCGTCAACGGCGGCACCACGTTCGAGTCGATCTTCGACACCTACCGGTCGTCGCACGTCGGCGCGGTGGCCGTGGCCCAGTCGAATCCTGACGTGGTGTGGGTGGGCACCGGAGAGGCGAACAACCGGAACAGCTCGTCGTATGGAGACGGGATCTACAAATCGACAGATGCGGGGAAGACCTTCACCGACATGGGGCTACGTGGGACGCAGAGCATTCATCGCATCGCCATTCATCCCCGCAACGCCGACGTCGTGTTCGTGGCCGCCACGGGCGCGCTCTATGGACCCAGCCCGGAGCGCGGCGTCTATCGCACGACCGACGGAGGACGCACCTGGAGCCGCGTGTTGTACGTCGACGAGAATACGGGTGCCAACAACATCGTCATCGACCAGAGCAACCCCAACACGATGTTTGCATCGATGTACGAGCGCCGTCGCACGGCTTGGGGATACAATGGCGGCGGGCCGGGCAGTGGGATCTGGAAATCGACCGACGGCGGCAGCAACTGGACGCGACTGAAGGGGAATGGGTTGCCCACGGGACAGATGGGCCGCGTGGCGATCGACATCTCCCGCTCGAACTCCAACGTCGTATATGCACAGATCGAGGTGCTGCGCGAAGAGGATCGGCTGGCGGGTGCCGCTTCGACGCGAGAACGCTCGGCACAGCGGAACGCCGTGGTCGGCGACAACGTCGGCGGCGTGTGGCGATCGAACGACAAGGGCCGTACCTGGGAATTCCGCAGCAACCACAACGTGCGTCCCGGCTATTTCAGCAAGATTCGTGTAGACCCGAAGAGCTCTGAAGTCCTGTACACGGCAGGACGCAGCTTGTACCAGTCCGAGGACGGTGGTCGGACATTCCGCGTGATCACCGGCCCGGGCCATGGGGACTATCACGCTATCTGGGTCGATCCCAACGACAGCGACCACCTGATGGTCGGGAACGACGGCGGCTTTGATGCGAGTCGCGATCGCGGGCGCAGCTTTGAGGCAATGCGGCCTAACGCGGCTGGGCAATTCTACCAGGTCTCGGTCGACATGCGCCGTCCGTACTTCGTGTGCGGCGGTCTGCAGGACAACTCGAGCTGGTGCGGTCCCAGCGCGGTCGGGGCGCGGTTCATCTCCGCGTACGACTGGTACAACGTCGGCAGCGGCGACGGGGGCTACACGGCCGTCGATCCTACGGATCACAACATCGTCTACGCCGAAGGACAGCGGGGAGCGATTCGGCGTCTCGACCTGAGCGTCAGTGACGTCTGGTCCATTCAGCCGCGAGTGGCCACCGCGCAACGCGCAAGCAATGTGGTGCCGAAGCCCGAGGCGACCGAAACGTTCCGCTGGAACTGGGCCACGCCGTTCATCCTCTCGCCGCACAACCCCAGCACCATCTACCTCGGCGGGAATCGTCTCTTCAGATCGGTGGATCGTGGCGACACCTGGACGATGGGGCCCGATCTCACCAGACAGATCGATCGCGACACGCTGGAGATTCTGGGCGCCAAGGGGCGGCTTCCCGACTGTCATGGTGATGGCAAGCTCGCAAAGGACGAAGCGTGCATCCACTCCAAGAACGACGGCACCTGGTTCTTCAGCACCATAACGAGTGTTGCCGAATCGCCCCTTGTGCCCGGGGTGCTCTGGGTCGGGACCGACGACGGCAATGTCCAGGTGAGCCACGGCGGATTGTCCAACTGGACGAACGTGACCGCCAACGTCAGCGGCTCACCACGCAATTGCTGGATCTCGCGGGTGGAAGCGTCCCATGCAGATGCGGCGAGCGCCTATCTCGCGATCGACTGCCATCGCAGTAACGACATGCGCCCATACGTCTACGTGACGCGGGACTATGGGAAGTCGTGGACGTCGATCTCGAGTGGCCTTCCCGATTTCGGCTGCGTCAACGTGATCAAGGAGGACCCCAAGAACCCCAGCGCCCTGTATGTGGGGACGGAGAACGGCTTCCACGTGTCACTGGATGGAGGGAAGAGCTGGAAGCGTTTCATGACGGGGCTCGCGCCAGTCCGCGTCGATGACGTCGTGATACATCCACGGGACGGAGACCTGGTGCTGGCGACGCATGGTCGCAGCGTGATGATCATGGATGACATCACGCCGTTGCAGCAGCTCAAAGGCGACGTCCTCGCGCGCGACGTGCACTTCTTCGCGCCGCGGAACGCATGGCTGCTCCGCAACGAGCAGCGGCTGACGCGTGCGCAACCTGGAAGCAAGCAGTTCCGCGGAACGAACCCGGATCCCGGTGTCGCGTTCCAGTATTACCTGAAGCAGCGGGCACAGGGGGAGGTAAAGCTGACGGTGCGCGAGGTAGTGAGTGGGAAGGTGGTGCGCTCGCTGAACGGATCCGTCGAGCCGGGGATCAATCGGGTGCAGTGGAACCTGATGGGTGAAGCACCGGCACGCGTGGCGGCCGCGGCGGACATGGAAGACGAGCCACCTCCGCCTACGCCGCGTCTCGCGCCAGGCGCGTATCGAGTGACACTTTCGGTGAATGGTGTTGAGCATTCCCACAATTTCCTCGTGGAAGATATCATGGCACCCCGTCGTGCTCAGTGGCCACCGGGATGAAGACCGCGAGCTGGCTGTTGTGTCTCGCGTTGGCGAGTGCGGGGTGTTTCAAGTACACCTACGTATCAGTTGCGGAAGCGCCGGTAGGTCGCGAGGTGCGCGTGCATCTGTCACCCGAGGGCCTTGCGCGCCTCACGACGGCGGTGGGGGACCAGCTGCCCGATTTGCGTCGCACCTTCGACGGTTCGCTCGTCCAGGTGAATGCGCAGCAACTGCTGGTCTCGGTGCGCCTGACGACTGATGCGCGCATTGCGAGCGCGGGGCTGATGCAGCGTGTCGCCGTTCCGGTAGGTGATGTGCAGCAACTCGAGCTCAAGCAACTCGATAGGCGGAAGGTCACCCTGATCAGCGTGGGCGCGGGTGCCGTGCTCGCCGCGCTGATAGCGCATTACGTGGGCGGCATCTTTGGCGGGACCACGGGGACGATACCCGAACCAGGTCAACCGGAAACGATCATCCCGCGCGCCCGCCCGGCGCCCTGATCGGTCCGTAGGATTGGAAGCGCCGAATCTGCCTGGACGGCGAAACCGGCAGGGAAACCGGGACGTAGGCCGGGTGCAGCCACGCGGAGCTCCCAGGACCAATGTCCATCTCGTCCCTCGTCCGACCCGCCTGGAGATCGCTCCGGCGAACGCCGGCGTTCACCATCACGGCGTCCCTCACCCTCGTCATCGGCATCGGAGCAGCGGTCGCGATCTTCGCGCTCGTCAACGGCGTGCTGCTGCGCCCCCTTCCGTACAGCGACCCGGACCGCCTCGTCGGAGCGTGGCACGACCTCAAGGGCGTCGCGATCGACAAGGCGAATCAAACCGCCGCGACGTACTTCACCTACAAGAAGCTTGCGCGCTCCATCGAAGGCATCGGGGTGTATCGGAGCGACGCGGTCAATGTGTCAGACCCGGGAGGGGCGGCAGATCCGCAACGGATCACTTCCAGCTGGCTGTCGTCGAGCGTTGTCCCGGTCCTGGGGATCTCCCCGTTGCTGGGCCGCACCTTCAGCGAAGCGGAAGACCTGCCGAACGGACCACACGTGGTCATCATCAGCGAGGGGCTCTGGCGCTTGCGATTGGGTGGCGATCCCAAGATCCTCGGTCGCTTGCTCGAGGTAAACGGGCGCAGTCGAGAGATCATCGGGGTGATGCCTGCGCGTTTCCGCTTTCCGACGGCCGATACACGCATCTGGCTGCCACTCCAGCTCAATCCAAACGATCCGTTTCCTGGTGGGTTCAACTATGACGCGGTCGCCCGACTGAGACCCGGCGTGCGTGCGGCTGACGCCGAGCGGGAGTTTGCCGCGCTGCTGCCACGCATGGCCGAGCAATCGCCGAACCTGGCGCCAGGCGTTCCCACGACAATGCTGTTGGAGCAGGCGAGACCTTCACCGCGTCTCGTGCCCCTGAAAGACGACGTGACAGGCGGGATCGCGACGACGCTCTGGATCGTCGCCGCCGCGGCCGGACTGGTGCTACTCGTCGCGTGCGCCAATGTCACCAACCTGATCCTCGTTCGCGCCGATGCGCGCCAGCGCGAGCTGGCCGTTCGCGAGGCGATCGGCGCCGGCCGCGCTCGCGTGCTCGCGCATTTCCTCGCCGAGTCGGCCGTGATCACGGCAATCGCCGGCGCGGCGGCGCTCGCCCTGGCCGCGCTCTCGATCCGGGCCCTCGTGAACGCGAGCCCGGCGGCGATTCCGCGGCTGGCGGAAGTAGGCGTTGATTTCGCGACCGTCGGCTTCACGATCGTGATTTCGGCCATCGTCGCCGTGGCGTGCAGCGTGATCCCCGCACTGCGACTCGGCCGTGTGCAGCTCGCCACTGCGCTGCGGGAAGGAGGGCGCGGCGGGACGGCGAGCCGGGCGCAGCAGCGGGTGCGAAGTGTACTCGTCGCATCGCAGATCGCCCTCGCCCTCGTCGCCCTCGCCGGTTCCGGGTTGCTCCTTCGGACGTTTCAACAGCTCAACGCGGTTCGGCCTGGATTCGATCCCGAACACGTTGCGACCTTCTGGATGTCGCTGCCGGAAGCGCGCTATCCTAACGACACGGCCGTGGTGCGCTTCTACACGCAGCTTCTCGATCGCGTCGGGAGCCTGCCCGGCGTCCAGTCGGTCGGGCTTTCATCGCGCCTCCCGCTGATGACACGCGGGATGAACCGGAATCCGTTCTACCCGGAGGACGACCCGTCATACGAGACGAAGATCCCACCGCTGCAGCTCTACACCACGACAGATGGTGGCTACTTCACGTCGATGTCCATACCGCTGCTTGCGGGGAGAACGTTCGGCCGTCTCGACACACAGCGGCCCGACGAGGCGATCATCAGTCAGGCGACAGCCGTCCAGTTCTGGAAGGACTCCACCGGACAGCGAGCCCTCGGCAAGCGGTTCCGGGAGCTTCCAGGTGGTGCGTGGTTCACCATCGTTGGTGTGGTCGGCAATGCCCGCGACAGCGCGCTCGCCGCGCCGGCAGCTCAGACGGTGTATTTCCCCGAAGTCCCGAGGATCCAGGAGTTCAACAGCCAGACGCGCAACACGATGGCTCTCGTGGTCCGTACCGGCGGCGAGCCGACCGCGATCACGAGCGCCGTGCAGCGTGCGGTGAGCGAGCTGGACCCGACGCTGCCGGTGTTCGACATCAAGCCCATGACGGTCGTGTTCCGCGACTCGATGGCGCAGCTCGCGTTCGCCGCCATTGTGTTGGGCGCCGCCGCGGTCGTGACGCTCGTGCTCGGCGCGGTGGGACTCTACGGGGTCATGGCGTACATCGTGGCATTGCGTACTCGTGAGTTAGGGGTGCGCATCGCGCTCGGCGCGTCGCCCCGCGCCGTGGCGGCGATGCTGACGAGGCAGGGCGTCGTTCTCACGGGATTCGGCATCGTGGGAGGCCTCGTCCTCTTCGCCCTCGTCGCACGCTTTCTGCAGTCGCTGCTCTATGGCGTGGCTCCGACCGACGTGGTCACGCTCGTCGGCGCATCGGTGCTGCTGATCGGCACGGCGGCACTGGCGAGTTGGACACCGGCACGCCGAACGTCGCGGCTTGATCCGGCGGACGTACTGCGCGCGGAGTGACCACGCGTACCACCTGTGCGTTTCGAGCGAGGGTGCCTTCGCGGACCTCGAGCCGAGCTGCGTCGCGTCCACCGCAGCCGGCGAGTGCGAGGAGGAGCAGCGAACATGCGACGATCGGCATGAGGTCCTCGTGTTGCCGAGACGATGGCGACAGACTGCATGGGGAACCCTGACGAAGCCAATGGACCAGCGTCAGGCCGATCTCAGCAGGAGATGAGGGTCGCCAAACGCGCGACGAGTTTCTGGCCGGCAGACTTGTGCGCAGCGGGGATTGTCCCGATAGTCGAGGGAACCACACGATCCGTCGTAAGCGCCTCGCGAGCGGGAGGTATCCCATGCGTTGTCCTGTTCCCGTCATGCTCGTCGCCGCCAGCATTGCCGCGGCCTCGCCGGTCCGTGGCCAGCACGAGCACCAGCGTGAGACGCTCGGCAAGGTCTCCTTCCCGACCTCATGCGCGACCGCCGTGCAGCCGCAGTTCGATCGCGCGGCCGCCATGCTCCACTCGTTCTGGTTCGACGAGGCCGAGAAGGCCTTTCGCGCCATTGCCGCCGCCGACGCGACCTGCGCGATGGCACACTGGGGTGTCGCCATGACGCTGTGGGGCAATCCGTTCGTCCGGCAGCCGATCCCGGCCGAGCGGCAGGTCGCGGGCCTCGCCGCCGCCGAGCGTGCTGCGTCGCTGGCTGCGCGCGCCTCGCATCGCGAACAGATGTACGTGGACGCGGCAGCGGCGCTCTGGCGCGATCATGACACGGCCGACCACCTGGTGCGACTCGGCCGTCATGAAGCGGCCATGAAGAATCTGTACGAGGC
>JBQTIW010000225.1:0-10183 GCA_052387735.1 Gemmatimonadaceae bacterium
GGTTGGGCCGCGCCGGCGGACACCCCCCGGTATATGTCCCTCCCGCCCCAACGGCTGGCCGCGGGCCCCCCGCGGCGCTCGCGGCGGCCTCCGCGGTAAGGCATCCCCAGTTGGTGCGCCGCGGCGCGAGGTCGGTGACGGCGTTGGTCGCGAAACACGTTGACCCCCTGCATACTTGAGTGCCTCACAGGGGGGTACACAGTGTGCTGGCGACTGTCGGCGACGGGTCACAGAGGGGAGGAGTGGCGATGACTGACCAGGGTCCGCAGTGAAGGGGACGTCCAGCACAACGGATTTGCGACGCCGTCGCCTCAAGCGGCTCATGGTGGGTTCGACAGCCGCGGCGCTCGGTCTGCTCGCGGTGCTTCGCTTCGCTGATCTCTCCTCGCGCAGCGAGCGGATTCTGGCCAACGGTGACCGTCGCGCCCTGAACCTGGCCCACATCCTCTCCCGGTACCTCGGCGAGGCCTTTGCCGCCTCCGATGCATCGCTCCGGCAACTGGCCGCGCTGAATCCGCGCATCGGTGGGCCACTCGCGCCGGACCAGGAGTGGCTGCCCCTTCTCTCCGCGGCGCGCGCGGGCCTGACCGGAATCGGGTCGATGTCGGTGATCGACCGCACCGGCATCGTTCGTCACTCCACGCGCCGTGAGATCGTCGGTCAGTCTCGCCGGGACGATTACGTCTTTCGACAGTTAGCCTCCGATTCGGTCGTCGGCCTGGTTGCCTCGACGCCCTTCAGGGCGATCTATCGTCCGGACCAGGCGCTGGTCATTCCGCTCGGTCGCCGCCTGACGACGGCTGGCGGTGCGTTCGACGGAGGCATCGTGGCCACGTTCGTGCCAGACTCCCTGCGGGAGTTCTTCCGTACGATTGATGTAGGGGAGGGCGGGACGGTGACGGTGTTTCACGCCGATGGGTTCGTGGTGTTTCGTGAGCCGTCGGTCCGAAACCCGATCGGCGAAAGTGCGGTGGGGGATCCGTTGCTCGACGTGGGACGACACGCCGGCCGTGGTTCGCTGCGAACCAAAGCGTCGCCCGGTCGATCGGCGCTTCGGAACGGCGTCCTGTCGCTGCCGGGCCTTTCGCTGATCGTCGCCGTGTCGCTGAGCGAGCCTGAGCTGCTGGCGACGGTCCAGCGGGATGCACTGATCTCCGCGATCGTTCTTGCCATGCTTGCGGCGTCCGCTGCTACGGGCCTGCTCGCGCTGTTCCGCCAGATGGATCGACGTGCTGCGATGGAGTCCGCGATGAATCGTGCGCAGCACCTCGAAGTGCTCGGTCGCCTTACCGGCGGTGTGGCCCACGATTTCAACAACCTGCTCGCGGTCATTCAGGGCTATGCGTCACTCATCAGAATCGACGCGGCCAGCCCTACGCGCGACCTGGATCAGGAGGCGCTCGACGAGATTCGCGCTGCAGCAACCCGCGCGGCCGGCCTGACCAACCAGCTGCTCGCGTTCGCTCGCCGACAACCGCTGCAACCGCGTCTCGTCGACCTCAGTCAGGTCATCAGGGGGATGGAGCCCCTGCTCATCCGGACGATTGGCGAAGACGTGACACTCCGGCTCAATCTGGGTGCCACCTGCTTCTCGCTGGTCGATCCCGTCCAACTCGACACAGCAATCCTCAATCTCGTGGTGAATGCGAGGCACGCCATGGCGAACGGCGGACTCCTCCTCATCGAGACCGGCCAGGTGCGTCTCGACGCGAACTACGCCAAAGAGACTCCTGACGCCGCACCGGGGGAGTACTGTTTTGTCAGCGTGGCTGATACGGGCGTCGGCATCCCCGCGGAGCTGCTGCCGCGACTCTTTGAGCCGTTCTTCACGACGCGACTGCGCGGTGAAGGGACCGGACTTGGACTCAGCATGGTCTACGGCTTCGTGCGCCAGTCAGGCGGACACGTGAAGGTGTACAGCGAGGTGGGCCAAGGCACCACCATCAAGCTCTACTTCCCGTCGGCCCAGGACCAATGGGAAGAAGAACCGCCGGCGTCTCTGGCAGGGGAGACTCCTCGCGGGTCTGGCGAGCTGGTGCTGCTTGTCGAAGACGAGAAGGCGCTGCGCAACATCGCCACGCGCATGCTGAAGGCGCTGGGGTATCGGGTCACTGCGGCTGGAGATGGACCGTCGGCGCTGGAGCTGGCGAAACGCGAAGCGCGCATCGACCTCCTTTTCACCGACGTTGTGCTCCCGGGACCCATGACAGGTCTTGCGCTCGCGGCGGAGCTCACGCGGATGCGGCCGAATCTTGCCGTGTTGTTTACCTCCGGATACTCGGAAGAGGTCATCCAGCATCGCACGTCCGCCACCGAGGACCTTCACCTGCTGCCCAAACCGTACGACAGCCACAGGCTCGGCAGGGCCGTTCATGAGTCTTTGCGCAGCGTCGGCTAGTTGCGGCGTCCGGCGGAGAGCGAACCACCTCCACCGTCCGATCGACGTGCGACTGCCATCGCTGCGCGCGGATAGCCGGGGTAGCCGGATGAAAGGAAGAGCGGTGATCATACTCCGCCGCTACATGTGCGGTGCAGTCTCGATCGCAGCGACATGCTCCGTCGCTTCAATCCGGTTGCGTCCATTTGCCTTCGCGCGATAGAGCGCCGCGTCCGCGGCATCGATCAGGCTCGCGGGCTGCGACCCGACGACTTCGCTCGATGCCAGCCCGAAACTCGCGGTCACCGCGAGCGCGAGCGGTCCATAGGAAATCGCCTGGGACTCGACACGGGCCCGCACGCGTTCGGCAATGCGTCGTCCGTCCTCGGTGTCGCAGCCTGGCAGAAGAATCAGGAACTCCTCCCCGCCAAACCGTCCAACGAAGTCGTACTCGCGCAACTGCGACCGGATGGCAGCGGCGGTGTCACGAATGACGGCGTCCCCCGCTGCGTGTCCATGTGCGTCGTTGATCCCCTTGAACCGATCGATATCGACCATGACCACGGTCATCGGTCGTCGTTCACGTCGGACCCGGTTCACTTCCCGATCGAGCTGCTCGAGAATCATGCGACGATTCCAGAGCCCGGTCAGGTGGTCGAGTGTGGCGTGACGCCGCAGGGCCTCCTGGGCGTCCAGGAGTCCGCTCTGGAGATCGAGCACACGCATGCCCGACCGCAGGCGCGCGCACAGCTCTCCGACATTGAACGGCTTGGTCAGAAAATCATCAGCGCCCGCGTCGAGCCCCGTGACCACGTCTTCCGCGCTGTCACGCGCGGTCAGCACGATGGTGTACACATACGCTTCCGCCTGCCTTCGCACAACGCGGCAGACCTCGAGACCGTCGGCACCCGGCATCATCCAGTCGAGAATGGCGAGGCGAGGTCCATCGGTTTGCAGCAACACCTCGATGGCGGCGTTCCCGTCGGCGACGGCGACCACCTCGTGTCCGAGCCGTACCAGCGTCGCCTCGAGAAGTTTGCGGGACATTCCTTCATCGTCAGCAATCAGAATTCGCATGCGTCAAGCTCCTCGCTCAATCCGAGCAGTGCAGCATCGAGGCGTTCGGTCTCTCGTTGCAAGTCCTCAAACTCCGCGGCCACTCCTTCCAGCGTGCCCGCGCGACCCTTCAGTTCGAGCGCCAACGCAGCACTGGCCGCCGGTTTGGCGCTGAGGTTGGCGCAGGCGCCCTTGAGGCCGTGAGCCGCCTGCTCCAGGCCCTGTGCGTCGTTGCTCTCGATGCAGTGCCTGATGCGCGACAGCATGCGCGGGGACTCATCGCGGAACATCTGCGCCACCTCCACCAGTAGCGCGCGATCGCCACCGACGCGCTCCAGCACTTCCTCGAGATCGAGCGCTGACGGAGCCGGGGCTGCTTCCGACGGAAGGGGAGTCGTCGCCACCCCGTCTCGCGGGGGAACCGGGCGGGTCATGGATTCGATGAGGGCCAAGAGCTCGGAAGCGTTGATCGGCTTGGAGAGGTACGCGTCCATGCCGGCGTTCAGGCAGACTTCCCGATCGCCTTTCATCGCGTGAGCGGTGAGCGCGATGATCGGCAGGTGCGCGCCCGTGCGCTGCTCGGCCGCTCGAATCGCCGCCGTGGCCTCGAGACCGTCCATTTCCGGCATCTGCACATCCATCAACACCAGGTCGAACGCCTTCGCTGCCGCCGCGACCACGGCTTCGTGACCGTTCTCGGCGGCCGTCACGATATGGCCTTTGCGCTCGAGGAGGGCGGTGACGACGCGACGGTTGATGACATTGTCCTCGGCGAGCAGGATCTCGAGGGAGCGGACGCCCGTGTGTGCCGGCTCGACGGTAGGCTCCGACCGATTCGATGGCGCCTCGCCGTTACGACCCAGCACCGCGAGCATGGCATCGAGCAGCACCGACTGGCGCACCGGCTTGGTGAGATACGCCGAAATTCCCAGTTCTCGTGAGCGCAGCGCGTCCCCGCGGTGACCAACCGAGGAAAGCATGAGGATGGTCGTGGTGCCGAGCTCGGGCCGGCACTTGATCAACTCCGCCAAGCCAAAGCCATCGAGGTCCGGCATCTGGAAGTCG
The DNA here is from genome assembly GCA_052387735.1 of Gemmatimonadaceae bacterium. GTDB lineage: Bacteria > Gemmatimonadota > Gemmatimonadetes > Gemmatimonadales > Gemmatimonadaceae > RBC101. Next base: position 4,499 of record JBQTIW010000225.1, read on the forward strand.
ATCAGGGCGAGTCGGAAGGGTGCGCCGGACTGCAGCGCGTGATCCAGCGCGTGCATGGCCGCGCCCCCGCCGTCGACGACCGTCGGTTGCATGCCCCAGCTGTTCAGGGTCTCCTCGAGAATCCGCCGGTTGGTCGCGTTGTCGTCCACTACGAGCACGCGCATGCCGCGGAGATCCTTGAGCTCCCCACGATGCGGCGCGGCACTCGCCACTCGAAGCTCGAACGGCAGGACGACGTGGAACACACTACCGGAGCCCGGTGCACTCTCCACCCAGATGCGTCCGCCCATCAGGGCAACGAGCCGGGACGAGATGGTGAGCCCCAGGCCGGTGCCGCCAAAGCGACGCGTCGTCGATGTGTCCTCCTGCGTGAAGGCCTCGAATATCGATGCCTGCTTCTCCGGTCTGATCCCGATGCCCGTATCGGTCACGGTCAAGTGGAGGATTGCCCGGCCGTCGTCCGAAGGCTGGCGTTCCACGCGCACGACCACTTCGCCCCGTTCGGTGAATTTCACCGCGTTGCCGGTGAGATTGAGGATGATCTGTCGCAAGCGCGCGGGATCACCTCCCAGCGCCGTCGGGACGTCGGCGGCGATCTGACACGCGAGCTCGAGTCCTTTGTCGTGCGCGCGCGGCGCGACCGCGCGCAGCGTTTCGTCCAGCATGTGCTGCAGGTCGAAATCCACCACCTCGATATCGAGCTTCTGGGCCTCGATCTTGGAGAAGTCCAGGATGTCGTTGATCAGGCCCAGCAACGCATCCGCCGAGGTGCGCACGGTCTCCATGTAATCGCGCTGCTCGGCGGTCAGCGTGGTACCGAGCGCCAGCTCGGTCATCCCGATGATGCCGTTCATCGGCGTCCGGATTTCATGACTCATGTTGGCCAGAAACTCGCTCTTGGACCGGTTGGCTGACTCCGCGGCACTCCTGGCCTGGCTCAGGACTGCTTCCGCGCGTTTGCGCGCGGTGATGTCGAGAATGGTCCCTTCGATCACGTTCGGTTCGTCCGCTTCACCCTCCAGGAGTGTCGCCGACTCGAGAATCCAGATCTCTCGTCCGTCTCGTGCGCGGATGCGACTCTCGAAGTCGATGAGCCGGCGCTCGCGTGTGAGCTGCGAGACGAACCGTGTCCGTTCATTCCAGTCCTCGTAGACCTCGCTCACGTGACCGGCAAGGCAGGCCTCACGCGATTCGTAGCCGAGAATGCGGGCAAACGCGTCGTTGCATTCGAGGAGGCGCCCGTCCAGCGTCGTGTTGTACACGCCGGCCAGGCTTCGCTCGAAGAAGCGGCGATACCGCTCTTCACTGGCCGCCAGCTCCAGGGCTTGTGCCGAGAGCCGCCGATCCACCAGCGACGTGAGGAACGTGGATCCCAGGACCACGAAGGTCACGAGGACGATGCCCTCGATGCCAAGCGATGAGACGACCGTGCCCTGTGGGCTCGCAGCGGCGCCCTGCGCCGGTTGGAAGGATGCCGCTGCCATTCCCGTGTAGTGCAGACCGACAATAGCGACGCCCATCACGACGGCGCTGGCGATCTTGAGCGGGGCGAGGTCGCGTTTCTCACCGCGGAACCGGAAGGCGAGCCAGAGCGCGACCAGGGACACCACCACGGCGATGACCACTGAGAGCAGAATGATGCCGACGTGCCAGCGCGTATGTGCGTGCAGTCGCATCGCCGCCATGCCGATGTAGTGCATGGCACCAATGCCACCCCCCATCACGACGCTCCCGACAATCGCGCTATTCCAGCTCCAGTGCGCGCGGCTCACCACATACAGCGCCACCGCGGACGCAAACCAGGCGGCGACCAGCGAGATGAATACGGTCGGCAGATGGTAGAATACCGCGACGGGGAGGTGGAACGCGACCATCCCGACGTAGTGCATCGACCAGATGCCCAATCCCATGCTCGCCGCGCCACCGAGCAGCCAGGCGTAGCGCATGCGACCACGCGCCGCAGCGGTCCGGCCGGCGAGGTCGAGCGCCGCATGGGAGGCACAGATCGCCATCAGCAGGGAGAGTGCCACCATCCAATAGTTGTACGTCACTTTCATCTGCGTGGTACTCCCGGCCTGCGTGCCGATGCGTGGTCTACTGGGCGGTATGTCATCCCCGTGAACGTGGAGCCAAGGTCGCTTACAAACGAGGTGAAGTCCTGCGTTCGCGGGACGACCGATGTTGCAGTGCGCAACCCGAACGTCGTTTTCGACGATCGCGCTCGTCATGGACGGCGGGAGATCGGTGGCGAGCGCCGGACGCCCTCGCCACATACCAGTCTCGGATGGCAGTCTGAGCGGCTGAATAGGGTCCGTTCCGGTGCGCGTGTAGGACGCGCCCTACGCAACGGATCGCGATGCCGCGATCCGTCGCGATCACGCCGCCCGTTCGTTCTCCAAGATCTGAGGGAGCGGCTGAGGCGTGGGCTGTCGTTCCTGCGGTTCCACCATGCGCACCATCGTGAAGGCGGCAAACCCGTTCCAGGCGTTCCGGATCAAGAACAGCAACGGGGGCGTGACCGGCTGGCCCCGTGCCACGAGCAGCAAGTCGTTAGGCGAGCGCACGTCGGCAGCGAAGAACTGCCCGATCCGGACGTCGGCCAGCGGGGTGTCGATGAGAGTCGCGCCATTGCGCGCCCCCACGAGCTCGCGGAGCGCGTCGAAGTAGGGCGCGTGATAGTGCCCGATGCGCGATTCCATGACACGCAGCGCCTCGCTGGCCGAACCGTGCTCGGCAAAGAGCCCGTCGAAATCGAGGGCGAGCGTGAGCACGCGTTCGGCGTCTCCGGTGTGCACCCTGCAGCGCCCCGACTCCCGGGACGGCACGATGTCAATGCCCCGCAGAATCTGGCACACGCGCCCCATCCGCGGGATCGGCTGCAGCAGGTTGAGTGTTGCCTCGATCGACGCGAGCAGCTGACCGTGCTCGACCGCGGTGATCGGCTGATTCCGGCAGAGACGCTCGACCAGCTCGGCGGGGAGTGCGACCGCGCCGAACTGCGAGAGGAGCGCCGCAATCTGGATATCCCATTTGTCGGGCAGGCCGATCTTCTCGGCGAGCAGCGTCACCATGCGGCGGAGTCGTGCGGCGCGGCCGAACGCGGCCGGCTGAACGACGGCGAGCATGCCCGCAATCGCTTCCAGGCTGCCGTGCATCGTGCCCTCGAGCGTCTCACGTTCCCGCAGGATCCGCGCATGCTCGGCCTGAGCCTCCTTGACGGCATGGCGCAGCAACTCGCCGGTGAACGGCTTGACCAGGACGCGAAACGCCCCGGCATCATTGATTGCGTCGCTCACGCACCGAATGCCTTCCTTGGCCACCATCAGGACACGCACGCTTTCGGGATGTAGCTCACGGACCCATTCCAGGATCATCGATCCCTGCATGCCTGGGAGCCCCAATGTCGTGACGACCACGGAATACGGCCCGCCTTCGCGGAGCGCGGCCATCGTTTCGTCGGACGTTCCCGCCATCCGGATGTTGCCCAGCCCTCGAAGTGCGGACTCGGCCCCGCGGCGCAGGTTCGCGTCGCTGTCGATGACCAGGATCGACTCCGCCGTCTTCATGACACATCCCGCCAGAGCCGGCGCCAGGCCGAAGCGCACCGCGCCCTGAAGACCTCGAACGCCGATCGTCTCGGGTGGTCGTGGTAGGCCGGACAAGCTGTCAGATGCAGTACATGCAGCTCGGGAGGCGTTTCGCGTTCGCTTCCCAGGCACCCGATGTGGAGCCACTCCGGATTCCGGCGATGAAGTAACGAAGACCCGTCGGGACCCAGCGACTCAGCGACGTTCCCCATGCCGTACAGGTCGATCGGGACAGCGCCCGCGTGCAGCGTACGGCCCGCGCCTCGCATTCTGCGGATCTCGGAGCTCAGTTCCCGCGTTGCGCGCATTGCGTCCGCCAGCTGAATGGGCTCGGGGTTCATGGAACTCCGGGACTGTGTTTCTCCCCTTAGTCGTCGCGCCACGCGGCCTCCCTGTGCAAATCCTCTGGGACCGCGCCACGGGTGAGACGCGAGTCCGACTGTTTCCCTAGAGGTGATGCTCGACGCGGATTGGAGTCCTCTTGATAAGGCAATCCCCATATTGGGCGTCGGACCACACGGACACAGCGTAGGCAATGTCCTACAGGGGCGGCCGCGGAGCACGGGGGAACGGCCCCCCGATCACCCTCCGCTGCGACGCGTGATCCGCCCGCCGGCAGTTTAGTCGGTGTAGTGGTGCTCGAGCGCGTAGCGAATCAGTTCGGCGTTTGTCCGCAGTCCGAGCTTCTGCAGCAAGCGCGCGCGGTACGTGTGAACCGTCTTGGGGCTGACGCTCATCTCGTCCGCGATGTCGCCGGGTGACAGCCCCGCCGCCATCTTCTGCAGAACCTGCATCTCCCGACCCGACAGTTCGACCTTGTTCATGGCCGCGGATCCGAGCGTCTCCGCCATGGCTTCGGCCAGCGTGGGCGTGACATACCGGCCACCCGCATGGGCCTTCCGAATGGCGGCTACCACTTCCGTCCACGCCTCCTGTTTCATGATGTAGGCAGATGCTCCCGCACGGAGCACGCGCACGGCGTACCGCTCAGCGGGCTGCGCACTCAGCACAACGACACGTGTGCCGGGCGAGACCGAGCGTATGCTCTCGATCTCCGTCACGATGTCCGGTCCGGGCATCCCAACGTCGATGATGGCCACATCGATCTGGTGCGTTCGCACACCCTCCACCGCTTCGAACCCCGTGCTCGCCTCCGCCACGACTTCGAAATCGGGCACGTCGGCGAGGAGCCGGCGGATGCCGGCCTTGAGGACGACGTGGTCGTCAGCGAGCAGGAGGCGAATCATGCGTTGGACAAGTAAAGTACTGCCGGTGGTTTGACCCTATTACCCCCGAAGTCCCTGCTGGGGCTCGCACAGGCTCCAGCGCCTCCAACGATCGGGCGATGGTAGCGGTCGGTACAACGGAACGCGAACAGGGCTGGAGAGGCTCGCTCTGGAATCACCGGAGAGATGGTGAAGGTGGGACACGACACGACAGCTCCCTTCAGTAATCTGTGCTCCCTTGTCCCTCCGCGTTAGCGCGGCTCGGCGTGAGTCAGCTCCGGATAGTTGCGCGAGGTGCGGAATGCCGGGACTACATGCAGCTTGCGGGACAGGGGCGGCTCTCGGGCTACCGGCTCGAAACGATCACTACACCGCCCGGATGCCGGCGCGCCAAGCGCGTAAAGGCCGTCGCTACCAGGCGTCACAGCTCGCGCGCTTGCGTTTGTGCAGCAGTGTGGTGGCGTGCAGTTCGCATCGGATGTCGGGGCCACCCGCCGGCAGGAGGAGGTGCGCGCATCACCACGCCTCGCTAGCTTGTCGAGTGTCATGCACTTCGTCCGCCGACTCTCTCCCGTCACGCACGCCCTTACCGCGCTCATCACGGTGTGGTGTCTGGGCTGTACCGCGTTCGAGCCGGTGATCGAGGCGTTCGGTGGAGATCGGGCCGGTGTGGGGATGGTGTGCGCATCCGAAATATCGGCGGCCGCCGGGTGCGTAGCGACGCGCGATGGTGGCAGTGTGCCCGCCACAGTCTCCGTGTCGAACGATGAAGGGGGTCGCGGGTTCGCGTGTGGTTGTCAGGGGTGCTTTGCTCCAGCCGCCGTGGCTGGGGCACTCGCCGCGGTGCCACCGCTGCTCCCGGCCGTGCTGCC
>JBQTIW010000226.1:0-26965 GCA_052387735.1 Gemmatimonadaceae bacterium
GGCACAGACGTCGTCCGATCCGCGAACCGCGGTCTCGATCGTGCAGTTCGACAACGTCCAGAACAACGCGGAATACATCATCGGGTCGTTCGTCAGCAACTTCTGGCGGACGCAATTGTCTTTCCGCCTCGCCTTCTAGGACGCCCCCGACCCGCTCCGACGGCCCCGGCGATCTGCCGGGGCTGTCGTGCGTTGGAAGCCCGACTTGCGCATTGACGCGTGGCGCGAGATAGATCACAGACGGCATGTGCGTCTCCACGCATTGTCAGGCAATGATGACGAACCCGGCGCGGAGAGAGGCAGGTGAGAAGACGCGGGTCTGACGTGTGGTCGATTGGCGCGGCGTTGGCTGCGTCGACGCTGTCGGCATGCGGCGGTGGGGATGGGACGACCACGCCGCCGGCCTGCGTGGTGCAGGACGTCAGCGTGGCGCCCGCCGCCGCGACCCTGCAGGTGGCCAGCACACTCGCGCTCACGGTGGGGATCACCCAGCAGAACTGCGGCACGGTCGCGGTGACCTGGACGTCGACCTCGGCTCACGTGGCGTCGGTGTCCGCGACGGGCGTGGTCACAGGGCTGGCGCCGGGGTCGACGACCGTGTCGGCGAGTGCCGGTGGCCGCAGTGGCACGTCGGCGATCACCGTGGTGCCAGGTCCGGTGTTCACCGTGTCGATCACGCCCGGCGCACCCTCCGTTGAAGTCGGGCAGACGCTGCAGCTCGCCGCCGCCGCGCGGGACACGTTAGGCAATCCGGTCGCCACGACCGTCACCTGGGCCACGTCGGATGCCACGGTGGCGACCGTCAACGCCTCCGGTCTCGCGTCGGGCGTGCGCGCCGGCACCGCAACGATCTCGGCGACCGCGGGAGGAAGGACTGGTTCCGTGACGCTCACGGTCACGGCACCAAGCGTGGCGACTGTCACCCTCACCCCGGGAACTCGGACCGTGGATGCCGGCACGACACTGCTGGTCCACGCTCAGCCGCGCGCCGCTTCTGGTGTCCCGATTCAGCGGCCCGTCATCTGGTCCGTCTCCAGCGCCACGCTTGCACGCGTGGTCACGTCCAGCGGAAACGTGGCAAGCGTGGAACTCCTGGCCACCGGCAACGTAAACGTCATCGCCACCGCCGAAGGGAAAAGTGTGACACTGCCGCTCGTGGTGTCCGCGAGGCGTCCGCGGTTCGCGTATGCCTACGTCTCCGACACGACTTTTGCCTACGACACCACCGACCTCGCGTACTCCTCGTCAGGCGGACAGGTGGTGGTCCAGCAGCGCGCTGTCGCAGAATGGCGCGTGCTCTTCCTCGGGTTGCGACTCAATATCAGCACCGAGCCGATGCTGCCGGTGGTGCGGATGATGGGCGCGCAGAGCGGCAGCTGCACGATCTCGTCGCGATACACTGGCCAGTACAGCCCTGCCTATGGGGACGTGTACGGAGTGGATGTCCGCTGTCTGGGTAGCGACGGATCACCACAGCCACGTCCTTTTCTCATCGCCGCCTTCGGCAGCAACCACACCACGATTCCGTGGGCGTATGCCGAGATCACGGACTCGGTGTCGGCGCTCACCGACAACGTTTTTGTCCCCGGGAGCGGTGCAGCCACGAGCAGCCGGACGGCGAATGACGTCTATCGTCTCCAGTTCTCACCGTTGTTGTCCGGATACGACATTTGGCACCCTGTGTCGATGAGCCCGGGATTGACCTGTGCCTCGATGGCCCCGGTGGGATCGGGTAATTCGCGCGGCGTCGATCTCGACTGCGTGAATGCGTCAGGCGCACGCAGTCGATCGAAGTCCGGACTGTTCGTGATGATCAACGGTCGCCATCCCGCGCCACGCGCCGATGCAATGATCTCCGCCGACGGAACCATTGCCGCGACGCCGGTGACTGTTGCTCCCGAGCTCGCGAAACCGGCGACGGGGGTGTACAACGTGCGCGTGACACCGCCGGGCGTGAACTCCACGCGGTATCCGGCGATGATCGTGACGGCGGTTCGCTCCGCCGCGAATCCCACGGTCGCATGCCGCATTGTCTCGCTGACCACACCCATCGTCGGCACGGTGCAGGCGCGCGTCGAGTGCCGCGACACACAGGGGAATCTGCGCGATCACCCGTTCGCGTTCTCCGCCGTGTACTGACTACTCCGATCGCAGCGCCTCGGTCGGCTGTATGCTGATCGCGCGGCGCGCCGGGATCGCCACGGCACCAACCGCCATCGCGACCAGCAGCACGGGGACGACGACGAACGTGAGCGGATCGACAAAGGAGATCCCGTACAACTGGTTGGCGATCAGCTTTCCTGACACCATGGCCAGCGCGAGTCCGGCGATCGACCCAAACAGTACCGTGCGCCACGTATCACGCAGCACCGTGCGCAGCATCGCGGCGGGCCGCGCGCCGAGCGCGATGCGCACGCCGATCTCTCTCGTCCGCTGCGTCACCGTGTAGGCTGCGACTCCTCCCACCCCGACCCCGGCGAGCACGATGGCCAGAACGCCGATGCCGCCCAGCATCGCCGCCCCGAGTCTGGCGGGAAGCAGCACCACCCGCTGGGCCTCGGTGAGGAGTTGCGGCCTGGGCGGTGCGAGGGCCGGGTCCAGCTGTCGCACGAGCCGCTGCACCGCCGCCCCTATGTCGCGAGCACTGGCGCCGTCCGCCAGCCGCAGCTCCAGCCACATCCGACGAGCACCCATCTGCGTCATCGGCACCGCGACGAACATCTTGGGATCCTCGCCTAACGTGTGATACTTCACGTTGCGCGAGAGGCCCACGACTTCGATCCATGGCCCGGATGCCCCCTCGAGGGAGAAGCGCTTGCCGATCGGATCCTCGCCAGGCCATTGACGGGCCGCGAACGTTTCGTTGACCACCGCCACCGGCGGCGAGCCGGCGACATCCGTGATCGCCAGATCGCGGCCACGCACGAGCGGAATCCCGAGCGTGCGATGATAGTCGGCCCCCACGCTGTTGAACGCTGTCTGCTCGGGCCGCACGCTATCCCCGGCGATGGCGCCTTCGCGAAAGAGCGTGGTCTCCGCCATCGAGCCGGTGAGCTCGGCGACCATGGACAGGGTCGCGATGTCCACTCCCCGCAACTCTCTCGCTTCGCTGAGCACCCGCTCGAAGAACGCGATGCGCTGCGTTTGGTCCAGCGACCGACCCTCGAGGTCGATCTCGGAGACCAGCACACCGGCAGGCGTGAAGCCGATGTCGATGCGTCCGGCGTTGCTCAGGCTGCGCACGAAGAGGGATGCCGTCGCCAGCAGCAGCGAACACAGGGCAACCTGGGCGAGCAGGAAGCGACGTCGGATCCGCGTGCCGTCGGCGCCGCCGATCGTCGCGCTCTGCTTGAGGCTCTCCACCACGTCCGTGCGCGCGGCGTGACGCGCGGGGATGAGGCCGAACAGCAGCAAGGCGCCAAGTGCCACCAGGCCGGTGAACAGCAGCACACGCCAGTCCGGAGCAATGTTGAACTGTACCTCGAAGTCCGCGGGCAGAACCCGCGGCAGGAGCGCGGTGCTCCAGCTGGCGAGGAGCAGCGCGGTGACGGCCGCGGCCGCGGCGAGCACGGTTGCCTCGGTGAGCAGGAGACGCAGCATGCGTCCGCGTGACGCGCCTAACGCCAATCGCACGCCAAGCTCACGCCGTCGAGCGGCGTTGCGCGCCATCATCAGGTTGCCGACGTTGGTCGCGGCGATGACGAGGACCAGCAGTGACACGGAGAGCAGGAGTGCCGAGGCCATCGCAAACGGCAGGCGTACCTCCTCGGTGACCCCGCGCGCCGGCTTCACACTGACGGAAAAGCCACGATCGCTTGAACGCTCCTGGCGCAACTGGGCAGCGATGACGGACACCTCGGTCTGCGCGTCGTCGAGGCTCCTTCCAGCTGCCAGTCGCCCTGTGACGTAGAGTAAGCCCTGGATGGAGTCTGGAACGGTGCCCTGGAAAGCCCGCGAGTCGCGGATCGCCACGAAGAGGTCAGCGTTCCACCCGCGCATCGAGCTTCTCAATCCTTGGGCGGCAACACCGAGGACCTGGAACGCTCGACCGTTGAGGCGAATGGTGGAGCCCACGACCTGTGAGTCGCCGCCGAATCGCCGGTGCCAGAACGCATGAGACAGGACGACCTGCGGTGCGGTTCCCGATACGCGGTCATTGTCCTCCATGAACAACCGACCAATTGCCGGAACCGATTGCAGGCCCGCGAACGTGTTTCCGCTCATGAGCGACACGCGCACCCGTTCCGGCTCACCGCCCACGGCGAACGACGCACCCGACTGGCTCTCGGCGAAGAGGTGCGAGAACGACTTCGATCGGCGACGCAGCTCGTCGAAGTCACGGAAGTTGAACGGCGAGTGGTGGCCGTTGTAGACCCGTACCATCTCGCCGGATCGCGGCACCTGCAGCGGCTGGATCAGGAATGCGTTCGCCGCTGAGAAGACCGTGGCGTTGACGCCGACTCCCAGGCCTAACGAGAGAATCGTCGTCAATGCGAATCCGGGATGGGCGGCGAGCCGGCGGAGCGCGATGCGTACGTCGTCGAGAAAGGGCGTCATCGGAAAGGGGAGAGACTGCCGCTAGACTGTCAATCGTCGTGCCAGCGCGAACCCTTTGTCCCACAAAGGGTTACGGAGTCGCACGAAGCGTGGGACCGTTCACCGGTGGGAAGCGCTGTCCGGAAGTGGGACAGCCGCGAACGGGTGGGGCGCGGTAGGACAACGAGTGGCACCTGCGCGAAGACGGGCACGCAGCTCAATGTGAGCGTTCTAACCCATCGCTTACAGCTGAAGTCGAAACTGTTACCTGCGGACGCGCTGCGTTGTCCTGCTGAGGCTGGCTCGCCGGGCCTAACGCATTTCGGTCAACTCCGGCCAAACGTCCGTCGAGACTGCCTCAACTTGCCCGCTCAGCTCATGTCGACGCCGTCGCCTCGTGGGGGGAAGGGCCGGGGAATGGATGACACGCTTGGCCTGCACGATAAGCGCTTCAAGCGCGACGTGTGGCTCGTCGCGGTTTTCGCCGCCTGCATTTTCGCGGTGGCCGCCGTGGCAGATCCATTCGATCCCCTGATCCGCTGGGCCAGGCGGCACGAGTCGCTGAGGGTGGAGGCGTGGCTCACGGTGCTCATGGTGCTGCCGATCGCCGTTGCGGTGTTCGCGCATCGCCGCCGTCGCGAGGTGGTCGAGGCGCTGCGACAGAGCCGACGCAGCGAGGAGCGGCATCGGGCCTCCGACGCGCGCGCCAATACGCTGCTGCAACTGAGCCCGAATCCGATCATCCTGCTCTGCGCCGACTCGAACACGATTCTCGACGGCAACCTCGCCTTCGAGACGCTGTCTGGGCACCGGATTTCCGAGGTCCGGGGACGCACCGAGAGCGAGCTGGAACTCTGGGATAACGCCGCGGGTGACTGGACCGAGCACCGATCGCGCCTGGGAAGTGGAGGCGTGAACAACGTGGAGCGGCTCCTTCGCACCGGTGCTGGAGATACGGTTCCCGTGCTCTATTCCGCAGACTTTCTCACGATCGATGGCGTGCGGGCCCTCCTGGTGACGCTGACGGACTATTCCGAACGCAAACGGCTCGAGCGGGAGCTCGCGCACCAGGCCTTCCATGACTCCCTCACCGGCCTTGCCAACCGTGCCCTGTTCAGTGACCGGGTTGCGCATACCCTGTCATCGGCCATTCGCCGTCGTGGACGTGCTGCCGTGCTCTTTCTGGACGTCGACGACTTCAAGCGGGTGAACGACTCGCTGGGCCATGCAGCCGGCGATGCGCTTCTCCGGGAGATGGCGCGGCGGATCTCCCACACCGCGCGCGAGTCCGATACGAGTGCCCGCTTTGGCGGAGACGAGTTCGCGATCCTGGTCGACGAGGTGACGGACGCCAACGATGCACTTCGGTTGGCGGACCGTGTGCTCGCGGCCACACGCGCGCCGGTGATGATCGACGGCGGCGAAGTGTCGATGAGTGTCTCGGTTGGCATCGCCTTCTCCGAGCCCGGCCAGTCGGCCGAAGAACTGCTCCGCAACGCCGACATCGCGATGTATCTGGCGAAGGCCAAAGGGAAGGGGCGGCACGCGGTGTTTGAGGCGGCGATGCACGACGCGGTCGCGTCGCGCCTGCAGCTCGAGCGCGATCTCCAGCTCGCCCTGACCCGCAACGAGTTCGAGTTGTACTACCAGCCGGTCGTCGGAGTGCGTGATCATCGAGTGGTGGGATTCGAGGCGCTGTTGCGATGGAACCATCCGACGCGCGGACTGCTGGCGCCGGGCGAGTTCATCTCCTTGGCCGAGCAGACAGGCCTGATCTGCGACATCGGGCGCTGGGTGGTGATGACCGCCTGTCGTCAGGCGATGGGCTGGCGCTCTGACCGGCCCGACCACGCGGCGGTAACCATCGCGGTGAACGTCTCGGTCAAGCAGCTCGAGCGCGACGACGTGATCGATGAAGTGCGGGCCGCGCTGGCGGCTTCCGGGTTGACGCCGGCCCATCTGACGTTGGAGATCACCGAGTCGATGCTGGCGCACCACGATTCGCGCATCGCCGAGCGCCTCTGGCAGCTCAAGGGGCTGGGCGTTCGCATTGCCGTAGACGACTTTGGCACGGGCTATTCGTCGCTCGCCTACCTGCAGCGTTTTCCCATCGACGTGATCAAGATCGACCGCTCGTTCACTGAACGCCTGAGCCTCGGCGACGGCGAGCCGGCGCTGTCGCGCGCGGTTGTCACGTTAGGCCGGATGCTGGCCATGCCGTCCATCATCGAGGGCGTTGAGTGCGAGGAGCAGTGGCTCCGCCTCCAGGACCTCGGGTGCGAGTATGGTCAAGGGTTCTATCTGTCCCGACCGATGACGGGCGACGCGGCACTGGCGCTGCTGGGCGGCGAAGACCCCGCGGGGAGCGGAGAGCGGGGAGCGGGGAGCGATTGGAAGGTCGGAGAGGCCCCCGGATCCTGCGTTCGTTCTCCGCTCTCCGCTCCCCGCTCCCCGCACTAAAAGATTTCCAGCGTAATGAACTTCCGCGGGTTCTTCCTGAACTCCACGGTCAGCGAATCCACGCGCGACAGGAGCCGGCGGAAGTCGTTGTAGAGGGCGGGATCGTTCACGAACTTGGCGGCGGTTCCCTCCCCTGTCTCCACCTTGGCCAGGATCGCGTTCATCCGGTCGGTGGTCGTCTTCAGCTCCGTTGTCGCTGCCGAGAGGTTGCTCGCGGTGACGCGGAGCGCCCGCACGGCGGAGTCGACCTGTTGGGAGTCGACCGCCGCGGCCCTGGATCGCACCGTGGCGATCGTGGCTTGCAGCTCCCGCGACTGCAGTGTCGCGATCTGGCCCATGTGCAGGACCAGTCGATTGAGCGACTCAGCGGTGCGGCGCATCTCCCGCAGCCCACCCGAATCGACGAATTGTTCGTGCGCGCTCCGCAGCAGGTTGTTGACTCCCTGCGAGATGGTGTCGGCGCTTGCGGCCAGCTTGGAGATGCCTGCCTGCGGTGCCCCGACCGGCACGGTATCGCCTTCGGCGAAGTACTCCGCCGTCTGGCGTCCCGGCGTGAGACCGATGGCCACGTCACCGAAGAAGCCGTTAGGCATGATGCTGGCTGTGGCGCTTGTGGGCACCTTGTACTGCTCCTCCAGTCGGTAGGTGACGAGCAGCGTCCCCGTGGGCTCGAAGGCGATCTCGTCGACAAAGCCGACCGTGGCGCCGGCGAGCCAGACCGGCTGGCCCTGTTTGAGGCCCTGTCCCCACGGGAAGCGCGAGTACAGCGGATAGCCCTGGGACAAACCACCCCGCGCCAGCCAGATCGCGCCGAGGACGGCCACGGCGATGGCGGCGGTCGTGAACATGCCAACGAGTACTTCGTCGCGTCGTTTCATCCTTGGAGTTGCGGAGCCAGCAGCGTGGCGGTGAGTGCATCGAGGACGAGGATGGCCACTGATGTCACGACCACCGCTTTGGCCGTGGATCGGCCGACCCCCTCGGCGCCGACGTCGGTGACGTAGCCCTCATACGAGCAGAGATACGAGATGGCGCCACCGAACATGGTGGCCTTGAGGAGCGAGTAGAAAACCTGAAACGGGGCATAGGCCAGTCGTAAGCCCTCGGCGAACTGCTGCCAGGTGACGTCGGTGGCGTACACCGAGGTCAGGAACGCGGTCGTGATGCCGACGGCGTTGGCGAAGATGACGAGCAGGGGCAACATGACGATGCCCGCGAGCAACCTCGGCACCACGAGGTAAGCAATCGGGTTGTAGGCGAGGGTCTCCAGCGCATCGATCTGTTCGGTCACGCGCATGGTCCCGATCTCGGCCGTCATCCGCGCGCCCACCCGGCCGGTGAGCACCAGTCCCGTGAGCAGGGGCCCCAGCTCGAGAATGATCATCTGCCGCGCGATGAGACCAACGACCGACAGCACCACGCCGGGGAACAGCTGGTATCGGGTCTGCAAGGCGATGACCGAACCGATGAAAGCGGCGACGATGGCGGTGAGGGGGAGCGAGCCGACGCCGATGGCGTACATCTGCCGTGCGGTGAGCGGAACCCAGGTGCGCCACTCAGCCATGGCGACCAGCGTGTCGCCCAGGAAATACACGCGCTGCCCCACGCCGCCGAACATCGCGATGCCAAGGGCCGCCATCTTCCGCAGGAAGAGGAATCCGGTCCGCTGCATCACCGGATATTCTTCGGTGGGCCGGTGCGACCCGTACAGCGGCGACGCCGTCATGTGCGCACTCGCGCCAGCATGATCAGGCCGATGACGCCGAAGGCGATATTCGGGATCCAGGCCGCCATCTCCGGTGACACGACGCCGCGTCCCCCCACGGCCTTGGTCAATTGGATCAGGATCAGGAATGTGATGGTCGTGCCTAACGACACCCCGATGCCGTATGCGGCGCCGCCGCGCTGGTTGCTGGTCGCGAGGGGCATGCCGAAGAAGGCGATGATGACGCAGGTGACGGGCACGGCGATCTTGAGGGCGCGCTCCACGCGCAGGGTATTCACGTCGCTCCCGGAGCGTTCGAGCGCTTCGATGAAGCGCCCCAGGTCCTCGTAGCCCATGTCGGCCGGCGCCTTGGGCGAGGCCATCAGATCGCGCGGGCTCTCGCGCATCGCGCGGTCCCGCAAGGAGTCGAAGGTGAACGCGAGGTCTCGCCCTCGGACGGGCACGACATGGAAGGCCCCTTGCTTGACCGTCCAGCCCGTCCCCGGGCTGTACAGCGCGTGGTTGGCCGACACGATCCAGGAGGGATAGGTGCCGTCGGTCTCGCGACCCTTTCGTTCGATCTCGATGCCCTCGAGATAGCCACGCTCGACGTTGAGCATCGTCGCGCGATAGACGCGCCCGCGTTCGGCGGCAAAGGCGAAATTGAACCGCTCGTTGCCGGTGGTGAACCTGTTCTCCTGCAGCACCTCGATGCGCCGCTTGTTGGCCGGCGGGACCACTTCGCTGAGCAGGAGCGCTCCGCCCGAGGCCAGCAGCGCCCCGAAGAGGATGGGAAGGGTCAGCCGGTGAAACGAGATGCCCGACGCTTTGGCTGCCGTGATCTCCGAGTGTCGCGAGAACGCCCCGATGGAGAACACCGTCGCGAACAGCACCGCCGCCGGCAGCACGAGCAGCACCGATTCGGGGAACCAATACACGTAGCTCAGCGCGATCTGCTTCGGGCCGAGCGATCGGTTGAGGTACTTGTCGAGGTTGTCCGTGAGGTCGAAGATGGTGACGATGAGCGGGAAGCCTAACGCCGTTCCAAAGAAGATCTTCCCCCACTCCAGCAACACGTACCGGTCCAAAGGTCGCAGGAGCCAACGCAGCATCAGGAGTCTCCGCGTCGAAACCTGAGACGCCGGCCGAAGTGGCGCAGCGCACCCCAGAACTCCGTGGGGTCACCGCCGCGTGCCGCGCCGCCGGCGCGCTCCATGCGGGCCACCAGGATCAGTCCCGCCAGCGCGAACAGCAGATTTGCCGCCCACATCGCCGCGGCGGGAGTCAGGATGTTCCGGTCGGCCAGCGACTCGCCGGCGATCAGGCCCACGTAGTACAGCGCGAAGACGACGAGGCTCACCATGATCACCAGGCCCACGCCGCCGCGCGGAAAACGCAGGGCAAGCGGCGCGCCTAACAGCACGAAGACCACACAGGCAGCGGAGATGGCGAACTTCTTGTGGATCTCCACGGCGTACTGGTTGATCTGCGCCCGCCAGCGGATCATTTCGCTGCGCGCCGACTCCATCTCGACGGCGACCGGCACGGTCGGCGCGATGCCGGCAGACGGCGGGAGGATGGCCGCGGAATCGGGAACCCCGACGGGCAGGTTGGGTGGCGTGCCGCCGGGGTACACCGTGTCACCCTGTGCGTTGATGAAAAACATCGGCGGCGTGCCTCCCGGCACGCCGCCCGCGACGGTGCGCAGCGAGTCCGCTCTACGCACGGAGTCCATCCGGGCGACGACCCGCGCCGAGTCCAGCGAACGCAACGAATCGAGCCGCTTCTCGATCCGAAGCGAATCGACCCTGCGGATCGAATCCCGCCGCGCTTTGAGTGTGTCGGGGGGCTGCTGTTGCGCCACGCTCTGTGCGGACGCCGCCGCGGGCGCGAGGGCCGCGGCTATCTGCTGCGCGCGCTCCCGGATCCACGGGATGGCCGCCGTATCGACGAACTGCACGGCGTCACAGTACGCCCGACCGAGCGATCCAGTCCGCGCCCGCGAGGGCTGCCCCTCCGGCGCGGTCGGACTCACCGCTATGTCGACGTTCACTGAACCGTTAGGCGTCGTTTTCGCCACGGCGGCGGCGCGGTCATACCGCACGCGCGCCCTGAAGAAATCGCGCTCGAATCGCGCCACTTCGCCCTGCAGCTCGCAGACCGACATCTCGCGATCGCTCTTGTACGTGTCACTCGAATCGCGCTGGAAGGCGTTGGCGACACCCTTCACGCGGATCTGGTCGATCTGATAGTACAGGCGCTGCAGCTTCGTGGGCTCTTCCTTCGGAACTTCCTGAATGAAGCCATTGTAGAGCGTCAGGCGGAGATCGACGCCATTGCCCGCGAAGGCCATCTCGCCACTGTCGGCGTAGATAGTGCGGCGCCGCAACGCGTCGCTCAGGTCATAGATGGTGACGTCCCGCAACTTGTTCGTCGCCGGATCGAGGTGCGTCGTGCGGAGAAAGAACTGTCCGGGGGAGACCTCGTTGATGATCTGCTCCCGGAGCGCGAACGACGGTTTCTTGCGCGCGATGTCGCCCTGCAGCGTGCGCAGGCGATGGTTGGTGAGGGGAAGCAACCGGTCGTTGAACACGATCATCCCGAACGAGAACACCAGGCTCCATCCGAGCACCGGCAGCAGGATCCGGCGCATCGAAACGCCATTCGCCTTCATCGCCGTGATCTCGTTCTCCGAGGCCAGGCGCGAAAACGCGTACAGGACGGACACCAGCACCGCCATCGGCAGGGTCATGGCGACGGTGAAGGGCAGGGACAGCACGAAGAACTCCAGAATCACCTGCCAGGCGAGTCCCTTGCCGACCAGGTTCCCCAGCTGCTTGGCGATGTAGTTGAGCAGCATGAGGGACGTGAGCGCCGACACGGCGAACAGTAAGGGTCCCGCGTGCTCTCGGAGGACGTACTTGTGGATTATCTTCACGCGCGTTTTGTGGGGCCTTCCGGCCCATCAATATAGTCCTTCACGTCGGAGCCCCGACGACGGCCCGCTGCCTATTACCCCTCCTCCGAGCGATTGGTGCGCGCTGACCGGCCCGTCGCACTAGCGGCGCTCGCCGTCGCATTGGCCGCATCGGCGGGTGCCCAATCGCCACGTCGCGATTCGGCCCGCGTGGCCTCGCCGGGCGACTCGGCCCGCGCGCGGGCGCGCCTCGGGGGGGTCGACTCGCTCGCCCAGTTGTTCCGGGACGGGCTCGCGCGCAGCGACCTGCGGATCGAGCTGAGCACGCGGTTGGAGGCCAAGGCGCAGCAGACCAGGAACGAGCGGTGCGGCACGAGTGTGCTCCGTGCCGGATTCAGTTGCCGGTCGCCGTTCACGCCGGCGCTCGACGCGCAGTTCAGTCTGCGGTCAGCCGGTGGATTCACCGACCGGACGAAGGTCGACGTCGACTACGACTCGCAGCGCGAATTCGACGGCTCGAACACGATCGCGCTGTCGTATCTGGGCAAGCCCACGGCCAAGCTGCAGCGGGTGGAGGTCGGCAACGTCTTCTTCACGCCGCCACCCTCCCAGTTCATCACCGCGGGAATCCCCAGTGGGAACTTCGGCGTGCAGGCATCGGCCAGGTTTGGGCCCGTCCGCCTAACGGGGATCGCGGCGCAGCAGAAGGGCAACGTGATCCGCGACCAGGTATTTTCCGTTGGCGGCTCGACGGTCCATACCGAGCAGCGCGAGATCGAGGACTACCAGATCGAACCCCGCCGCTTCTTCCTGAGCATCGACCCGGCGCTGCTGGGATCGTCGTTCCCCAACATCGACATCCTCGATGGCCAGGGGATGCAGCGGCTGGCGCAATCGCTGGCCGACACCGTGCGTCCCGCGCGCGTATTCATCTATCGGCTGGTCCTCGGCGGTCAGCCGCCCAACCCCAACGGGCCTCGCTTTCAGCTGTTAGGCGATCCCCTGTCGCGGCCGGGACCGCCGTATGAGCTGTTGCGCGAAGGGGTGGACTACTACATCGATCCATCGCTCCTCTGGTTCGCCCTCGTGCGGCCGCTGGGGCTCAACAGCGAGCGACTGGTGGTGGCCTACAGTTTCCGGATTGCGGGCCGGGACAGTGTCATCGCGCGCCTGGGCGGGACGCCGGACCTGGAGTTCGCGCCGGGATCGCAGCAGTTCGCGCATCTCGTCTGGGATCCGCAGCTCAGTCCGGCTCAGCCGGCCTTTCGCCGCGAGATCCGGTCCGTCTATCGTCTGGGGGGGGATGACCTCCGCCGCGAGACCGTGCAGCTGCGCATCGTGGCCGGAACCAGCGCGGAGCAGGAGAAGCCGCCGGGCGGCTTCGCGTCGACCTATCTCCAGCTCTTCGGCTTGTCGCAGATCAACAATCCCTCGACGTTCGACGCCGAGAACCGCCTCTGGCCGCGTCCCAACGATCCCAACTTCCTGGTCTCGGCGATTCCCGGGACACGGATTTTCCGCGATCAGTTCGTGGTCTTTCCGTCGCTGGAGCCCTTTTCGCGGCGCGGCCTCGCGCGGCCGGCCGAGGTGGCGGCCAACGACACGATCTACCGCACACCTAACGAGTACATTTACTCGCCACAGCACCCGCAGTCGTTCTACCGGCTGATCGCTCGCTACGACGTGTCGGGTGGTTCGGCAGGGACGATCGCGCTCAACTCGGTGCAGATCCGTCCGGGGAGCGAACGCCTCGCGATGGAAGGGCGGCCTCTGGTGCGCGGCGTCGACTACGAGATCGACTACGAGCTCGGACGCGTCTTGCTGCTGCGGCCCGACACGCTGTCCCGGCACGCACGTCGCGTCGTCGTGCGGTACGAGGAAAACCCGCTGTTCGCCACAGTGCCGACGTCCATCCTCGGTCTCTCGTCGCAGTGGACGTTCGGGTCGGGGCAGCTCGCGTTCACGGCGATCTCGCAGTCGCAGCGCACGACGTTCACCCGGCCACCGTTAGGCTTCGAGCCGCAGTCGGCGATCGTGGCGGGGCTGTCCGGCAACATGGGGTGGGAGCTGCCTCGGCTCACGCGATGGATCGGTGGACGCACCGACTCGGTGACGGGCCGGGCGCTGGCACCGGCACGTCTCGAGGTCACCGTCGAGCTCGCGGTGTCCCAGCCCCGGCAGCAGAAGCGACAACAGGCCTACATCGAATCATTCGAGAACGAAGGCGGGGTCAACGTCAACCTGCTCGACGCCCAGTGGCAATTGTCGTCACAGCCCTCGTTAGGACGTGTGCTGGCGCCGCGCGTGGGGGCGTCCACGCTCGACACGTCGCGCGCCACGGCGCTCGCCTATCAGAACGCCGGCACCGGCCGCGACGGGCGCCTGGTGCAGTTCACCATCCAGGACATCGATCCGCAGGCGAGCCTGACCGGCACCGGCGTCGCGCCCCCTGAGCAGATTCTCTGGCTGTCGCTGTACCCGCTGTCCGTCGGCGGGAAGTTCGACGCGACACGGAACCGGTACCAATGGCAGACGGGAGTGCGCCTCGGCGGACGGCGCTGGCGGTCGATCCGCACCACGTTCGGCGTCGGCGGGAGCGGCATCGACCTCTCGCGCGGCGAGCAGCTGGAGTTCTGGACACTGATCGACACCACGGTGGTCCGACGCGGACGCAATCCCACGCTGGTCTTCGACTTTGGTGACCTGTCGGAGAACTCGGTAGCGCTCGGTCCCGACAGCGTGGTCGTCCGGGGGGCTGACTCGCTGTACCTGGGTCGCCACCTCGAGGGATTCGACCGTCTCGACAGCGAGCGGGATCCGTTCTCGCGCGCCTTCAACGCCGATGTCAACGATCTGGGCCTGGCCGGCGACGTGGTAGAGCGTCTGCGCATCATCACGACGCCGGAGCCGGTGACCGCCTCTAACTTCGCGATCTGTGCCCTCAGCCGCGGGCGCAATCGCGTGTTAGGCGACAACCAGGCCAACTGTACGGCGCGCAACGGCCGGCTCGATGAGGAGGACATCGATCAGGACAACGCCCTCAACTTCCGGGGCGCGGAGCGTGAGCTCGAACGCGTCCGACGCTTCGTTGTGGACCTCGCCGACCGCCGGTTCTACACCCGCGTCGGCAAATGCGGCGCAGTGGTGCGCGACGTGAACGACGGGATCCCCGCCGACGCCAGACTGTGCTGGGTCCAGGTGCGTCTTCCGTTCGCCACGCCCGACGATTCCACCGCGGGCGGTCCCTCGATCCGCCGCGTGCGTGGGTTGCGGCTGACCGTGGTGTCCGGGACGCAGCTCGACGATGCGCAGTTTTCGATGACGCCGATCGGCCGGCTCCGCGTGGTTGGCGCGCCGTGGCTCAAGCGGTCGGATCGCCCGTTAAGTGGAGTCGGGGGTGTGGAGGCAGCCCTCGGCGGCTCGGTCATCGCCGCCACGATCGGTACCCAGGATCGCGACTCGACGCGGGGCATTTTCTACCAATCGCCGCCGGGGGTGTCGGACCAGCCGGACCAGGCGTCGGGCGTCTTCGGGAGCCAGCAGGTGCAGATCAACGAGCGATCGCTGCGATTGCTGGCGACGCGTCTGGGGGTCGGAGAGCGGGCCGAAGCGTTCTTCCGCTTTCCCGAAGGACAGCGCAGCCTGATGGGCTACCGGGAACTGCGGCTCTGGGCGCGCGGTCGCGGCCGTGGATGGGGCCAGACGAGCGACCTGCAGTTCTTCGTGAAGCTGGGTCGCGATGCCGACAATTTCTATCTGTACCGCGCGCCCGCGGCGGCGGGGAACACCCGCGCCGCCTGGGAACCGGAGGTCCGCGTGCACTTCGAGCGGTTCTACGCCCTCCGCGCTCGGCTGCAGAATGCGTTTCTCCGCGGCGATCAGTCCTCGTTAGGCTGTACCGGCGTCGACTCCGTGCTGCTGGCACGGAGCGGCCTGCCGATCGGCTTCCGGTCGGCGCGCCATGCGGCCTGCGAGGACGGCTACATGGTGTATACGGTCGATCCTGCCGTGACGCCTCCCAACCTGGCCGCCGTGCAGGAGCTGGCGGTCGGCATCGTCCGCATCGACTCGCTGCGGGGCAGTGATCCGCTCCTCCCGTCCGACACGGCGGAGGTCTGGATCGACGACATCCGCCTCGCCGATCTGGTGAACACGGTGGGATACGCCGGCGAAGTGAGCGCGACGCTGAGCGCGGGGGACGTCGGCTCGCTGCGGTTCGCGCTGCGGCGTCGCGATCCCCACTTCCGGCAGATCGGTGAATCGCCGTCCTTCCTCAACAGCGACGACCTCGAGATCGCCGCCACGTGGCGGCTGGATCGGGCGCTGCCCCGCGACCTCGGACTCGCCATTCCCCTGACGATCACCCATCGAGCGTCGCAGGTCGATCCGGAATTCGTCACGCGCTCGGACATCCGCGGAAGCGCGATCGACGGGCTGCGCACGCCGCGGGTCCGTTCGACCTCGCTGGCAGTCAGCGTGCGGCGTACCACGCCGGACGGCCCCTGGTATCTGAATGCGTTGAACAATGTCGTGTTCGACGGTTCGGCAAACCTCATCGGCAACCGCACGGAGTTCCAGGATGCCTCGGTGCGCGACCTGCAGGTGGGAGTGGACCTCGCGAGCAGGGGCTTCTTCGACATGCCCGTCACCGACCGGCCGCCCGGGGAAGGGTGGGGCATTCCCATCCGGCTGTTCGGGGGCGCACCTTCCTTCCTCCGCCTAACGCCGAGCTATGTGCGCGTGACCAGTGCGATCGTGCAGTCGGATGACAAGCGCTCGTCGTACCTCAAACCGGCACCCGCCAGTGATGACCCGCGCACGTTGGCGCAGGGCGAGCAGCGACTCTGGCGGTCGGTCAGCGCGATGGAGTGGCAGCTGCTCCCCGCGGTCACCGCGCGCTGGGACGCGTCCAGCGTGCACGACCTCCGAACGTACGATGGCGCGACGCTCAACGCGGTGGCCGCGCGACGCGAACGTGGGGCATTGCTGGGCCTCGATGTCGGACTCGAGCGCGAGCGCACCATGACCAGCAGTCTCAGCATCGCGCCGGCGTTGCACGCGTGGGTGCGCCCGCGCCTGGCGCTCGGCTCCACCTTCGGCATGTTGCGCGACCCGAACAACCGATCGCTCGTCGTGGCGTTCGGGCCTTCCGATGAACCGGTGCCGAGTCTCGTCCGGCGCACGGGCAACACGCAGTACCTCACGGCCGCGGCGACCATCGACCCAGCATTGGGGATGACGCAGTGGCGCGGTGAGGGGTCGGCATTGACGCGCATCGCCCGCGTCATCCGTCCCTTCGACGTGACGGTGTCCCGCAACCAGCTCGCGTCGTACGACGGAATTCCCGTGGCCCCCGGGGTGGGCTTCCAGTTCGGGTTGGGCACGATCGATGGCTTTCGATCGCTGGAGGGCTTCATCGCCTCGAACGCCGGGGCGAGTACGGATGTCGTCGTGACCAACGTGTTCGCGCTGCCGGCCGGCGTCGCGCTGACAAACCGGGCGCAGCGAACGGCGTCGCGTCACTGGAACCGCCGTGTCGTGGACCGCACGACGCAAATCGAAGGAGACCAGGTCGTGTATCCGGACGTCGCGCTTCGCTGGAGCGGACAACCGCAATTGTTGCGCGGCATGTTTTCGACCCTGGGGTTCACGGCGCGTGCGCTGCGCGCCCGGCAAACGTGGACCACGCCGAGCGATCTACCAGGTGGCAACGCGGAAGTGCGGCGATCGCAACAGCTCAGCCTTCCGCTCTCGGCGAGCCTGGTGACCGCTTGGGGGAACATCGCGCTGGCCGGAACGTATGCCTATTCGCGACGCGTCGACTCGCTCCCGGGCAGCGTCGCCAAGGGCCGCACGAGTGATCTGGTGACCGACATGAGCAAGTCGTTTCCGCTGCCGACCTCGTGGCGGCTGCCATCACCACTGCGGGCCCGGATGTCGTATCAGGAAACACTGGCCGAAAACTTCGTGTCCAATGCCGCTGTGGTCGGCGCCAGAAGTCGCCTCACCGATAATGGCCGCCGGGCTGTCAACCTCAATCTCGACACGGACCTGTCGGAGACGATGACGTTCAGCGTGCAGGGATCTCGCGTCGCCACCTTCGACCGGAACTTCAACCGGCGCATCGTACAGACCATATTCACAGCCGTCTTCCAGATGCAGTTTTTTGCCGGGGCTGCCCGGTGAGCCTCTTTCCCGGAGCGGGCGGGTGAGCATGCGTCGAACACTCACAGCAATGGTGCTGCTCGCCGCGTGCCAGCGCGGCGCCGCGAATCCCGCGCCTGGCCCTTTTGACGGAGTGCAGGCGCTCGACTATGTCCGGCAACAACTGGCATTTGGACCGCGCGTCCCCGGGACCGAGGCCCATCGTAAGGGAGGCGACTGGATCACCTCGATGATGAAGCAGCGATCCGACACGGTGGTCGAGCAGCGGTGGATGCACGTGACCGCCTCGGGCGATTCGCTTCCGATGCGCAACATCTTCGCGCGCTACCGGCCGGATCTGGCGGACCGGATCCTCTACGTCGCACACTGGGATAGCCGACCCATCTCGGAAATGGCGTCCGACCCCGCGCAGCGGAAGCTGCCGGTGCCAGGTGCCAACGACGGCGCGTCGGGCGTCGCGCTGCTCATCGCGTTAGGCGATCTGCTGACCAAGACACCACCGTCGGTGGGCGTCGACTTCCTGTTTACCGATGGCGAGGACTACGGCGACTTCGGACCCCCTGAGGTCGATGTGCTGCTCGGCGCCAAGTACTTCGCCGAGCACCTGCCATCCCCCGAGTACCGGCCGCTGTTCGGCATCCTGTTTGACATGATCGGCGATCGTGACCTGATGCTCGGGAAGGAAGGACATTCGGTGGACAAGGCGGGCGATGTCGTCGACCGCGTGTGGCGCGTCGCCGGTGAACTGGGGTACGGACAATACTTCACCCCGGGGAACATCGGTCCAGTGACCGATGATCACGTGCCGCTCCTGGCCAAAGGACTCCCGGTGATCGACGTGATCGATCTCGGGTTCCCCTGGCATCACACGCCCGAGGATACCATCGACAAAGTGTCGTCGGTGTCGCTCAAGATCGTGGGTGATGTGGCGTGGGCAATGCTTCGGCGCTGAAGGCGAGCTGATGTCGGAGTTGCCGCTTGCTGGAGCTTCTTGCGCGTGCGGGTCGTGGTGCTGGTGCTGTTTCCAGATCAGCCGCAGCGACCGGTTCCAGCACGCAGCAACCAACCACCAGCCCCGACGCGTCCGCTATCCGTGTTCCAGCGTGAAGTAAAACGTCGCTCCCGCCTCGGGCGCGCTCTCGGCCCATACCCGCCCGCCATGCGCGGCAACGATGCGATGGACCGTTGCCAGACCTACGCCGGCGCCCTCGAACTCGTCCGATTTGTGCAGTCGCTGGAACGGTGAGAACAGCCGTTCTGCGTAACGAGGATCGAAGCCCACGCCATTGTCACGCACGAACGTTGCGACCACGCCATCTTCCCGTGCCTGGCCGACTTCAATGCAGGCCGTGTCCCGGCGTGACGTGTACTTCCACGCATTGTCGAGCAGGTTCTGCAGCGCAATCGAGACGAGCCGCTCGTCGGCCGTGGCCGTCAGGTTCGGATGCACTGTCGTGCGCACCCAGCGCTCGGCGTCTCCGGACGCGAGGCCCCGCAGGATTTCCGATGCCATTGCGCTGAGGTCGATCGGGGAGCGCTGCAAGTCGGTCGTGGAGAGCTGACTCAGTCGCAAGAGGTCGTCGACCAGGGCCTTCATACGCAGGGCCGCGCCGTGGATACGGCGAGCATGGTCGCGGGACTCGTTCGGGCTTCCGTGTTCGAGATCCTCGAGCAGCGCGCGGCTGAACCCTTCCACGCTTCGGAGCGGCGCGCGCAGGTCGTGCGACAGCGAGTAGCCGAACGCTTCGAGCTCGCGGTTGGCCATCGCCAGCTGGGCCGTTCGCTCTTCCACGCGTCGTTCCAGGGCCTCGTTGAACCGACGGGCGCTCTCCTCGGCGGCCTTGCGGTCGGAAATGTCCGTTGACGACCGTAGCACGTGCGTCACCGCGCCACTCTCACTCGAGATGGGAATGATCGCAACCTCGGCGAACCGGCGTCCCGCCGGCGTGACGATCTGGTCTTCGAAGCGTTGCACCTGGCGAGTCGTGATCGCTTCGCGCGCAAACGCGAGGTTGCGCTGGAACTGGGCCTCGGTGAAGCCGGGCAACCCGCGGATGACCTGCTCCGCGGGCAGTCCAAGGATGTCGAGATCGGTGGTCCCTGGCCAGAATCGCTCCCACACCTCGCGCGCGGCGCGGTTGAGGTGAACGAGCCGCATCGTCGACGCGCCGTCGACGGCGAACAGCAGCTGCACTTCGTGTGTTGCGTCGGAGACGGCAGCAAACCGCACCTCACTCTCGCGCAGACGCCGCTCGGAGGTCCGCGCCTGAGTGACGTCACGAGCCGTCGCCAGCAGATATCGCGTGCGATTGCCCTCGCGCATCGGCACCAGGGTCGTCTCCACGAGCCGGAGGCCATCCGGTGAAGGAGTCTCGACCTCGTAGTCGATCACCGCACCGGTGTCGATCGCGGTCCGCATGCGCTCCATGTGTACCGCCGCGTCGTCGGGATGCACGCCGAGCAGCGCGCGGATCTCCTCGGGAGTGTGACCGAAGAAGTCCTCGTCCGTGAGTCCGGGTCGCCACTTCTTGAGCACGCTCGTCCAGTTCTCGTTGGCCATGACCACGCGCTGCTCGCCGTCGGTTCCGATCTCGTAGAGTGTGTGCACGTCCCGCGTGCCCTGAAACACCAGCGCGAGCTTGCGCTCGACATCCCGCGATTGGAGCAACGCATCCTCGCGTTCGGAGATCGACGCCGCCCCGGCCAGTACCATCAGGACCATCATCACGTGAAACGCCTGCACGTTCAGCACGTTGCTCCCGGACGGCGACACGAGCGCGCCCGTGCCTAACGAAACGCCGATGGTGCCGGCGATCGACAGCACCACGACGATCGCGGCCGCAACCCTGACCTCCGCGCGCAGGCTGGTCCACAGCAGCAGCGGAAAGAGCGCCAGCCACATCGTGACCATGCGATTCCCGCTGCCGAGCGCGTAGGTGACGAGCACGAAGCCACTGACCGCGGCCGCCGCCAGGAGCATGGACGCGAGCTCCGCCCGTCCCGGGCGCCGCACCGGGGGACGGCGACCGAGCCAAAGGAGGAGTGCAGGCGAAAAGGCAAGGATGCCGATCGCGTCACCGAGCGCCCACGACAGAAACGCCATCGGAGCTGCCGACGGACGCAGTGTACCCAGGGCGGTGAGGATCGCGACACCGGCCGCCGCGCCGCACGTGCTCGCGACCGCAGCGATCCAGGCGAGCCGGATGGAGTCATCCGCACTCGTAAATCGCACGACGAGCTTCGCGCGTCGCAGCACGGCGGTCGCGACCGCCAGCTCCACCGCCAGCGGGAGCACCAGCAGCGCCGCGATGGCGGTTGAACGACCGTCCAGCCAGGCGCCGAGAAACGTTCCGAAGGCGATGCCGGGGAACAGCTTCCACCCGCGCAGCACGATGGCGGCGAGCGCCACGGCGCTGGCCGGCCACACCATCGCCACCTCGCCGCCCGTGCGCGCCACAAACAGCCCGTAGCACACCGCGGCGAAACTGGCGAGAAGCGTCCAGACGTTCTCCACCACAACGGAATGAGAACCTGCCCGGGCCTTCTGGTCCGTCGCCGGTTGGGACTCATTCACGTCGTGCATGGTCGGAGTGGGGAGACGTGCGCGTCGCGTCGCAACGGCGGCGAGCATGCAATAAATCGATTCATGTCGCAAGGAATCGATGCGGCATCCGCGAACCATCGGTCCAGATTCGGTTCCATGCCATTGAAGGTCGATCGCCTCCATGCGGCACTCGCCGTGCTCCTCGCCCTCGGCGTGGGGTATCGGGTGGTCTCGGGGCACCATGGCTCCACTGCCGCACCGTCGCCCGAACTCCGGGCGCAGCGCGCACTGGCAGGTCGGCCAGCAACCGCTCCGGCCCGCAAGCCGTCAAGCCGTGCTCGCCCGCCCTCGCAGGGACAAGGGGATAGCGCCGTCGCCTTCCGGGTCGAGCGCACCCCCACCGCGGCCATAGACCCCGCGTCGCGCTGGGTTGAACGGCCTCCCATGCCACCAGGCCCCCGGACGTCCGGTCTTCCGGTCCATCTTGATCGCGCGTCCGCGGCTGAGCTCGAGGGGCTCCCGGGAATCGGCCCCGCGCTCGCCCGCCGGATCGTCGAGGATCGGGAGAAGGTCGGACCCTTCGGTTCCTTGAGCGCATTGCAGAGAGTAAAAGGGGTGGGGAAACGGCTCGCCGAACGGCTCGCTCCGCTAGTGACTTTTGGGTTCACGGGGCGTCCCTCCAGTGTGATTTCCGTCCCGGAACCGGCCAGCACCGGAACCCGGAGGGAGTCGCGTCATCGAACGGCTCGCACCGCGCACCATTGGTGACTACTGCCGTTTCCCTCGAGCATTCGACGACTCGCCGACAGCCAACGGACATGGCAGCGCCTGCGGTAGCAGCTCCAGAGAAGATCGCGGATGCCCTGCTCCGGGAAGGTGTCATCACCAAAGAGCAGTTCGAGCGGGCGCGCCAGGAGTCCAAGCAGAGCAGCACGACCGTCAGCTACGCGCTCGTCAAGCTCGGGATTCTGCAAGAAGTCGAGCTGACCAAATACATCGCGCGGAACTCGCGCATGCCCGCCGTCGATCTGTCGAAGTTCGAGGTCGACCCGCGGATCATCAAACTGGTCCCGTCCGAGCTCGCCTCGAAGCACCTCGTGCTTCCGCTCAAACGCGACGGTCGAACGCTGACGGTCGCCGTCGCCGATCCCACGAACCTCGGCATTCTCGAGGACCTCAAGTTCATCACCCGCTACGACATCTTCCCGGTCCTGGCGGGTGAATTCACGCTGCGCAACGTCATCGACAAGCAGTACGATCAGGGTGACGCGGCGATGCAGACGCTCCTCCAGGACATCACGGGGCTCGATGGTGACATCGAGGTCGTGGAGGACCGGGAAGAGGATGTGTCAGCGGCAGCGTTGGCGGCTGCGGTGGACGACGCCCCCGTCGTCAAGCTGATCAACGCGATCCTCACCGACGCGGTCAAGCGTGGCGCCTCGGACATTCACTTCGAGTGCTTCGAACACGAGCTGCGCGTGCGCTACCGCATCGACGGTGCGCTGCAAGAGGTGATGAAGCCGCCCCTCAAGCTCAAGGCAGCGCTGATCTCGCGTTTCAAGATCATGGCCCAGCTGAACATTGCCGAGCGGCGGGTGCCACAAGACGGCCGCATCAAGCTGAAGATCGGCAATAAGGTCATCGACTACCGCGTGTCCACGCTGCCGACGCTCTTCGGCGAAAAGGTCGTGCTGCGAATTCTCGACAAGGGCAACCTGACCTTGGACCTCGAGAAATTCGGCATCGAGCCCGGCGCGGAAAAGCAGCTGATGGAAGCGATCATGAACCCCTACGGTATGGTGCTCGTCACGGGCCCCACGGGTTCAGGAAAGACAACAACGCTCTACTCCGCGCTCTCCAAGATCAACAACATCGACGTCAACATCATGACGTCGGAAGATCCTGTCGAATACAACCTGTTCGGGATCAACCAGGTGCAGGTGCGGAACGAGATCGGGATGACCTTCGCCGCAGCGCTGAAGGCGTTTCTGCGTCAGGATCCCAATATCATCATGGTCGGCGAGGTGCGAGACCTCGAGACCGGTGGTATCGCCATCAAGGCGGCGCTCACCGGCCACCTCGTGCTCTCGACGTTGCACACCAACTCCGCGCCCGAGACGGTCACGCGACTCCTCGACATGGGGCTCGAGCCCTTCAACGTCGCGTCGGCGCTCAACCTGGTGCTGGCCCAGCGCCTCGTGCGCCGTATCTGCCCGCGGTGCAGGAAGAGATACACGCCTGACGAGACGGAGCTGGCGGGCGCAAAGGTGAGGCACGATACAAGCCTGCGCGCACTGCGGTTCACCGAACAGGCGCTGCAGGACGCAAAGGCCCGCGCCCTTCCCGACGCAGCCCCGCATCTGGAGAAGCTCTCCCTCGATACGACGGTCGGTGAATTGCCCTTCTTCCGAGGGCGCGGCTGCGACGATTGCAGCGGCAGCGGCCTCAAGGGACGCCAGGGACTGTATGAAGTCATGTTCATGACCCCCGAGGTGCGGAAGCTGATCCTCATGAACGTCGGCGCACAGGAGATCAAGGACGCGGCCATCGACCAGGGGATGCTCACCCTCCGCATGGACGGGTGGCTCAAGGTCCTGAAGGGAGTCACGACGCTGGAGCAGGTGATTCGGGAGACGTCGGTCTAGGGGGGGGAACGGGAGAGGGGATGAAGCTCGAAGTTTGTCCCGACTTCTGTGCGCTGTGCGAAAGGTCACAGGCGTGACGCGGGCCTCCTGTGGCAGTCCTTGATGTGGCTGAACGGTCGGTCGAACCGGGGCCAGGAGAAAGTGAGACACATGCAGATGCTCGTGCCAGCAACGATGACCGCGCAGCGCACGCTTCCTGGAGCGCGCGCCATCGGGCGTTTCCTCTCCCGTCTCCCGAGTCCCGCCTCCCGACTCGTATGACCAAGCCCACCGCGGCCCCGGCGGTCAATCTCCGCGCGCTTCTCGAGGAGATGATCGAGCGTGACGCGTCCGACCTGCACATCACGGCGGGCGAGCGCGCCAAGCTGCGCGTGGACGGCGACATCATCAACTCGAATCTCGAGTATTCGCTCAGCCCTAAGGACACGCTGCAGCTGGCCTATTCCGTCCTCACCGAGAACCAGAAAAAGCGGTTCGAGATGGAGGATGAGCTCGACTTCTCATTCGGCATCCAGAACCTCGCCCGCTTTCGTGGCAACTGTTTCAAACAGCGCGGATGCGTGTCAATGGTGATCCGGCAGATCCCGTTCAACATCCGCACCTTTTCCGATCTTGGCCTTCCGCCGGTGATCGCCCGGATGGCCGAAAAGCCGCGGGGGCTGGTGCTCGTCACCGGGCCCACGGGCTCCGGGAAATCGACCACGCTGGCCGCGATGATCGACAAGATCAACCGCGAGCGCAAAGGGCACATCATCACGGTGGAAGACCCGATCGAGTTCATCCATCGCCACCAGAACTGCATCGTCAACCAGCGCGAAGTCGGCACCGATACCAAGACGTTCTCCAACGCGCTCAAGTACGCGCTGCGTGAAGACCCTGACGTGATCCTCATCGGCGAAATGCGGGACCTGGAGACCATCCAGGCCGCGCTGACCATTGCCGAGACGGGCCACCTCGTCTTCGCCACGTTGCACACCAATTCCTCGGCCGAAGCGATCAACCGCATCATCGACGTTTTCCCGAGCCACCAGCAGTCGCAGGTACGCGCGCAGTTGGCCTTCGTCCTCGAGGGCATCGTGACGCAGACCCTCTTGCCGCGGGCCCGCGGCCGCGGCCGCGTGATGGCCGCGGAGATCCTCGTGATCACGGCGGCGATTCGCGCGCTCGTGCGCGACGACAAGATCCACCAGATCTACTCGCTGATGCAGTCGGGCAAGAAGTTCGGCATGCAGACGCTCAACGATGCGCTGTACCAGCTCTATGTCGCCCGCGAGGTCGCGGAGGAGGAATGCCTTCGCACGTCGGGCGACCCTAACGAGTTCCTGCGCATGATCGGCCGCGCCCCCCTCGACGAGGACGGCGATGGCAAGAACGGCGGGAAGGGGCCGTCCCGAGCGCCCGCGGCCGCTGGCGCCCGCCGCTAGACCGGGATTCACCGCATGAGAAGGGCAGGAGACTGATGCCAAACTTTACGTACACCGCGCGGTCGCACAGCGGCGAGCTCAAGACCGCCACGATCGAAGCCCAATCTCGGGAAGAAGTCGTCGCCCAACTGCGGCGCCAGCGTCTGTCCGTCGTGAAAGTCGACGAGGAGGCGAAGCCCAAGAAGGCCAAGGGCTCCGTGAAGATGCGCGACGTCGTGATCTTCACTCGGCAGTTCTCGACCATGATCAATGCCGGTCTGCCGCTCGTGCAGGCGCTCGACATCCTGGCCAAACAGACCGAGAACAAGGTGCTCGCCGACGTGACGCGTGCCGTCGTGTTCGATGTCGAGTCCGGGCATACCGTCGCCGACGCGCTGGCCAAGCACCCGAATGCGTTCAGCGAGCTCTACGTGAACATGGTGGCCGCAGGTGAAGCCGGCGGTATCCTCGACACGATCCTGATGCGACTGGCAACGTTCATGGAAAAGAACGATGCGCTGGTCCGGAAGGTGAAGGGTGCGATGATCTACCCAGGCGTCATCATGTCCGTCGCCGCAATCGCGATCGTCGTCCTCCTCATCTTCGTGATCCCGGTGTTCGAGGAGATGTTCGCCTCGGTGGGCATGCCGCTGCCGGTTCCCACGCGCGTGGTGATCGCGATGTCACGCTTCCTCAAGGGCTACTGGTGGGCGGTCGGCGCCGGCATGATCGCCGGTGGCTACCTGCTCAAGCGCTACTACGCGACATCCAACGGCAAGCTCGCAATCGACAAACTCCTGCTGAAGGTCCCGGTGCTGGGCGACGTGCTGCGCAAGTCGGCGGTATCTCGCTTTACGCGCACGTTAGGCACCCTCATCTCCTCCGGCGTCAGCATCCTGGACGGCCTCGAAATCACCGCCAAGACGGCCGGCAACCGCGTGATCCAGGATGCGATCATGGCCTCCCGCGCCTCGATCGCCGGCGGAGACACGATCGCCGCTCCGTTACAGAAGTCGGCCGTGTTTCCCCCGATGGTCATCAGCATGATCGCCGTCGGCGAACAGACCGGCGGGCTCGACGAAATGCTCTCGAAGATCGCGGACTTCTACGATGAAGAGGTCGACGCGGCCGTTTCGGGCTTGCTAGCGCTGCTGGAACCGATCATGATTGTGTTCCTTGGCGTCGTGGTCGGCGGTATGGTGGTCGCGATGTACCTCCCGATCTTTGACATGATCAACGCGGTGCAATAAGGGCTAGCAGGTGATCGGGTGATAGGGCCCGATCACTCGATGGCTGAACGTGCTTTCGTTCCCTTTCGCCCTCGTGCTGGGGAACGGCACAAACGCCCACGGGAGTAATCCCGGGGGCGCTTTTGTTGGTTCGCCCGTGCGCTGCGCGCCCGACCTCGTCCCGGGCCTTGTGCCCTCGTGACCTGCTGCCCCCGTGCGCCCCAATACTCCCCTACGTCTATCCGCCGCTGGTGCGCTTGAGGGCAGTCGGTCCTGTGGGCTCCGGGAGCCTGGGTGACGTCTCGGGGCAGGTGAAGATCAGGTTGATCCAACCGTCGCGCCGAAGGCCCATCATCAGGCC
>JBQTIW010000227.1:0-3516 GCA_052387735.1 Gemmatimonadaceae bacterium
GGGCATCAAAGTCACCGGCCGCGCCGACGACCTGCGGGGCATCGCCTCGACCGCATCGGAAGGGCACGTTGGCCTGGCCGATCTCCGCCTCCGCCCATTGATGCGCGAAGGCGAGCTGCTCGAGAGCGTCCCCGGCATGATCGTCACCCAGCACTCCGGGGATGGAAAGTCCAACCAGCTCTTCGTGCGCGGCTTCAACCTCGACCACGGCACCGACTTCCAGACGCGCCTCGAGGGAATGCCGGTGAACATGGCCTCCCACGCCCACGGCCAGGGCTACACGGATCTCAACTTCCTCATCCCCGAGTTCGTCGATTACATCGACTATCGGCTTGGTGTCTACCACACCGAGCTTGGAGACTTCGGCAGCGCGGGGGGCGCCGAGTTTCAGCTGCTGCGCAAGCTCGACCGCCCGTTCTTCTCGGTTGGGGGAGGCGAGTTCGGTTTCGCCCGGGCCGTCGGCGGGACCTCGGTCGACGCACTCGACGGCACTCTCCTGTTAGGCGGCGAGGTGAAAGGATACGACGGTCCCTGGCAGGTCGACCAGAAGCTCCGCAAGTACAGCGGACTGGCGCGCTGGTCACGTCGACAGGGTGCGTCACGCTGGTCGCTGCTCGGCATGGCGTATCACAACACATGGGATGCATCCGACCAGATCCCGATGCGCGCCGTCCATGACGGTTCGCTCGATCGCTTCGGCCAGATCGATCCCACGCTCGGTGGAACGACGGGCCGCTACAGCCTCTCGGGCTCCTGGAATCGCGTCGGTGGAGCGTCGGTGCAGAGCGTGCAGCTCTTTGGCATCGCCTCCAACCTCGACCTGTATTCCAACTTCACCTACTTCCTCGAGAACCCGACTGGCGGTGACCAGTTCAACCAGCGGGAGGATCGCATCGTCCTCGGCGGCAATGCCTCGCACCGGCAGCAGGTGCGGGCCAATGGCGTCGATCACCTGGTGACCTTGGGGTTGCAGAACCGTGTGGACGTGGTCGACGGCATTGGCCTGCATCGCACGAGAAACCGTCAGCGCGTCGGCACAGTGCGCGCGGACGACGTCACCGAAGTCGCCAGCGGCCTGTATGTCAAAGCCGAGTCACGCTGGCGTCCCTGGTTCCGCACTGTGGTGGGAGTGCGCGGAGACCTGTACTCATTCGACGTGAAGGCCGGCCAGGCCGAGAACTCGGGAACGCGCAGCGCCGGCATCCTGAGCCCCAAAGGCTCGATGATTTTTGCTGCTTCGAGCAACGTGGAGCTGTACGTGAGCGGCGGCCTGGGCTTCCACAGCAACGACGCGCGCGGCACGACGATCACGATCGATCCGAACTCGGGCGAGCCCACGCCGCGCGTCGACCCCCTCGTCCGCTCGCGCGGTGGGGAATTGGGCGTCCGCCTCACGCCGTTCACGGGATGGCGTTCGACCGTGGCTCTGTGGGCACTCGAACTGGACAGCGAGCTGCTGTTCGTTGGCGACGGCGGCACCACCGAGCCGTCCGATGGCAGCCGCCGCAACGGCGTGACGTTCGCGAACTTCTACCGGCCCATTCCGCAACTGGCGCTGGACGTCGACGTCTCGTTCGCGCGCGCACGCCTGGCCGACATCGCGGCTGCTGAGAATCGCATCCCTGGCGCCCTCGAGAACGTCATTGCCGCAGGTGCCACCTGGACATCGATGTCCCGCGGCCTTTCTGGCGCCCTTCGCCTGCGTCACTTCGGCGCCTATCCATTGATCGAAGACAACAGCGTGCGCGCCACAGCCAGCACGCTCCTCAACGCCAGCGCCGGATTCGACGTGCGTGGCACGCGCGTTCAACTGAGCGTGCTCAATCTCCTCGGCAATCGCGCCAGCGACATCCAGTACTTCTACGCGTCGCGATTGGTGGGTGAGCCGGCGGGCGGAGTGGAGGACGTCCATTTCCATCCGGTTGAGCCGCGGCAGGTGAGGCTGGCGATCGTCAGAGGGTGGTAGGGCGGGAGACGGGGAGACGGGAGACAGGAGGAGGCGGAGGTCGCACGTCCAGTGCCGTTGACGACTGGGCACCCGTGCGCAGTTTCCACTGCTGCCCGTCGTCTTCCGCCCACACCCTCACCCTCCATGCCATCCCTCCGTCGACCCCGTGCGCTGTTGATCGTCACGTTAGGCATCCATGCCTGCGCGCCGGCCAGTGACCAGTCCGCAGCCGCGCCGGCCCGGCCGACCTACGCCATCACCGTCAACGACAGCTTCAGCGCCGCGACCGTCCCTGCATACCAGGGCGCCCATGCCGCGACGTACGACCACATCGACAAGAACCTCGGCACTCACCTGCAGAACATCCAGCGCTGGGTGCGGCAACGGTCGATCAGTGCGCAGAACGACGGCATTCAGGAGATGGCGCGGCTCGTACAGGCCGATCTGCGCAAGCTCGGGTTCAAGGAAGCCGAGCTCGTGCCAACCGCCGGGCATCCCGGCGTCTGGGGCTACTACGACGCCGGCGCTGCCAGGACGCTCGCCGTCTACATGATGTACGACGTGCAGCCGATCGAACCCGTCGGCTGGTCCGTCGACGCATTCGCCGGCCAGGTCGTGGAGCGTCCGATGGGCAGGGTGCTCATGGCCCGTGGCGCCACCAATGAGAAGGGTCCCGAACGCGCCTTTCTCAACGCCCTCGAATCGATCATCGCAACACAAGGAAAGCTGCCCGTGAACCTCATGGTCGTCGCCGAGGGCGAAGAAGAGCTCGGCTCTCCGCACTTTGGGGAAGTGATCGACAAGTACGCGGATCGGCTGCGCACCGCGTCAGGCGTCTTCTTTCCGTTCAACAGCCAGGGGACCGACGGCAGTGTCAACATGAGCCTCGGGGTGAAGGGGATCCTCGCCTTCGAGCTCGAAGCGCGTGGCGGGCCGCAGGGAGGTCCGTCGAAAGCGGAGATCCATGGATCGTACAAGGCCATCGTCGACGCGCCGGCCATCCGTCTGGTGCAGGCCATCGCCACGCTCACCACCCCCGACGGCAATACGATCACCGTCCCCGGCTACTACGACGCGATCCGTCCGCCATCGGAGGAGGAGCAGCGGCTGGTCAACGGTATGGTCGCCGCGTGGTCACAGACAGAAGCTACGCAGCGACAGGGGTTTGGCGTGGAGCAGTGGATCGGCGGCATGAGCGGGGCGCAGTCGCTGATGGAGTATCTGTTCACGACGACCCTGAACATCGATGGCATGTGGTCGGGGTACACCGGCGAAGGGATGAAGACGATTCTCCCCCACGTCGCCACCGCCAAGCTGGATTCGCGGCTCGTGCCGAACCAGCACCCGGACAGTGCCCTGGCGCTCATCCGCAAACATCTCGACGCGAAGGGCTTCGCCGACATCGTCATCAGGAAATTGAGCGGCTACCCTCCGGCCCAGACGTCGGTCAGCGCGCCGCTGGTACAGGCCGTGATCAGCGCGTACAACAAACACGGGTTCGCGACCGCTGTCGCGCCGCGCCAGGCGGGCAGCGCTCCCTACTACGTGTTCACCGACGTGCTCAAACT
>JBQTIW010000228.1:0-19922 GCA_052387735.1 Gemmatimonadaceae bacterium
AGGTTCCCACGGCCAGTCGCGCCGGCGGATCTGACGGTGACCCGGTCGAGAGCGAGCACGCCACCACAGCCGTTGCCAGCCACACTGCTCGCAGCGCCAGCCCCTGGCGGAAGTCGATGGTGAGTTCACGACCAATACTCATCCGCTTCCTCGATTGCCATTTCCCATTCCGGTCTCCCGTCGCCTCTCTTGACATCCGAAACACCGTCGGCCCCTGAGCCATTGGTCACGCTTCGGGGAATTGGCGAACCGGCTCGACCAAAGAAAGATTGCGCTGACTTCCCGCTCACCCCGATTCATGCCCCAGGTCCATCCGATCGTCATCGCCCTGGCCTTTGCCGCGCTCATCGTCGCGCTGACGGCGCTGGCGCGTCGACTGCCGATACCGACACCCATTCTGCAGGTCCTCGCCGGTCTGGCGGTTGGGGCGGTTCCCGCGATGCAGGTCCCCCAGCTCGAGCCCGATCTGGTCTTCTTCGTGTTCCTGCCCCCGATTCTCTGGGCCGCCGCGTTCTTCACGTCGCTGCGGGAGTTCAGGGCGAATGTCCGGCCGATCGGCTTGCTGGCGATCGGTCTGGTCCTCGCCACCTCCGCGGTTGTTGCCATCGCGGCACGCGCGCTGATGCCCGAACTCCCCTGGGCCGTCGCCATTGCTCTGGGGGCGATCGTGTCGCCTCCCGATGCGGTGGCGGCGGCGGCGATCGTCTCGCGCCTGCCCGTGCCGCGACGGGTGATCGTGGTGCTCGAAGGCGAGAGCCTTGTGAACGATGCCTCCGCGCTCGTGCTCTACCGCACGGCTGTGGCGGCGGCGGTCACGGGAGCGTTCAGCCTGGGTGAATCGGTCGTGCGCTTCTTCATCGATGCCGGCGTTGGCACGATCATCGGCGTGCTCGTGGGATGGCTCATCATTCGCGCCGCACGCTGGACGAAGGATGCGCTGGCCGAGTCGCTGCTCACGCTCGCCGGACCGTACGTCGCCTGGATTGCCGCGGAAACGCTGCACGTATCGGCAGTGCTGGCCTGCGTTGCCGGTGGCCTGTACGTACGCCAGCACCTGTCGGTCGCGGTGTCACCCGTGTCACGCATTCAGGCGCGGGCGGTGTGGGACCTCGTGGTGTTCCTGCTGAATGCCATCATCTTTCTGATCCTGGGCATTCAGTTCAGTGAGCTGTTGCGGGCCATTCCTGCCGGTTCCCTCGCGTCGGTTGTGCAGACGGGAGTCGTCATTGGTCTTGTGACCATCGCCGTGCGCCTCGTCTGGGTCCCGATCGTGGCCTACCTCCCGCGCCGCCTGAGTGCGGAGATCCGACATCGCGACCCGATGCCTCATTGGAAGCAAATCTTCCTCGTCGCCTGGACGAGCATGCGGGGCATCGTCTCGCTGGCGGCCGCCCTCGCCCTGCCTCACGCGCTGGCCAACGGGGCACCCTTCCCGTATCGCACCGAGATCATCGTGATCGCGTTGTGCGTGATCATGATGACCCTGGTGCTGCAGGGTCTGACGCTGGCTCCGATCATCCGGGCGTTCGACTTCACGCCGGAACGGGGTCACGTCGAGGAAGAGCGTCTCGCCCGCCGGGAGTCCCTGCGGCGCGGCGCTGAGGCACTGGATGATTTGTCACGCGAGTCGTGGGTGGATTCGCGCGACGTGGAATGGATGCGGGCCGAATTGCGTGACCGATTGCGCCTGCACGAGCATCACGGCGGAAGCCCGGACGCGCGTCGCCGCCTTCGGACGGGCGTGATCAGCGCCGAGCGTCGGATGCTCATCAGGCTGAGGAATGAAGGAGCGATTTCCGACGAGGTCTTGCGCGAGCTCGAGCACGAGCTGGACCTCGACGCGATGCGGGCGGGTGCGGGGGAGGCGAGGTAGGACTTCGGGATTGGGACCTTGGGACTTCGGGAGTGGGAATTCGGGATCGGGAATTCGGGCTTCGGGATTGGTCAAGTCCCGAGTTCCTGAGCCGCCGGCACGCTCGTTGTGCCTTCGGGCAGGCGTTCCGTTCGATCGAGCCGATCCACGTCGATGGCGATCACGCCGTCGGCCGCGTGCACGAAGATGTCCGCGAACTTCACGTCCCAGCGCACATCCTCCGACAGGTACGACGTCCGCGACGTCACTCGGGTGGAGAACGTTTCCTCGTGCGCGCTCACGTGGACCAGAAACTCCGCCTCCGCCGCGTGCAGTCGTTCGGGGGTGATCCCGCGCAGCGGACTGTCGGCGGTGATCGGATGCACGACGGTCCAATGGAGCGCGAAGAACTCCACCGACGAGCGCTCGAGCTCGAGCTGATGAAAGTCGCGCTCACGCCGACCGTTCACGTCCTCGAACCAGGCAAGGTTCACCCGCACCTTCACGTCGCTCAGTTCACCGGGCTGCACGTTGACGATGCGGAACATCAGGCCGCGTCCGCCTTCATACGGCGCGATCACTGCTGATTCGCTGTACCGCAAGCGCATCCGAGGCCTCGTCAGGCGGGCGACGAGCAGGCCTCCGGCACCAACCAGCGTCAGGGGTCCGACCAGCATCTCGAAGATCACCAGCCAGTGCGCCGTGGGACCGTACGCATGCATGGGGCCGGTCCCGGTGGTCGTGAACACGCCCACGCTGAAGCTGAACGCGCGGAGGAACGGATCGTCCAGCCCGAGCACGTTCTGGCCTCGCAGGGCATCCGCGCCTAACGCGGTATAGGCGAGCGCGAAAAAGCCGTTGAGGAGCAGCAGCGCGCCCATCGTCCAGCCAAGAAACGCCGGCCATCGCGCCGAGAGTGCACGCTGGTAGAATCGCGCTGCGCGCTGCGCGCCGAGTCCGTACTTGTGGCTGTTGGGCGCGCCGTCCCGGGACAGAAAGCGCCCGCGCACCTGCTGGGCGACCACCCGGCCAAAGCCCAGATCTTCATGATGGTCCGCCTCAGCCGCGGGCGCGGCGGTCCGATCGTCGTCTGATTCGCCTGCGATCACGAGAGCTGGGAGCGGGGAGCGGGTAACGGCGTGCGAACAGCATTGGCCGGAGCGAGGCGCCGCAGCGAAGCTCCTGCGACGGCAGGAGCCCGGCGTCGTTCCTGCTCAGGGCATCGATGCGCGCGACGCCTGAATGGCTTTCACGGTGAGGTCGGTCCGGAACTCGATGAGCTTCTTCCCGAGCTCGATGGTCTTCTCCTTTGGCGCGATGCTCACGCCGTTGATCGTCGCCTTGCCAGCCTTCACCCGCTCGTCATAACGCGCGGCGGTCGGGTCCACCGCCATGAGGAGCGCGGTGATCCAGTAGTAGTCGTGGAACCCATCGTTCGCCGGCTCGACCACACCAAGTTCGGTGTTCATGTATTTGATCACCGCGTCGTTGTCGTAGTACTCGGGGATGAAGCGCGCGACGACGCCCTTGCCCTCCCACCGCTCGTTCAGCGTGACGGCCGTGGCTTTGAGACCGGCCTGGTTTCCGCCACTGTCACCGATCAGGATCACCTCGGTGAATCCGTTCGCCGCGTAGCTGCTGGCAATGTCGTCGAGCAGCGCCCGGAAGGTCGACTCCTTGAGGCTGATGGTCCCCGGGTAGGCCATGTGGCTTGTCTTCGCCTCGATGTCCCCTTCCGGGACGAAGCCGACGACGGGCGCGCACAGCGCGTTGCCTAACC
This sequence comes from Gemmatimonadaceae bacterium, assembly GCA_052387735.1. GTDB lineage: Bacteria > Gemmatimonadota > Gemmatimonadetes > Gemmatimonadales > Gemmatimonadaceae > RBC101. The sequence goes on from JBQTIW010000228.1 coordinate 3,633, forward strand.
GTTTCGCCAAGGATTCGCATTGGCCGCGCAGGATGATGTCGTGCTTTCCGGTCGCCGTGTACGGCCCGTTCTGCTCGATGCCCCCGGTGGCGATGATGATCGTGGTCTTCCCGGCGGCGATCGCATCACGCACCTCCATCCAGGTCAGCTCGTCGGTCCATATCGAGTAACGAGCGGGAATCGGGCGCGGCGCCTTGAGCTCCTCCTGCAGCCGCCGCGCCGCCTCCGCGCGTTGTTCAGGTGTGCGGCCCTGCTGCGCCACCGCCGGGAGGGGCGCGCCTGCCAGGACAAGCAGCAGTGCTCCGGCGAACGCAGCAGTCCCTCGGATCTCAGGAAAGCGATTCATCGCAAACCCCCGGAAGTAAAGCGCCCCCGCGAACGCGGGGGCCCAGTGTCGCCAACCATCCGTCTATCCGTACACCCCGTCCATCCGTCCGTGTTCAGCACGACCGACACTTGTGACTGTTCTTGGCCCCCAGTTTTTCCAGGTGCGCCACCGTCTCCAGAAATGGAGGAATGCGCTGCACGGGACCGTTGGCCATGTCGGCCGTGGTCTGCCCCCGCCGGCTCACGGCCATCACATCCCCGCCCTTCGACATGAGGTAATCGATCAGGGCGTTGTCTCCGCGGGCGGCCGCGTGATGGATTGGGTTGTAGCCGTTGTGGTCGCGTGCGTTCACATCCAGACCCAACTCCTCGATCAGGTACTTCACCGCCGGCAGCCAGCCGTCGGGTGCGTGCATGTGCGAGTTGGCTGCATAACCCTCGCCATACCCCACGCCCGAGGCGGCGTGAATCGGGTATACGCCTGGTCCACCGGCGGGGATCGGCGGGAGTCCACTCGGATCCTTGGCGGGAGCGCCATCGTCCTCGACCGGTGCATCATCGCCGCGCTGGCGTCCGGCTGGCTTGATCGTCGCGATCTTCGGGTCAGCGCCGTGTGCGATCAACAGCTTCATGGCCGGCACATCCGTGCCATAGGCAGCCCGCCAGAAGGGCGTTGCGCCCGTCGTGTTCACACCGAGCAGATCGAAGTTGAAAGACATGTACCAGAGGTGCTTGGTGAGGCGGGCGTTCACATCGGCTCCGGCCTTGACCAGCATCTCCATCAGCTGCAGGTACGTCGTCTCCTGCTGCTTTTGCGCCGTCGGCTGCGGGTAGAGCGACTTCGCCGCCCACTGCACGTTGATCGTCGCGTAGAGCGGCGTGGCACCGGCGTCGCTGGCCAGTTTGGGACTGGCCCCGCGCGTGAGCAGCTTTTTGGCCAGGTCGAAATGGCCGTTGATCACTGCCATCAGCAGCGGGCTCGTGTGGTCGCCCGCACTCACCTGGTTGACATCAGCACCCGCCGCGAGAAGCGCCTCGACGGACTCGATATGTCCCTGGCGCGCGGCGAAGAGCAGCGGGGTGAGGCCGCCTTTGTTGCCGACCAGGTCTCCATAGCCCAGACCACCGCGCGCTGCGGACGTCGAATCGCCAGCTCCGGCCGGTCTCGCACCTCCGGGAACCGCTCCCAGCCTGCGCTCGTCGGCCGAGTCCGCGGGGGTATTCGCCGTCGCCCGCGCCGCAGTGGAATCAGCCGACATCGCCGGTCGCGCCACGCCCGCAGTAGAATCGGCCCTGGTGTTGGCGGGTCGGGACCCGGCATCCGGTGCCGACGCCATCCGGGTGCGAGCCGCCGCGGAATCGCGCCGCGCGCCAGGTGTTTGCGCGTTAGGTCCTGCCGGGCCCGACGCCTGCGCCACGACGGCCCCGGCGGGACGCGGCGGCTGCTCCGCGGCCTTGAGCGCTGCAACGCGCCGCTGGCGCAGCTGATTCGCCGCTCGATCCGCGCGCTCGCGCGCTGGAACATCCTCGACCTTGGAGGTGCCCTTGATGTCGGCCCCGCGGGCGACCAGTGCTTCGATGGCCTGTACACGGTTGTAAGCGGCCGCCCACATCAGCGGCGTCTGTCCCCACGCCCCTTCCGTCGCGTTCACCGCTGCTCCCTTGTCCAGCAGTGCCGCGATCGTCTCCACGCTGCCTTGCGAGGCGGCCAGATGCAGCGCAGTCGCGCCCCCCGACGTGGTCGCCGCGTTCACGTTCGCTCCCGCTTCGAGCAATGCCCTGACTACAGAGACCTTGCCAGACCGGCTGGCCAGATGCAGCGGCGTGTAGTTGCCATTCCGCGTCGCCGCTTCGAGCCGGGCGCCGGCGTACACGAGCATCCGAGCCGTTGCCGTCTCGCCCAGGACCGACGCCCAGTGCAGCGCCGTCATGCCGTCGCCCTGGGCCGCGTTCACGTCGGCCCCCTGTTTGAGCAGGAGCCGCACCTTGGCCGAGTCTCGCCGCATCGCCGCATCGGCCACCGGCGACTCCGGTGGCGCGGGCGCGGCAGCCGAGAACAGCACCGTCACGCTCAGCAGCAGCGCGGCCGGGAATGCGCGGCGAGTCTTCATGGCGTTCACCCCTGCCCCGGTGCCGTGCGTGTCGCCTCCGGCGCGCGCAGCGAGAAGGCTCCGTTGCTGTCGCCAAAGGTCTTCATGTCATCCAGGCCTAACGTGTGCATCGCGCTGAGCATGGCGTTGGCCATCGGGGTCTCGTCAGCGGCCTTGAGGTGCACGTTGCCGTCGAGACGGCCGTTGGCCTTGCCCAGCAGGATCAGCGGGCAGCGCCGGTGGTTGTGCAGGTTCGAGTCACCCATCGGCGAGCCGTAGATGACCATCGTCTTGTCGAGCAGGTTCGCGTCGCCCTCGGACAGGCTCTTGAGCTTGTCCAGGAAGTAGGGCAGCATCGCGACGTGATACTTGTTGATCAGCTGGAAGTCCTTCACGCCACGCTCATTGCCGCCGTGATGCGACGCCGGGTGGAACGGCTTGTCGGTGCCGCTCTCGGGGTAGGTGCGGCTGGAGCCGTCGCGACCCATCTTGAACGAGAAGACACGGGTAATGTCCGCCGCGAACGCCAACGCCTGCAGGTCGAACATCAGCTGCACGTGCTCGGCGAAGGAGTCCGGTACGCCGGCGGGCGCTTCGGGCAGGGCGCGGACTTCCCCACTCGTGTTCCGCGCTTCGATCCGCTGGATGCGGCGTTCCACTTCGCGGATGTCCTCGAGATACCGGTCGAGGCGATGCCGATCGTCCGGGCCTAACGAGGTCTTCAGCGATGTCATCTCGCCCGCCACCCAGTCGAGGATGCTGCGGCGAGTGCGGCGCCGCGACGAACGCTCCTCGGCCGAACCACCCACTCCGAACAGCTTCTCGAAGGCGACGCGCGGATCGCGGATCACCGGCAGCGGCTCGGTCGGCGAGGCCCAGCTGATCGAGTCGGTGTAGACACAGGCGTATCCGTACGCGCAACCTCCCGCCTGGTCCACGTTCTCGATGCAGAGCTGCATCGACGGGATCGGGGTCTCCTGGCCGAAGCGCTGCGCGTACAGCTGATCGAGGGACGTGCCGACGCGGACGTCGGACCCCTCGGTCTGCCGCGGATGCGAGTGCGTGAGGAACACCGCGCTGGACCGGAAGTGATCGCCCCCGATCTCCTTGGGCGTCACCGGCTCGGCCTGCCTGACGTCGGTGTTGCTGACGATGGTCAGGTACTCGCGGTACGGGTCCAGCGATGTGAGCGCCGTGGGCGCGAGGTCGAACTTGCGGCCGACCGCGGAGGGCGACCACATGTTCATCTTGGCCCCTAACTCGTTACAGCCTGCCGCGCCATGGACCATCTCGATGGCCACGAGACGGGTCCGGTCGGCGCCGGCCATGCGCGAAGCGCCGCGCCCGATCGGCACCATCGCATCGAGAAACGGCAGGGCCACGGTGGCACCCATGCCCTTGACGAAGGTGCGCCGCGGGAGGGGCTTTCCATCGAGGAAATGCATGACGTCGGCTTCTCCGTGCGTGGTTAGGGTAGGCGGCTCGAAGCCGCACCGTCTGAGCTCTGGTCCCCCGCAGCTGCCTGGGGTACTCGCTTGAACCGGAAGGCGTCGCTCTTCACGATGCCGGTGACAAAGTCTGCAAAGCGGTATCCGCCCGGCTCGGCCTCGCTCACGATGCGACGCACCGCCGGTCCGTCGTAGTACTCCACACGCCGCCCCAGGGCATACGCCATCAGGTTCTGCGCGAAGGTCCGCAGCAGCGGCGCCGGGCGCTTGAGCAAGACCTGCTGCAACTGGGCCGGCGTCGCGATCGTGGTGCCGTCGTAGAACTCGCCCCTCGTGTCGAGGGGTGCGCCATTTTCGCGGATGCGCCACTGCCCTGTCACGTCGAAGTTGTCGAGGGCGAGGCCGATCGGATCCATGAACAGGTGGCACGAACGGCACTGCGGGTTCGCGCGGTGCATCTCCATCCGCTCCCGAGTGGTCAGCAGCCGCCCATCCTTTGCTTCGCCCGTCTTGTCCAGGTCCGGCACGTCAGGCGGCGGCGGCGGCGGCGGAGAGCCCAGCAGCACCTCCATCACCCACTTGCCGCGCAATACCGGCGAGGTGCGATTGGCGTGCGACGTCAGGGTGAGCACGCTGGCGTGGCCCAGCAGTCCGCGACGCCGATCGTCCAGGTACTTCACGCGTCGAAACTCCGGTCCCGTGACACCCGGAATCTCATAGTGCCTGGCCAGGGTCTCGTTCAGGTAGGTGTAGTCGGCGTTGAACAGGTCGAGCACGCTGCGGTTCTCGCGCACCAGACCAAAGAAGAACAGCTCGGTCTCGCGGCGCATCGCGTCGGCGAGCTGCTCGTGGAAGTCGGGGAACTGCAGCGCGTCGGGATGGACCTTCTCGATGTCCTGGAGCCGCAGCCACTGCGCGGCAAATCGCGTCGCCAGCGCTTCGGCGCGGGGATCCGCCAGCATCCGCTTCGTCTGCGCCTGCAGGACCGCCGGAGTGGACAGGGTGCCACCCTTCGCCAGTGCCACCAGCTTCTCGTCAGGCGCCGTGCCCCAGAGGAAGAACGACAGCCGCGAGGCAAGGTCGAGATCGCCCACCGCTACCCGCTGTCCGGCTCTGGCCGACGCGGGAAGTTCCTCGAACCGGAAGATGAAGTGCGGGCTGGACAGGATCGCCTCGAGTGCGGTGCGAATGCCGACCTCGAAGCCACCCTCGGTCGCGCCCTCGTCGTAGAACACCATCAGCGCCTTGAGATCGTTAGGCGCGAGCGGCCGGCGGTACGCCGCGCTGCCCAGACTGGAGACGACGCGTTCGGCGCAAGGACGCGCTTCGCCGGGCGAGGTGGGACGGCACCTGAAAATGCGACGTCGGCTCGCCGTTTCGGAGACGCCGGTGGGATTGTGGGGTCCTCGGATCGCCAGCTCCCGCAGGTGCGCCACGTTCGTGATGCCCTGCTCCGATCCGATCTGGGTGTCGGCGATGCTGTGTCCGATCGACGCGATGTTGTCGTTGACCGGACCCTCGAAGGTCTGCAGGAACGCCGCCGTGACCCGATGCGCGCCGGCACGGACCTGGATCGGCTTGGTCTTGAGATCCATGCCGTCGGGATCGGCCTGCGACATCCAGCGGTCGACATCGATCAGCGCCACTCGCTCGCCGTTGATCGAGACCTCGATCTTCTCGTCGAACGGCGCGTCCGACCCGAACAGCTGCCCCGTGGGAATCGCGTGCAGCGTGACTTCGAACACGTATTGGCCGTCAGCGGGGAAATTGTGCGTCACCGACACTCCGCCGCGTGTGCCGATCGGTGCGCCAGGACCCTGTTCCCACTGCGAGGCAAGGCGCGCGAGCTTGTACGTCGAGGTGGTCACGCTCGCCCGCGGGTCGCCCACGGCAAGCCGGCTGATCTCGGCCGCGGCATCGAGATACGCGTCGAGCAACGTGGCAGACGGAAGTTGCACGTCGGCGATGTTGTCGAAGTTGGCGCTCTTGGTGTCGAGGGGGAGCCAGTCGCCGGCGTCGACCTCGAGGGTCAGGAGGTCGCGGATCGAGCTCTGGTATTCGGAGCGATTGAGACGCTGAAAGGTGCGCGTGCCGGGCTCGGGTCGCAGCGCCGCGGCAGCGTCCATCATGCGCTCCAGCGTTTGTGCGAGTACCGGAAGCGTGTCGCCACCAGGGCGTCTCGCGCCGGGAGGCGGCATCATCCCCGCGCGCAGCTTGGCAATGATCTTCTCGGATGTTTCGGGTGACTTGACCGCGTCCCCGACGTCAAACGTTTCGAGGACAAGATCACCGGCCTTGCGCCTCGCGCTATGACAGAGGGCCGCACAGGTCTTACGGACTGTGGCTGTGAGCACCTCGTTAGCGATCGGCGGCAGCTTGCGCCGCGGAGCGGAGTGCGGGAAGGCGAACGGATGGCCGATGGGGCGTGTGACCGGGGTGGCAGGCGGTCGAGCCGCCTCCAGTGAGCCCGCGTTGCTATGGGCAGCAGGTTCCGCGAGCATCAGGAGCGCTCCTGATGCCACGGCCACGAGTGACTTCATGCCCGGCCCTCCGAGTCGAGGCAGTGAGCGCTCAGACCTACTATAGTGGTGACGAGTCGTCGTGCCAGCAAGTAAGTCTTTCCAGGGCGCCGATCCCGTTACGCGGCATGGGCTTGCTTCGCTGCGAAACCCCGTCGAGGCGACGCAGAAAAACCGCCCCGTCGGAGCCCGCTGCGACCTCCGCGGCACTCTACCCCGAAAGTGGGCCTACGAGCCCTCGCTGGGAAGCCAGCCTGGCAGGAACGGGCACCTTTGAGGCGGCAAACGACACCGGGCTCCTGCGGCTCGCAAGAGCACGGGCGGTGTCGTTTCGCCAGCCAGGTGAGCTGCCGCGAGGACGCAGTCGGCGCCAGAGTCGCGATGCTGCCTAACGCGCTCCTACCGTCGAGGCGAATGTCTCGGGTCGCAGTGGCAATCGTCGTGCACGGACGCCGGTCAAGGTGAAAAGAGCGTTTGCGACTGCCGCAGCGATCGGTGGCACGCCCGGCTCCCCTACGCCTCCAGGCTCTTCACCGCTCTTCACGATGTGTACGTCGACCTCGGGCATCTCGTCGATCCGCAACATGCGGTAGTCGTTGAAATTGCCCTGCTTCACGCGCCCGTTCTCGATCGTAATCTCGCCGTAGAATGCGGCCGTCAGGCCAGCGACCACCGCCCCGGACATCTGACCCTCCACGATCTTCGGGTGGATGATCAGCCCGCAGTCCGCCACCAGCGTCACCTTGTGCACGCGGATGCGCCCGCGCTCGAGCGAGACCTCCGCGACTTCGGCGACGCGCCCGCCCTTGTCCTCCACGATGGCGATTCCCCGAGCGCGCCCGGCGGGCAGCGGCGCCCCCCATTGCGACCGCTCGGCGGCGACGTTCAGCACGTGCAGCAGGCGCGGTTCGTGGGTCAGCAGATCGCGTCTGAACTCGACCGGGTCGCGTCCGGCCGCGTGCGCCAGCTCGTCGATGAAGCTCTCGAAAATGAAGGTGTTCTGGGACGGCCCTACCGAGCGCCAGTAGCCAACCGGGACCTCATTCGTCGCGCGGCAATACTCGACCAGATAGTTGGGAATCGTGTACGGTGTGTCGGCGATCGAGGCCACGGCGGGTCCATCGATCCCGCTGCGGCCGCCGCTGATACCCTGCGCTGCTACGCGCACGGTCATTGCCGCGAGCTTCCCCGCCGAGTCGAGTCCGCCTTCAAGCCGCACGTGCGCCGCGGGACGGTAGAAGTCGTGCTGCATGTCTTCCTCCCGCGTCCACACGACCTGCACGGGCGCACCGATCGCCTTCGATGTTTCGACCGCATCGACCACGTAGTCCGTGCTCGACCGCCGTCCCCACCCGCAGCCTAACAACTGCACATGAACGGTGGTGTGCTGCACCGGTACGCCGGCAATCCTGGCCGCCGTCTGCTGCGCGCCCTGAGGATTCTGCGTCGGTGCCCAGAGTTCGACCCGATCGGGCAGGACGTTGGCCGTGCAGTTCATCGGCTCCATCGTCGCGTGAGCCAGATACGGCGCCTCGTACGTGCCCTGCAACCGCTTGACAGACGTAGCCAACCCGGCTGCCGGGTCACCAACCCGACGCGCTTCTGCCCCCGGTTTGTCTGCCAGGTCTGAGAAGCTGCGGAAGATCTCCGGGCTGCTCATGGCGAAGCTCGCGTTCTCGTACTCGATCGTGAGGGCTCTCGCTCCCTTCATCGCCGCCCAGGTGTGCTCGGCAACAACCGCGATGCCCTGGCTGATCTGCACCACGTGCTTCACGCCGGGCATCGCCCTGGCCTTGGAGGCGTCGAACGACTTCACGCGGCTGCCGAATACCGGCGGGTGCACGACGGTGGCGAACAACACCCCGCGCGGCCGCGCGTCAATGCCAAAATTCGCTCGGCCGGTCACCTTGTCCGGCGTATCCAGCTGTGGTGGACTCGTACCGATGATCCGGAACGTCGCGGCATCCTTGAGTTTCGGCTGTGCCGGCACCTGCAGCGCGGCTGCGGCGTCCGCCAGTTCGCCGTACGACGCCGATCGTCGCGACGCGTCGTGGATCACCTGCCCGCGCTCGGTGCGAAGCGAATCGGCGCTTACACCCCAGCGCGTCGCGGCCGCGGCCATGAGCATCTCGCGCGCCGCCGCTCCGGCACGACGCAGCGGCAGCCAGGCGCCGTTCCGCACGCTCGTGCTGCCGACGGTCATCATGCGTCCGTACTGATCGGGATGCGCATCGGCCTGCACGATGCGGACCGCACTCCAGTCGGCGTCCAGCTCCTCGGCGACGATCATCGGCAGCGCCGTTCGCACGCCCTGCCCCATGTCGGAGCGGGCGACCGTGATCGTTACCGTACCCGACGGATCGATGCGCAGGAATGCGTTAGGCTGGAAGGGTGCGGCACTCCGTCCTGAGGCGTCGGGTGCATACACGGCAAGGAGGAGTCCGCCCCCCGCGAGGGCGCCAACCCTGATGAACTCGCGCCGGTCGAGCTGCGTCGTGGTCGTCATCGGTCAGCCCTCCCGCGCCGCGCGGTGAATGGCCGTACGGATGCGATCATACGTGCCGCAGCGACAGATGTTACCTGCCATCGCGTCGTCGATGTCGTCGTTCGTGGGACGCTTGGTCGTCGCGAGTAACGCAGCGGCGGCCATGATCTGCCCCGACTGGCAATACCCGCACTGGGGTACTTCCTCGGCGATCCACGCGCGCTGGAGGGGATGGGTGCCGTCGGGGGAGAGTCCCTCGATTGTCGTGATCGCGCGATCGCCGACTTGCGCGATCTGCGTCGTGCAGGAGCGAACCGCGACGCCGTTCAGGTGCACGGTGCACGCGCCGCACTGCGCGATCCCGCAGCCGAATTTTGTCCCGGTGAGATTGAGGACGTCACGAAGAACCCAGAGCAACCTCGTGTCGGCCTCGACCTCGACCTGACGCAGAGTTCCGTTGATGCGGAGTTTATAGGCGGGCATCAAGAGATGGGAGACGGGAGACGGGAGACGGAACGTCGTTCAATGTGCGACCGGGACCCGTCCTTGGCCAGCGTCGGGTGGTCGAGCGTCCTCAGCCAACCGGCCCGGAGACTTCCAGATCGCTAACGCTCTGCAGCGAGGCGCTGCAGGACCATCCGTGCCTTGCGCCAGTCGCGTTGCACCGTGCGGTCGGACACACCCCAGAGCTCGGCGATCTCGACGAACGAGAATCCCGAAAAGAAATGCAGGTCCACCAGCTGTGCGAGCCGCGGTTCGAGTGTGGCCAGCTCGTCCACCGCCTCGCCGATCCGCTCCAGGTCGTCGCTGAGCGCCGGGCCGGACGACGAGACCTCGCGGTCCCCGAGGGACGTGATCTCGAACTCTCCACCCCGCTTTCGAGCACGCCGAGAGCGGCAATAGTCGATCACCAGTCCGCGCATGGCTTTCGATGCGTAGGCCAGAAAACGACCCCGATCGGGGAACTCGACCTGCTCACGTGCCGAAAGCGCGAGGTACGCCTCGTGGAGCAGCGTCGTGGTGCCAATTGTCAGCTCGTCGCTGCTCCGGCGCAGCTGTCGCTCGGCGATCTGGTGCAGCTCGCGATAGAGCGAGACGAACAGCGCATCCGCTGCCGCGCCGTCGCCGCGCTCGGCCTCGTGAACGAGTTGGTTGATCGTTGCATCCACGGAACGATCCAACAGAGCAGCCCGGACGATCCCGGAGCTCCGCGCCTCCATCGGCAGAATTGACACGTCATGCGCGCAAGCGCGACCTTCTGCGCGCCCTGTCGTATTCAGGCGAGTGAATTCGATTGATGGTACTGGGAGTTCTACGAGGTGTGTCGTTCAGCCTGTCGGCTTAGCATTGCAGATGCGAGTGTTCAACGCGGCGACCTGGGCCACAATTGAGCCGCTCCTCGACAAGGCGCTCGAGATGAGCCCGGAGGAACGGTCGGGTTGGTTGCTCGAGCTGAGTCAGAGCAATCCGTCCGTTGCGGCCGAAGTGGAAGCACTGCTGCGCCACGACCGGCCAATCGAGCTCAGCGGTATCGACGTGATGCGCGCAACCGTCGACGACGGCCCAGCATCACTCGCCGGAGCGCGAGTGGGGCCGTATGTCCTCGAGCGCGCCATCGGCCGGGGCGGCATGGGGTCGGTATGGCTGGCACGGCGACAGGACGGACGATTCGAGGGCGTCGCGGCCGTAAAGCTGCTCAACCTCGCGCTCGTGGGACACGGCGCCGAACAGCGTATCAAGCGCGAGGGCCAGGTCCTCGCGAGTCTCGCGCATCCCAGCATCGCGCGCTTGCTCGATGCCGGCGTGACGCCAACGGGGCAGCCATACCTCGTGCTCGATTACGTGGATGGCCAGAGGATCGACCAATACTGCGACGGACTGCGTCTCGATCCCATCGCTCGCCTCAGGCTGTTTCTGGATGTCCTCGGCGCGGTCGCGCACGCGCACGCCAACCTCGTCGTGCATCGCGACCTGAAGCCGTCCAACATCCTCGTGACCGGCGAGGGACAGGTCAAACTGCTCGACTTCGGAATCGCCAAGCTGCTGGCAAGCGAGTCGGAAGGTGGCGAACCCACGGAGCTGACCGAGCACGGGGGGCGAGCCCTCACGCCGGAGTACGCCGCACCGGAGCAGGTGCGCGGCGATCCGGTCACCACGGCAACGGACGTGTACGCCGCCGGAGTGCTGCTGTTCAAGCTCCTCACAGGTCAGCATCCCACCGGCGAGGGGGCGCGGACCCAGTCGGAAATGCTCGGGCGGCTCCTCGACCGCGACGCCGAGCGCGCCAGCACTGCCGCGTTGCGCGGCGATCAGTCGGTGCGCCGAACTACCTCAGCGGCGCTCGCGCGGACCTGCCGGGGAGACATCGACACAATCCTGGCTACCGCGCTACGCAAGAACGCGGGCGAACGGTACAGGACGGTCGAAGCGTTTGCCGATGACCTGAAACGTTACCTGCAGCATGAACCCATCGCAGCCCAGCGTGCTTCGTTAGGCTACCGTGCGCGGCGGTTCGTCCGGCGCAACCGCGTGGCCATGGCCGCCGCAGGTGTCACCGTCCTCGGCCTGGTGGGCGCGACGGGGTTCTCGTGGCGCCAGATGGTGGTGGCGCAGCGACAAAGCGACCGGGCGGCAAAGGCGCTCAAGCGGTCGCAGGCGAGCATCGCGTTCGAATCGCTCGTGTTCCGCCTCATCGATCCGGGGGGCGAAGCCATCACCTTCCGGCAGCTGCTCGACCGCGGCCGCCAAGCGCTGGACAAACAATATGCAACAGAACCCGTCAGTCGCATCGAGCTGAGCTTTCAGTTCGCACAGCACTACATGCGCGTCGGTGACCACGGCGACGCGCAGGGTCTGCTCGCACAGGCAGTCCAGCTCGCCGACTCCGTTGCCGATCCGCAGCTGGCCGCACGCAGCCGGTGCGAGCTCGCTTTCGTGTACGGCGTCAAGCGACAGCCCGATTCCGCCTTTACGCTGACGCGCCAGGCGAGAAGCATCCTGCCGCGCGTGGACAACGTGGAACGCGGAACCCTCAACGCCTGCGATACCGGAGAAGCGGAAGCATTCCTGTCGACGACTCCGGACTCCGCGGCCGTGCGGTATGCGCGGATTACCGCGCGGTACGAAGCCGATGGCGACACGGCCAACTCCAACTACACCATCTCGATCGGCGACCAGGCTCGCGCACTCAACGTGGCCGGGCGAGATCGGCCGGCCACGCTGATGGTTCTGCGCGTGCTCGACCTCGCGCGCCGGGGCCGCACGTCGGACCCGGAATCCGAGGCCGTGTTCACCTACAATGCATCGGTCGGCTACTACAACCTCGGCGAGTTCCGCGGGATGCGTGAGCTGATCGCGAGTACGCTGCCCAGGCTCCCCGAGAACGACAGCCTGGCAGGACTCGCCGCGGTACTCTCGTACGAAACGGGCACGGCGTTGCTCAGGATGGGTCTCGCCGACTCGGCGGAACGCTGGCTCGAGCGTGCCATGCGGATCGCCAAAGGGACCCGACGTCGAGCCGACTTGCTGACGCACCTCAAGCTCTCCGACCTTGCGATGGCGCGTGGTGATTCGGGCATGGCGGCGCAACACCGAGCGCAGGCCATGACCCTGCTGCCCGAGTTCGACAGGCTGCCGCTGGTTCGTGCGTCCATCGTCGCGTCACGCATCCGTGCCGCGAGTCCCGGGATGCCTCACGATCAACTGGTCACGCTGATCACGTCGGGGATCGACTCCCTGGACGACAAGCCCGGTGCCAAGGCAAGCGTCAACATCGATGCGCTCCTCGCGGCGTCGACGCGGCTCCTCGGCCTTGGCGAGTACGCACGCGCAGGACGGTACGCCGCCGAGGCGACGCACCTCGCCGCGCGGGATTCACTCACCTGGCAGCGAAGTGGTAACGTGGGCCACGGACTGCTGCTGCAGGCCCGGAGCGCACTGGGGCTCGGGGATTCCAGCGCTGCCCAACGCCATGTGAAGAACGCAGCCGCGCCACTCCTGTATGGATATGGTGCCACGCATCCGGTGACCGTGGCGTCGCGCTCGCTCTCCGACTCGCTCAATCGTCGGTAGGAGGCGGCGCCGTGTCGCTCATGTCGAAGAGAGCATCGAACCGGTCGGGAGGCGGCAGTACCCAGTCCTCGGAGAGTCCGAGCCAACGCACGGCCCTGGCCGGATCGCGGAACACGTGCACGTCGCCATCGGGCTGACCCAACGTCAGTTCGTACATTCGGGCCATGCCGAAAACCCAATCGGCACTGGCCACGATGGCCCGGCGCGCACCCGCTCGAAACGGGTTGAGCATGGTGAGCTTTCGAACGTCCGCAGAACTGACAGAGAAGCGCGCTACATCGTGAAAGTCCGCGAGCTGGCTGAACAGGGGATCGAAGCGCGGATCCGTGCCGAGCGCGCGCGCGTGCGCGAAGAGCTCGCCCGGTACGAGGGTCCCCCAGCCGCGGGAGTAGACCAGGCCTAACGAGGGGTCGATGTGGTAGGAGGCGGGCAACGGATTCGGGATTCGAGAGTCGGGAGTCCATTCTCCATTTTCTAGTTCTATTCTCCACCCTCACCGATCCGTGAGCACGAACGCCGTCAAAGGAGCTCCGCCGAGGCTACGGTCCGCCGCCACGACGGTGCGCCCGCGACCTCCAGGAAGGACCACGCTCGCCAGGTTGATCGATACGTTGGCCGCACGATCGACTGCCGCCGTGCCGGCCGGCACCGCTCGGACCTGGTAGGTCCCTGCTGCAAGCGTGAGATAGGCCGATGTCGCCCGGTACGCGACGTTCGACAACGTAGGGGTCGCCGTGGCCAGGTTCGCAACGGGAGCCGTGACAAAGACGTCGACATTTCCCGCCGTCGGACTCAAGTGCACCACGCGTACTCGCGCTTGCGTGGCCGAGGGAGCCGCGTTGGAGTCGGTGGTGACAAACGCCGAAATGGCGCTAGCAGCCGCGCCGCCGATTGCGTACACCGTTCGATCCTCGCCCCCGGCCACGGTGAAGGTCAGGGTCGCCACGGTGGTCCCCGTGTCGGCGGTGCGCTTCAATACGATGGATCGACTCCCGGCCAGCACGGCCGCGTACGGCGCCGTGTTCGGTGCAGCCAGCGAGATCGGCGTGCTCTGCGTGTAGGTGAGGTTCACTCCGAACGGCACCTGCTCCAGAATCGCGTTCACCCGCCCACGCGTCGTGTCGGTGATGACGTTCACGAAGCGCACGCGCCCGGTCGGACCCGACGGCGACAACGGCTCGGGTGCGTCGGTGGTACCACAGGCACTCAGGACGGCGATCGCGGCGGCGAGGATCCCCGGGCGGCGCGCCCACCGAGGCCTAACGAGCATCTTCAGCGGAGAGATCATCAGAGGGGGCACCCGGCAGGAAAGGCCGACGGTTCCGTCGGATCGGGCAACGCGGCGAACGTCGCGTTGGGATTCGCATTGCGGTCGCCGACGGCATAGGGCAACCAGCAGCGCTGTCCCTCGGAGGGAACGGCCGGCGCGGCCGTGGGCCCGCGAATCGCATTTCGGCGGCGGGCGTCCTCCCAGCGCAGCCCTGTCCCGAACAGCTCGTACCGCCGCTGCAGATAGATCTCGGTGAGCAACTGCGCCTGGGTCAACGAGCCGCTGAGCGCCGGCAGACAGGCCTTGGGGTCGTCCAGCCCGCGTCCGCCGGTGCAGTCGGTGCGCACCGAATCCAGCGCCGCCTGGGCCGCGGCCAGCTGGTTCTGGTTGGCCAGGGCCTCCGCCTTGATCAGCAGCGCCTCGTCAGGCAGGTACACGGGGAGCGGAGCCTGTGGACTCGCATAACGACTCCACGGATCCAGCAGCGCACCCACGCGGCCACTGGCCGTCGTGGATGGGACGACGAAGTAGCTGAACCGCTGGTCCTGTGGCAACATCGACAATCGCCACTGACGTCGCGGGGCGATGCCGTTCGGTCCACCGGTGACGTTGGCGTAGAAGTTCACCGCGGGCGCGGGGAACGTCAGCACGGAGAGCGCAGTGGGTCCGCTCCGCCCAACCAGATTCGCCGCGGCGAGCGCGGTCGCGTTGTCGCCGGCCAGCCGCGCATATCGCGCCCGCAACAGCTGGATCGTGTTCGGAAGATTGAGCCCCGGCGTGAGAATGCTGCCAGTGAAGAAGGCGCTCGGCGCCGTGGCGCCGATCGAGGCCGCGGCCGAGTCCAACAGGTCGCGCACGAATGGAAGCGCTGCGGACCGGGCCACGTAGGTGGGCGCGGTCACGCCGAACGTGGCGACCGGGATCCTCTGATACGCCTGCAGCGCCTCGCCTAACGCCTCGGCCTTCATCGCGAACGCCAGCGCCCGAAGGCCACTCCGTGTCCCCGGGTCGATCTGCGAAGACAACGCCACCGACCCGGTGAGCAGGTCATCCGCCGTGCGGACCGTACGATAGATCGAGTTGAACACCGCGTCAGCGATGCCCGTCCCCGAAGGTACCGCACCCTGCTCCGCATCACTGATGGAAATGAGCGACGCGCTCGTCGCCGCAAACTCATCGGTCACGAGACCTGCAGTGTAGGCGAAACTTCCGTACGAGGTTGCGAAGCGCCCCTGCAGCCCGGTCGCCAAGGCAATCACCCCGTCCACACTCGTCGTGACCTGCTCCTCGGTCGGCGCGTTCGGGTTCTGCAGGTCCAGACTGCAGGCGCCGACAGTGAGCGTCGCGAGCGTGGCTGCGAGGGAGCGAAAGACTCTCATGAGGGCCATCGTCCGCTCAGTAGGTGATGCGCGCGCCGATCGACCAGACGCGCGGGATGGGATAGCCCCCGAAATCGAAACCGCGATCCGCGGCCGTCGTTTGGCCGGATCCGATGCCCCCGGCGTTCGTGCCGAACAGGTTGATCTCCGGATCGTAGCCGCTGTAGTCGGTCCAGACCCACAGGTTGCGTCCGGAGACCGTGAGCTCGATGCCGTCCCGGAAGACGCGCTTCACCGGTGCCACGTCCAGCGTGTAACTCGCCGCCAGCTCGCGAAGCTTCACGAAGGTCCCATCTTCCATCCAGTATTCAAAAATGCCTTGCGTGCGAGCGTTGAAACCTGGTGGCAGCTTGCGGGGGTCACCGTACGGCAGCAGCTCGCGCTCGAACTCTTTGGAGTTGCTCGCAATCCCGGCGTTCTGCGCGCGCGTGGACAGGTTCATGATGTCATTGCCGAACACACCATCGAGCAGGATCCGCACGCGAAGCTTCCGGCCGATCGTCAGCTCGTTGAGCAGAGACGCCAGAAAATCGGGATTGGGGTCGCCGATCACGTCGTTGAGAGAATCGTTGCACGTCCCATTGCTGATGGCCCGGCGCTGCTCCAGGGTCGCTCCCATGTCCACCGTTTGATTGATGCGGAGGTACCGTCCGAGCGAGTCGAGCAACAGAGCCCCCGTCAGGCAGTTGCGGCCGGCGTAC
>JBQTIW010000229.1:0-25832 GCA_052387735.1 Gemmatimonadaceae bacterium
GCAGCTGGCTACAGCCAAGCACCGAGACCATCGCCAGCCACCAGTTGGAGCGAGTTGGAACCGCAACCAGGCGGCTCCATATGTTTGCCTCTGTGCGACCGCCGCACATGGGTCAAGCGACCCGCCGAAAGCCTCCGCCACCCTTGCGCGGATCGGGGAAGATGCTAATTCTTTAGCAGCACTGCTAAAAACTTAGCACGCACTGGAGGCGTAGTCCCTTCATGGCAGACCGGCGAACCGCGGCACTCAGTCGCAGAGAACGACAGATCATGGACGTCATCTACGCGCGCGGGTTGGCCACGGCCGCCGACGTGCACGCCGCGCTGCCCGATGCGCCTTCGTATTCCGCGGTCCGCGCGCTGCTGCGCATCCTCGAGGAGAAGGGCCACCTCACGCATCACGCCGATGGACCGCGCTACGTGTTTTCGCCGGTGGTACCGCGTGACAGCGCCCGCGCGTCGGCGCTCAGAGGCGTGGTGCGCACGTTTTTCGACGGATCGCCGGCGAGCGCCGTAGCCGCTTTGCTCGACATGTCCGGCGGCAAGCTGAGCACGGACGATCTCGACGAGATTTCGGCGCTCATCAAGCGCGCCAGGAAGGAGGGACGCTGAGATGTGGGACCTCATCCAACACTTCGATCCGATGTTCACCATCCCGCTGGCGTTTCTCGGCGATCTGGCACTGCGCGTCGCCCTCATCCTCGCCCTGACCGGCCTTGTCAGCGTCGTCCTGCGACGCCACTCCGCCGGCAAGCGACACCTTGCTCTCACACTTGCCGCGTTAGGCGCACTGGTGTTGCCGGTGGTCGCGGCCTGGGGACCCGAGTGGCGTCTCGCCGTCCTTTCGGATTCGCCGGCTGATGCGCGTGTGGCGCCCGGTGCTCCGGCCCCGGCACCGGCACCGATCCCTGTCGCGCTGGCCGCGCCGAAGATCGTCACAAGCGGTGTGCCGGCTGGCGCAACGACCGGCGCCGAACCGGTGTTCGTACGTTCGGTATCCGACCTGGCCGAGACCAGGATGCCGCCAGCATACGCGCTCGCCGCCATCTGGCTCGCCGGCGCCCTGCTCGTGCTCGGACGGCTGGCGTTGGGTGTCGTACGGCGGCGCCGGCTGGCGGGGTACGCGGATGCTGTCCTCCCGCCGCTCTGGGAACGCGCGCGCCGAAGGGTCTTTCACTCCGGACTGCTTCCGGCCCGCGTGCGCGTGCTGGCGAGCTCGCGGAGCGACATGCCGATGACGTGGGGCATCATACATCCGATCATCGTCGTGCCCGACCGTTCCGCATGGACGGACGAGGAGCGCGTGGCTGCCCTGTTGCACGAAGCCGCACATGTCCGGCGCGGCGATTCCGTCATCCAGTTCCTGATGGCGATGCTCCGCGCCCTGCACTGGTACAATCCACTCGTCTGGTGGGTGAGTCGCGAAGAGCGTCTCACGCGCGAGGAGGCCTGTGACGACCTCGTGCTGGCGGCCGGCATCAAGCCGTCGCAATACGCCGAGCAGTTGTTAGGCATCGTGCGACTGACGGAGCGGGAGCGGCTCCCGGTCGCGGCACTGTCCATGGCCCGTCGCTCGTCCCTGGCAGAACGCCTCACAGCGATTCTGCGCGCGGATCAGCGCCGGGATCGGCCGGGATGGTGGGCGCGCGTGGGCCTTGTGTCAGGCGCCGTAGCCATATCGGGAACGCTGGCTGCAGCCACGCCCGTGGCGCGCACCAACGAAGGCATCGACGTCATCGGTCCCGCGAGCACCGTGGCGGAAGTACCAACGCAGGGCGTGACCGTGTTGCCGACACTGCGTTCGATCGGAGAGGAACGGGAGCCGGTGACACGTCCGGACTCGGTGACCCTCCCGGAGGAAGGGACGCCGATGCAATCGCTCGGCGACGCGCCTCCGCTGGCGACCATCACGTCATCAGTTCGATCTCCTGTCGCCGCCGGGGTGCTCCGTCCGCCGGTGGGGGCGACCGGGGCGCCACAACAGCCCGCGTGTCTGTCGCGAAGATCAGGCAATACCTCGTTGCACAGCAGCACCGACGACAACGAGCGGCGCCGCGTCCTGTGGAAGACTGGCGGTTGTGAGATCGAGATCAATGCGCGCGGCCGGTTCAGGCTCGCCCCCACCCTCGATGACCTTCAGTCGATCGCTGGTGGTGGGTACTTCGAGCTGCGCGAGGATGATGGCTCTACGGAGCGCGAGGTGCGGATTACCACTGGCGCGGATGGACGTCTGACGCACGACTACAAGGTGAACAACCAGCGCCGTGCGTGGGATGCCGATGGCGCCGCGTGGTTCAAGCGCGTGGTCGTCGCACTCGACCGTCGCACGGCCTGGGCCGCGGACGTGCGCATTCCCGCGCTGCTGCAACAGGGGGGGGTCGACGCGGTGCTCGCCGAAATCGAGCTGATGGAAGGTGACTACGCTCGACGCATCTATTTCACCCGGCTGGCTGCAACGGCTACGCTGACGAGCGCCCAGCTCACCCGCGTGATCGAGTCCGCGGGCAACAAGATCGAGTCGGATTACGAAATGGCCGAGTTGCTGATCGCGGCGAGCAAACAGCCCTCGTTTGATAACCGGGCGCAACTTGCGCTGGCCACCGCCGCGAGCCGAATCAGGTCATCGTACGAGAAGCGCCGGGCATTCACCGCGCTGCTCGCGCGCGATGGACTGTCCACCGCGACGGTTGGAGCCATGCTCGCCGGCACGCGCAACATGGAGTCCGACTACGAGCTGGCCGAGCTGCTGATCGAGGTGTCGCGTCGTTATGCGATTCAGCCGACCACGCGGCAGTACTACTTCGACGCGCTCGCCACCATCGAGTCGGACTACGAGTATCGCCGAGTGCTGAGCGCGCTGCTGCGATCAGCCCCGCTCCCCGCCGAGCAGGTCCAGCACATCCTGCGGCACGCCGGTGCGAACATGGGTGGATACGAGCTTGCCGAACTGCTGGTCGCCATGACCAGGGCGGCATCCCGGCTCGACCTCCCCACTGCGACCGCGGTGCTCATTGCGATGCGCAGCGTCGACTCGGACTACGAGCGCGCGCGGGTGATGAAGGAGATGGTGCGGCAGAGCCCGGACACGCAGGCGATCGAGCTGATGCTCACCGATGCCCGTCGGCTCGGTTCGAGCTACGAGCGCGCCGAGTTTCTGGTGGCGGTGGCGGCAAAGTACTCGATCGAGGGGCGGTTGCGTGATTCGTATGTTGCGGCGGCCGAGTCCATTGATTCGGACCACGATCGCGGTCGCGCGCTGGCGGCGGCGTTCCGGAGGAGGAGCGCGCGTTAGGCGTGTTCCCGACATCACGCGCTACTCGAAGGACCCCTGATTCTGAGTTTCCACGGGCCCCTGCAGGATCTGCCTGGCAGAGTCCACGGCGTCCTGGGTGCCGGCGAGGGCGATCACATCGCCTGCTTGCAGGCGCTCGTTTGCCCCTGGCACGACAGATACCACGCCGTCGGGCTCCGCGCGCATGATCGCCATGACGGTCGCACCGGTCGTGCTGCGCAGGTCGAGCTCGCGCAGGGAGCGCCCGACACCGGCATCTCCCGCCGCGAGTCGCATCGGTTCCGGATCACCGAGGCCGGGAAGCATTTCCGCCACGTGATCCATCGTCTGCTGCAGCTCGGCCGTCGTCCCGCGGCTGCGATCGTGCTGGGTGAGGGCCATCGCGATCACCTCGGCGCCGGCTCGCGCGTGACCATACAGCATCGCAGCGCTCCGCCACACGGCAATGCCTGCCGCGATGGCGAGCAGGCCTAACGAAGCCAGCACTGGCAGCCGGGGCTCGAGCGGCTGGAGGATGGCCACCAGCGGAATCGCACAGGCCAGCAGCAATGCGTAGTGCAGGGTCGCCACGAACGCCCGACGCGGGGCAGCCGCGCGGTCGAGACCGCGCCCTTTCGGCCCCGGCAACGCGCGCAGCGCAAGCACCGATGCGACGTAGCCCGTCATCCGGACGAGGCCTGCAACGAAAGGCAGCGCAGACACGAGCGCGATCAGAATGACGGTGATCCGCCCCGCCGGTTCTTTCCACAGCAACCACTCCTCGACGAGAACGGCAAGTCGACCCATCTCGGCGGCTGCGGCGACAATGAGCCCGGCGAGCAGGGCGAGGTCGGCGAGAATCCACCACACGGCACGCCGAATGCTTCGCTCAGCGCTCGGCGCGGTCCCCGGTCGCAGCCCCGCGAACCATGATCCGTACAGGGCAACCAGCGTCTGCAGCTGGTGTGGAAGCCGGTGATCGACCGCGTGCGCGACGTCCCCGGCAACGCGCACGAGGTAGGGTGTTGTCAACATGGTAATCGCGCTGACCGCGATCGCCACGGGATACAGGAAGGGCCGCGTGGCGCCGCCAGCCAGTCCAACGCCCGCGATGATGAAGGAGAACTCGCCGATCTGTGCCAGGCTCATGCCGGCCTGCACGGAGAGCCTCAGCCCGTTGCCCGTGAGAAACACTCCGATCGAGACGGCGATGAACTTTCCGGCGATCACAAGGAGCGTCAGGGCTATCACGGCACCACGGTTCTCCCAGACGATTCGCGGGTCGATGAGCATACCCACCGCCACGAAGAAGATGGCGACGAAGATGTCGCGCACCGGTGCGGTGAGACGCTCGATCTGCTCGCCATGACCGGACTCTGCTACCAGTGATCCGACGATGAAAGCACCGAGGGCAACGGAGTAGCCAAAGGTGAGGGCCAGCCACGCACCGGCGAACGAAATGCCGATAGACGCAACGATCGTAGTCTCGGGGCTATCGAGCTTGATGATGTAGCGTCCCAGCCGCGGCAGGATCCACAGCCCGATCGCAATGAGCGCAATGAGGAAGGTCGCAAGTCGCACTCCGGTCAGCAGCAGCGCTTTCCCCGTCAGACCCCCACCCCCCGCGACGGTCGAGAGGATGGCCAGCAGCAGGATCGCGATCAGGTCTTCGACGATGAGGATGCCGAACACGGTATCGCGCAGTTTTCCCGTGATGCCCTGTTCAGTGTATGTGCGGGCGATGATCGTGGTACTGGAGATCGCAACGATCGCTCCAGTAAACAGTGCCTCGGCCGGGGTCCATCCGAAGAGTGCACCGGCGCTGTAGCCCAAGCCGAACATCAGACTGGTCTCGGCCAGCGCGGCCACGCCCGCCGTTGGACCGATTTGCAGCACGCGGCGCAGCCTGAACTCGAGCCCAAGCGAGTACATGAGCAGGATGACGCCCAGCTCCGAGAGGGCACGCACCATCGCTGTGTCGGCGACGATGGGGACGGGCACATACGGCCCCATGATCATGCCCGCGACCAGATACCCGAACACCCCCGGCAGCCGCAGCCGGCGCGAGACCACGGTGGTCACCGCGGCGACGCACAGGACGAGCGCGAGGGTTTCGAGAAAATGATGAGCGTCGTCCATGAGCGCAGGTGGTCGTCGGGCGCGTGCTGTCAGGTCCTGCTCTGACGTCCAATGCCTAGTGTCCATGCACGGGAAAAGCAAACGGCCGCATCAGCGGCCGTTTCTCTCGATGTGCCCGGCCAGCGGCCGGGTCTCGCGATGGTTCAGATGTCGAGATTCGACGCGAAGCGGGCGTTTGCCTCGATGAACGCCTTACGAGGCTCGACGTCGTCGCCCATCAGCGTCTGGAAGATCTGGTCAGCCAGGATCGCGTCTTCCATGCCCACGCGCAGCAGCGTGCGGCGTTCCGGGTCCATCGTCGTATCCCAGAGCTGGTCCTTGTTCATTTCGCCCAGTCCCTTGTACCGCTGCACGTTGGCTTTGGAGTTCTCGCCATTGCCCAGGCGCTCGATGTAGGTGTCGCGCTCCTTGATGTCGTAGGCGTAGAACTCCTGCTTTCCCTTGGCGACGCGGAAGAGCGGCGGCTGAGCGATGTACATGTACCCGGCATCGATCAGCTGCGGCATCTGCCGGAAGAAGAAGGTGAGAAGCAGGGTGCGGATGTGGGCGCCGTCCACGTCCGCGTCGGTCATGATGATGATCTTGTGATACCGCGCCTTCTCGATCTCGAATTCGTCCTTGATCCCCGTCCCGATGGCCGTGATGATCGTGCGGATTTCCTCGTTGGAGAGCACCTTGTCGATGCGGGCCTTCTCCACGTTGATGATCTTCCCGCGCAGCGGCAGGATGGCCTGAAATTCGCGATTGCGTCCCTGTTTGGCCGATCCCCCGGCGGAGTCGCCCTCGACCAGGAACACTTCGCACAGCGCCGGATCGCTCAGTGAGCAGTCGGCGAGCTTGCCGGGGAGCGTCCCGATGTCGAGCGCGGATTTCTTCCGCGTGAGGTCGCGTGCCTTGCGAGCGGCCTCGCGCGCGCGCGCGGCCGACACGGCCTTGTCGACGATGATGTTCGCCGTCTTGGGGTGCTCCTCGAGATAGGCGCCCAGCCAGTCGTGGACGACGGTCTTGACCGCCGATTCGGCTTCTGAATTCCCGAGTTTGGTTTTGGTCTGTCCCTCGAACTGGGGCTCGTGCACCTTGATGGAGACCACCGCGGTGAGCCCCTCGCGCACATCCTCACCGCTCAGCGTGAAGTCGGCTTTCTTGAGAAAGCCACCCTTGGCCGCGTAGTCGTTGATGCGGCGCGTCAGGGCCGCCTTGAATCCCGTGAGGTGCGTACCGCCTTCGTGCGTGTTGATGTTGTTCACGAAGGTAAACACGTTTTCGTTGTACCCGTCGTTGTATTGGAGCGCAATCTCGATCCCGATCTCGTCTTTATCCGTATCGACATACAGGACCTCGGGATGCAGCGGCTTCTTGCCGCGATTCAGGAACTGCACCATCTCCTTGAGACCACCCTTGGCGTGGAACGTCTCGGACTTCTGTTCCCCCTCGCGCTCGTCGGTGATCGTGATCGTGACGCCCTTGTTGAGGTAGGACAGCTCCCGAAGCCGATTGGCGAGCGTGGAGTAGTCGTAGCGCAGCTCGGTGAAGATCTGCGGGTCCGGTTTGAACCAGACCCTGGTTCCCCGTTCCCGCGCGCCGATCTTGTTCAGGACCTTGAGCTTCGTGGTCGTGATGCCGCGCTCGAAATCCATGTAGTGCTCCTTCCCATCGCGCTTCACCCAGACCTTGAGCGACTCCGACAACGCGTTCACAACGGACACGCCCACGCCATGCAGACCGCCCGAGACCTTGTAGCTGTCCTTGTCGAACTTCCCGCCGGCGTGCAGCACCGTCATCGCCACTTCGATGCCCGGGAGCTTCTCTGTCGGGTGCATGTCGACCGGAATTCCCCGACCGTTGTCTTCCACCGTGATGGCGTCGTCGGGGTGGATCGTGACGCCGACCGTATCGCAGAATCCGGCCAGCGCTTCGTCGATCGCGTTGTCGACCACTTCGTACGCGAGATGGTGCAACCCGCGCGCCGAGGTCGATCCGATGTACATCCCGGGGCGCTTGCGCACCGCGTCGAGCCCCTTGAGGACCTGGATATTCCCGGCGTCGTATGAGTCGTTCCCGTTAGGCGGCTTGGCCATGTAATCCCGTATTGAAGGCGGCGAACTGGCACCCCGAATACGCCCCGAAACCGGCGCGTCTCCAGACCGAAAAAATCTACTCGCGTGACGCGCCGAATTCAACCGCACCCGACAACCCTAAATTACTGGCCGATAATAGCTTAGCGCATGAGTGCCCAGCGGATCCGCTGGATCGGGCGGTTCCCCGTCACCCGGTTGATCGACGCGAGCAGATCCGCCTCCAGCAGCGTGAGCTCGTGCATCCACGCGTGGGTCCGGGCGACCGCAAAGAGCGTCCCGTCTTCGCTCACCGAGATCGCGCGCGTCACCGCCGCGATCTCCGGTCCGACCAACTCCGGCCAGATGGTCAGCACCTCCGTTTGTTTGACCCGGTCGCCGATGCCGCTTCCGCGCAGGTATCGACCCAAGGCATCGGCCAATCGCTCCGGCGCACCCCCCCGTTCGCGCTTGTCAGCCATGACGGATCACCCCCGATTCGACGGTCCATCGCGCCAGTCCAGTGAACTCGGCCGGCACGTCATCGGTCCGCGGGACGGCGAGAATGCGCTGCCCGTCGCCCAGGTGCTGCAGCAGATCGAGAATCCCTCGAGCGCGGCCCCGATCGAGTTCGGCGAACGGATCGTCCAGCAAGAGCAGCGGGTCGCGATCCAGCCGCGTGCGCAGCGTCTCGCCCTCGAGCAAGCGTAGGGCGAGCGCCATGGTGCGTTGCTGGCCCGCCGACGCGAAAGTGCGAGCGAGTCGGCCGTCGAGGCCTAACGTGAGATCGTCCCGATGCGGTCCGTGTTGGGTCATCCCGCGCCGCACGTCCGCGGCCCGGTCGCGGGCCAGAAGCTCCCGCAGGCATTCGCGCAGGCCGGACTCGGGTGTCGCCCCGATGACCTGTTCCCGCCCGCTGGCGTGATGTCGGATGGCGACCGCGTTGCTTTCTCCGATGTGTCGGCACAGTTCGCGAAATCGCGGCGAGGCCCACTGCGTCCAGGTTGCGCGCTCCAGCCAGAGCACCGCGCCCGCCTCGGCGAGCGCCGGTTCCCACACCGCCGCCAGGGTGGCGCCATCCAGGCGCGTGGCGGCCTCGCGCAGCACGGCGTTCCGCCGGACGAGTGCCGCGCGATAGCGCTGCAGGGCCGCGAGGTATCGGCGCGAGGTGGCGGCCAGGACGATGTCGAGGAAGCGCCGTCGTTCCTGGGGTGCGCCACTCACCAGCGCGACGTCGCGGGGTGACAGGACCACCGAAGGTACGGCGCCTAACGCGTCGGTCAGTCGCGCCACGTCGACGCCGTCCAGGACGAGGCGCTTTCGTCGCGACGAGCGTTCGACACCGATGCGCACATCGTCCACGCGGGCGCCCGCCACACGGATGCCGACGTGAAAGGCGTCTGCGCCAAAGCGCACGAGGTCCTGGTCGCGCGCGCCACGCATCGACCGGAGCGCGTGTGCGTAGTGGACCGCTTCCAGCAGATTGGTCTTGCCGTGCCCGTTCCGGCCGACGAGGACGAAGCCTCCCACCGGCACCTCGAGGTCGGCCCGGGCGATGTTGCGGAAGTCACCGAGTATGATGTGCCGCAGCCGTACGTGCTGCTGCACGCTCGCCGCCGGTCCGGCCACGTCGACCACGTCCACCTGACGGCCTCGCGCCTAACGCCCCTCGAACGCGGCGCTGCGCTTTTCGAGGAACGCCTTCGTGCCCTCGTTCATGTCCCGCGTGCCGGCAAGGATGGCGAAATGATTGGCTTCCAGCGTGAGCCCGTCGCCAAGCCCGGCGTCGTAGCCGCGGTTCACCGCTTCGATGCAGAGTCCAAGCGCCAGGGGACCGTTGGCCAGCATGTGCTTCAGCATGACGCGCGCAGTTTCCATGAGTTGCGCACCGGCCACGACCTGGTTGACGAGACCGATCCGGCAGGCCTCGTTCGCGTCGATCATCTCACCGGTCAGCAGGAGTTGCAGGGCGCGTCCCTTACCCACGAGGCGGGGCAATCGCTGCGTTCCCCCGTAGCCCGGACAGATGCCCAGCTTCACTTCCGGTTGGCCGAACCTGGCATTCTCGGAGGCTATGCGCACGTGGCACGCCATCGCCAACTCGCACCCCCCGCCCAGCGCGAATCCGTTGACCGCGGCGATGACGGGCTTCGCTGACTCCTCGAACCGCGCGAAGATCTCCTGGCCGCGGAGGGCGCGACGCTTGGCATCGAGCGGCGTCTGGCCGGCGAGCTCCGAGATGTCCGCCCCTGCAACAAACGCTTTGCCCGCCCCCGTGAGGATCAACCCTCCGATGTCGTCGCGCCCGCGTACTTCGTCGATTGCGTCGCCCAGCTCGCCAATCGTGGCTGCGTTGAGTGCGTTGAGCTTGTCAGGGCGATTGACCGTCAGCGTCGCGATGCGGTCGGTGACGGTGAGCGTGAGGTTGGTAAACATCGAGGCGGGAGACGGGAGATGGGAGGAGTTGTGAGATGAGAGTTGTGAGATGGGGCAAGCAAAGTGTGCACACCGCCCGTTGGCAATCTATTCATGCCACCGTGCCACCGGATTGCGCTGGCCGCCGGCACGCCCGTTCTCTCCCGTCTCCCGACTCCCGTCTCGCGTCTCGTCGTTCTACCTTCCGCCCCATGAATCCGATAGAAGCCGTCCGTTGGAGTCCGGCGGGGGACGCCGTTTGCATCATTGATCAGCGCCGCCTTCCGGCGGAGTATGTGGAACGCGAGCTGCGCACGCCGGAAGACGTCGTCGACGCGATTCAGACGCTCGCCGTGAGGGGTGCGCCTGCCATCGGCATTTGCGGCGCGATGGGACTGGCCGTCTGCGCCGGGGCGTTGTCGTCGCTGGATGCCGGCGAGTTTCGCGCGCAGCTCGAGGAGCTCGCGGCTCGGATCCGCGAGGCGAGGCCAACGGCCGTCAATCTGGCCTGGGCCGTTGATCGCGTGATGACGCGCGGTCGCGCAACCCCGGGGGCTCCGGGGCAGGTGGTTGCGGCGCTTCGAGGGGAGGCAACGGGGATTCTGGAGGAGGACAAGCGGATGTGCCGGGCGATTGGGGAGTTCGGGTCGCCGCTGGTGGGAGAGGGAGCGCGTGTCCTCACGCACTGCAATGCGGGGGCGCTGGCGACGGGGGGCATGGGGACCGCCCTGGCGCCCGTCTATGTGGCGGTGGAGCAGGGGCGACGGGTGGCGGTATTCGCCGACGAGACGCGTCCGCTGCTGCAGGGGAGCCGCCTAACGGCGTGGGAGCTGGCGCGCGCGGGCATTCCGGTTACCGTGCTCGCCGACAATATGGCGGCCAGCGTCATGCGTTCGGGGTCGGTCGACATTTGCATCGTCGGCGCGGACCGGATCGCGGCGAATGGAGACGTTGCCAACAAGATCGGCACCTACGGCGTCGCCGTGCTCGCGCGGCACCACGGGATTCCGTTCTATGTCGCCGCTCCGACATCGACGATTGATCCCGCGACGGCCACGGGCGCGGACATCGTGATCGAACAACGTGATGGGCACGAGGTCACGCGGCCCTTCGGCATTTCGATCGCTCCTGCCGGAGCCGCGGTGCACAACCCAGCGTTCGACATCACGCCAGCGGAGCTGGTGACGGCGATCATCACGGATCGTGGCGTGCACCGGGCGCCGTATGATTTCAGGCGGGAGGCGATAGGCGATTGGCGATAGAAGGACGTACCTTCGTTGACTCGTTCACCCGGTTTTTCCCGCTTACACGTTTCCCCGTTTCCCCGCTCCCATGCGCTCCGTCCTCGCCATCGACCAGGGAACCACCGGCAGCACATGTCTCGTCGTCAGGACCGACGGACGCGTCATCGGGCGGGCCTATCGTGAAATCACGCAGCACTATCCGCGCCCCGGCTGGGTGGAGCACGACGCCGAGGAGATCTTCGCGCGGACGCGCGAGGCCGCGCGCGAGGCCATCGCGGCGGCCGGCGTGGTGCCGGAGGCGATCGGGATCACCAATCAGCGGGAAACGATCGTCGTCTGGGATCGCCGGACTGGCCAGCCGGTCGGCCGGGCGATCGTGTGGCAGGACCGACGCACGGGCGCACGCTGTGCAGAGTTAGCACCGCGCGCCGAGGAGATCGGCCGCCGGACCGGACTCGTGGTCGATCCCTACTTCTCGGCGACGAAACTGGAGTGGATGCTCCGCGCCTCGCCGGACCTGGCCCGTCGCGCGGAAGCCGGTGAGCTTGCATTCGGGACCATCGACAGTTGGCTGATCTGGCGCCTGACGAGCGGACGGGTACATGCCACCGATCCCTCAAACGCGTCGCGGACGATGCTCTACGACATCGACCGCATGTCCTGGAGCGACGAACTGTGCGCGCTATTTGGGGTGCCGCGCGCGCTTCTGCCCGAGGTGCGACCCTCGTCAGGCGACTTCGGAGTGGCCGGCGGCGAGCATTTCGCCTCGGAGATCCCCATCCGTGGTGCTGTCGGGGACCAGCAGTCGGCGCTCTACGGCCAGGGGTGCTGGGCAAAAGGCGAAGGCAAGAACACCTATGGGACGGGAGCCTTTCTCCTGTTCAACGCCGGTCCCGCCCGCCCGAACGGCGGCGGTGGGTTGCTCACCACCGTTGCCTGCGATGCACAGGGCAAACCCGCCTACGCGCTGGAAGCTGCGGTATTCATTGCCGGTGCGGCCGTCCAGTGGTTGCGGGATGAACTGCAGATCATCGCCAGCGCGGCCGAATCGGAGGAGCTGGCCCGGTCGCTGACGTCCAACGACGGGGTGTATTTCGTGCCGGCGCTGGTCGGCCTGGGCGCTCCGCATTGGGAGGCAGAGGCGCGCGGGACGATCGTCGGATTGACACGCGGGGCTGGTCGCGCCCATCTGGTGCGTGCCGCGCTGGAGTCCATGGCCTACTCCACGGCCGACGTCGTCGATGCGGCCCGCACCTTCGGCGGCGTTCCCGTGGAGCGCCTGCGCGTGGACGGAGGCGCGGCCGCCAACAACTGGCTCATGCAGTTCCAGTCCGACATCCTTGGCATTCCCGTGGAGCGGCCGTCGATGCTGGAGACCACGGCGTTAGGCGCGGCCGGGCTGGCCGGCGTCGCTTCGGGGGTCTGGGCCGATCCCGGGGAGTTCCTCGAGGCACGACAGTTCACGCGCTTCGAACCGAATGCTCCGCCCGCGGCCGTGGGTGAGGCACAGCGCGGGTGGCAGCGCGCCGTGCGCGCCTCGTTGAGCTGGGCGCGCGACGGACGCGACTGAAACGCGCTGGCTGGACTGAGGACTCTGTGGTCGAGACCAACCCTGCCCGCTGGCGCAGGTGCGGCCACCGTCTTCATCATTCAGTCCAGCGACCGGTACCCTTTGCGCCCTCCTGCCAGCTCCGAGACCACCATGTCCGAGTCGGATCGTCCCGAACGCAGAAACCTCCTGCTCCGCATGCTGATCAATGAGATGCTGGAACAGGTGCGCGACATGCACCGGCACGCGGGACCCTGGGCTCCCGACGAACGCTCGAGGGCAGAGGAAACGCTGGAGCGGGTGATGAACCAGGTGCGCGCGGAAGCGCTGCGTCAGTCGACGGAGTAACCGTTAGGCGCCGGTGCACCCCGGGGCTCCTTCCATGGTTGTGATGTGACGCCGGGAACGCTTGCGGTCTGGATCGGTTTCGCGTTTGCGCTCGCTACCGTCGGTGCGGCCGTTGCCGCTCATCGGGATGACGGCAAGTCGCTGATCGCATCACGATGTCTCGCCATGGCGGCGGCGTTCACGACGCTGGCCGCCGGACTCCTGCTCTCGGCCCTGCACCGCGGCGACCTCTCGACGGCATTCGTCGCGCGCCACATCACGCTATCGCTGCCGGCGGTGTCGAGGTGGCTCGCCGCGTTCTCCGACGCATCGGGCGCTGGGCTGGTGGCCGCGTCATGGGTGGGTCTCGTGGCCACATGGCTCGTTAGGTCTGGCAAGTCACCCGAGGTGGCCGGGACCGCCGCGGTGACGATGCTCGTGCTGCTCGCGGCGCCACTCGCCGGCGGACCGCTGCGGCACCTGCCCTGGCTTCCCGTCGATGGCCTGGGGGTGTCACCGCTTTTCCGCCATGGTCTGAGCGGCATCTACGTGGCGGGGATGCTGGGCATGGTCGCGAGTGCCGTGGTCGCGCTTGGCCGCTCGCTCGAATCCTGGCGCACCGGTGCGGGAGCCGCACGGGCAGGTCGTGTCGCGGCTCTCGCCCTGCTGTCAGCCGGCTGGCAGGCGATGGCGCACCAGCGGGCCGCTGTCGCGACCGGCGTGAGCAGCGAGCCGTCGTTGACGCTGGCACGAGGCGGTGGCTGGATGCTCGCCATTGTGGTCGCCGCGTCAGGCTGGCTGATCGTTCGTTCGGAATCCGCCACCACGGAGGCGCGGACCGAAGCGGGATTGGCGGTGCTGCTCGTCGCCATCGGTCTGGTGCTGGCGGCGGGTGAAGCAACAGCCATACCCGTCGCCGTGCGCGGCCTGTGGCTGCTGGCCGTCACGGTTCTGGGAATCGCGGCGTGGCGCGCTCGCGCTGCCCGCCGCGCCGGGTCTCGCGCCCGGCCCGTGGCAGGCACTCTCCCGTGGCCCGCCGCTCGCGCCCTGCTCCTCGGCGCGCTCGCCGCGGCGTGTCTCGCCGCCCTGATGAGTGGATTCAGTCGCCGAGACACGCTCTCGCTGCCGAGCGGCGGAACGGTCACGACGGCGCTCCCTGGACGGCTCACGCATCAGGGGGTCTCGCGCTATGACGAGTCCGACGCGACGGTGCTCGCGCTCGCGCTCGAACTGCAGGCGCCGGGAATCGTTCGTCTTGCGAGCGCGGAACACCGCGAGTTTCACGACGTTCGCGGGAGCGTCATCGGAGAGCTCGTCAGGCGGCCGGCGGTGTTTGTGCATGCGTTGGGCGTCACGGTGGTCTGGTTGTCCGTCGTGGGCGACAACGACCGCGTGCAGGTCGAGGTTCTGACGATACCCTTGCAGTGGCTCTGGTGGCTTGCCCTGGGTCTGCTCACGGTGGCGCTGCTCCTCCCGTTCATCGAGTCTCTGACGGATCGGGGGATCCCCGCTTCGCCGAGCGCCGTGACGCGACACTGATGGCGAGCCGGGCCACTCGCTCGGCAACGCTCCCCGAGTAGCACAACAACCGCGGTTCCCAGGCATCGGGGGCGTACTTGGACTTGTAGCGCGCGAGGTCGCGGAAGTCGTACGGGGACTGGAGCTCACGGAATGCCCGCCGCAGGAGCGCCATCAGTCGCTGGGAATCGCCCGGTGGCACGCCCGGCTCTTCGAGTCGCGCCAGTGGGGCCAGTCCCATCGACGCGAATGAGGCCCCTTCCACTCCAAAGGTCTGCAGCGCAGACGTGGTGAGCAGTTCCATCGTGCCGCGTACGGCGTCGCCTCGCCGCCGCGTGACATCGAGGTACCACCCGTTGCGCGTGAGCACCGGTTCGCAGACGAGAAAGCCTTCGATTCGGCCCGCGCTTCGTGCCACGAAGTATCGTTTGCGCGTCTTTCGATCGAGCGCTGGGCGGCCCAGCAGGAACCCCAGCTCGTCGTCGCCTCTGTCGGCCAGCCACTGGTCCGATATTCCGGTGATCTCGCGATTCACCGCGGCCGCATCCTCACCTTGCGGGTCGTGCTCCACCACGCTCAGTCCCGCCTTCACCGCGTGATTCACCGCCGCCCGCACCGTCGCGCGTGCGCCCCCCGCGAGCGAAAAGCTCCGCGGATCGAACACCGGCTCAGCGCCGATCGGCACGGTACCGAAGCCGGCTTCCCGATAGGCGGCCTCCATGCCCGGTGTCGCGGCGTAGGCGAACACCGGGCGAGGAAACGCACGCCACCGCACGGCACGTAGCAAACGCGCCGCCTGCCGTGGGTCGCAGACCGGGTCACCGGCGATGACGGGACACCCCGCACGCGTCTCCCATGCCACGAACCCCTCGACGTCCGGGAGGGTGAGGTAACACTTGTTGCCCTCGAGGAGGACGTAGGACGCCGTGTGGGTTCCAAAGCGCGACAGCAGCGCTTCGAGGCGCTCCCGTTCCGGTCGCCGGGATCTCACG
This sequence comes from Gemmatimonadaceae bacterium, assembly GCA_052387735.1. Classification (GTDB taxonomy): domain Bacteria; phylum Gemmatimonadota; class Gemmatimonadetes; order Gemmatimonadales; family Gemmatimonadaceae; genus RBC101. The sequence goes on from JBQTIW010000229.1 coordinate 15,509, forward strand.
TGCGTCTCGCGTCCATGCAGCGAAATGTGGCGCCCGATCCGCGCGGGAGGAACGCTGCCCTAACGCTCCAGGGACTCCAGCCGACGGCGGGCCAGTCGTAGCGGCAGGAATGTCGCCGTCAGGCACAGCGCAAGCGCGAGTGTGAACCCGACAATCATCTGAGTGGGGTCGGCCTCCGTCTCATACGTGCGAGCGCTGAGATAGGTGTACACCGGTCGTGCCTCCAGCACGATGATGCCCCCGATCAGGCACACGGACGTCATCATGAACATGAGACCGCCGAACGATGTCGGAATCTGTGCCGCATTCTCCGTCTCGAAGCGCGGATACAGCGTTCCGAACCCCAGGGCCAGCCCGGCGATGGCGAAGGTCATCAACGTGATCGTCCCCACCGATACGACGAACATGAAGGCACTCACCTGCAGCAGGATGTTGGTCACCACCACGATGGCGAGCGCCAGGACCAGCAGCGGCAGGGTGCCGACCCAGAACTTCGCCCACAGCAGGTCCTGCATCGCCATCGGACTCGAACGCACCAGCCACCACGAGCGGCCTTCGAGACTCACGCCGGGGAAGAGGAATCGCGCGGCGATCGACGCCAGGACGAAGCCGGCGAGGGCGAGATTCAGGAAGGGGATCAGGTTGACGATGAAGAACGTGACGCCCTCGCCGCTCAGCGGCAGAAACTTGATGTTTACCACATACACCACGAGCAAAACACCGAGCAAGATGAGCTGTGACCACTGCGTGGTGTCGCGGAAGAAGATCCGCAGCTCCTTGAGCACGAGCTCGCGGCGCCGTACACCAAAGGGCCACAGCTCCCAACCTTTCCACGGCCGTGTCGCCCGTTCCTTCACGATGCGTTGCGCTCCTTCCTGTGCCTTGCTGAAGCCGCGCGCGTAGAATGCCCGATGGAGCAGGGCGCCCAGCACCACGAATGCCGCCGCGGTCGACCAGAGCAGGTAGAGGGGCAGCGCGTCAAAATCCCACGTGAGCCAGCCCATGATCGTGCGCTGCACCCACTCGCTCGGCAGCAGTGGCGAGGTCGGCCCGCGCAGGATGGAGATGAACTCGACCAGCGAGCGGAAGCCCTCCGGTCGTGCCAGCTTCTCCGGGCGCAACAACCGGAAGAGAACCACCACGCCCGCACCGGCGATCACAGTGATGACGCTCAGGATGTCACGGGTGCGACGGGCCGGAAAGATGTTGACCAGCACGAGCGTGAGCGCGCTGCCGACCACCGAGGGGATGAGCAGGAAAGGCACGAACGCACCCACCACCACGCCGACGAATGCGAAGCCGCCATCGTAGACCATTCCGTACGCACAGAATATCGGGATCGACAAGAGGAGCACCATCCAGCTCGAGTGCAGCGTGGTCTCCAGGAGCTTGGCCCCGTACAGCTGGAGCCAGTCGACGGGTGCAGACACGAGCATGTCGAGGTCGCGCGCCAGGAAGAAACTCGAGAGCGCCGTGATCACGTTCGACAACAGCAGGATTGATGAGAAGGCCAGCAGAAGAATGCCCAACAGCTTCCCCGCCAGGAGCGGACCGATCTCCGGTACGCCCTTGAAGTACGAGAGCACGCGATAGACGGCACCGAATGCAAAACTCCAGAACAGCGCTCCCACGAGGGTGAGCGACAGCCAGCGGAGGACGCGGCCCTTCTCACTCCTCACGGCTCCGGCGCGGACCGTGAGCCACTTGGGCGACATCAGGTGCCACATCGACACCGCACGCAATCGCGGCGGTACGACGCGCCCACCCGCCGGCGTGTAGGTACCGGATCCCGGGTCCACCGATGGCATCGAACCGGAGAGCATGCGATGCCTGGCGACCAGCCCCGGGTCGGGGCCGATCGGAAGGCCCGCGCTACCCATCCAGCACCGCCACCAGCTCCCGCGCCACGTTGTCGCCCGTCAGGCGCAGGAAGATCTCCTCCAGGCCCTCGTCGCCACGTTCGGCGTTGGCGCGCAGCTCGTGCATTGTCCCGCAGGCGCGAATGCGGCCACGCTGGATGATCGCGATCCGGTCGCACATCGTCTGCGCGACCTCCAGCGTGTGCGTGGACATCATGATCGTATGTCCGCGCCGCGTGTATTCACGAAACAACTCCTTGAGCGTCCTGGCCGCTTTGGGGTCGAGGCCGACCATTGGTTCGTCCACCACGATGACGTCGGGTCGGTGCACGAACGCGCTGGAGATGATCAGTTTCTGCCGCATGCCGTGGCTGTAGGACTCGACGAGCTCGTCGCGCCAGTCGGTGAGATCGAAGACCTCGAGCAGCTCCCCCGCCCGCCGTTCGATGCGTGCGCCGTCCTGCGCGTAGAGTCCGGCGACGAAACGGAGGAATTCGATCCCGGTCAGTTTCTCGTAGATGAACGGTCGATCCGGGATGAAGCCGAGCTTCGATTTGGCGCCGATCGGGTCGCGGGTCACGTCGATGCCGGCGATGCGGATGGAGCCGCCGCTGGGACGGAGAATCCCGGCGACCATGCGCATCGTGGTCGTTTTTCCCGCCCCGTTAGGCCCGAGGAAGCCGAACAGCTCGCCCTTGGGCACCACCAGACTGATGCCGTCCACAGCGGTGAACGTGCCGTACTTCTTGGTGAGGTTCGCGATCTCGATCATGGGCGGTGTGAGGGGGAGCGCGGTGACGCGGCCGATGACGGCAGAATGTCGATGGAGGCGCGCAGCACGAGTCGTTCGAGATCGTCGCGCGCGGTGACCGGGCCGATCAGCAGCCGGACGTGGCCGGCGTCGGTGGGGAACTGACCGGAGGTGGGATCAACGGGGAGCCACTGGCCGCCCACATACACCTCGCTCCAGGAGTGCGCGAGCATCCGCTCGCCGCGACGAACGAACCCGCGCACGGGCCGCGCGGGGAGTCCGGCCGCGCGGGCCAGGGCCACGAACAGGTTCGTGTGGTGGTCCGCGTCTCCCGCTCGCGAGCGCAAGGTGGCCAGCGCACTCGGCGGTGCGAGGGTCGCCTCCAGCTGCACGGAGTCGGCCACCCATCGCGTCAGCCTGAGTGCGAACGTCACCGGATCCGTCTCGCGCGCGCGCAATCTCCGGGACGCGGCGACCAGTGCGGGCGCGTCGGCTTCGATGCCCGGCTCCACCTGCAGGTGCCGGACAAACTGTGCGCGGAAGTCGCGCTGTGGCGGCAGCCAGTAACCGTTAGGCCTGCCGCTGCGCGCAGGTGCCAGGACCCGCAAGGTGTCACCGGCGACCGTCTGCCACTCGGTTGCGGCGGCGAGGCGGTCGAGAGGAAGTCCGCGCGCGACGAGCGTCAGGCGTGCCAGGCGCCCCGCCGCACGATCCGGCGGAACGGACACCAGGGTGCCGAGGGCCCGCGCTCCGGACGGGGCCGACCCTCGAGCGCGACTCGCGCTGCGCCAGTTCTCGAACGCGACTTCGTACGCGGTTCGGCGCAACGAGAGCTCGTCCGTCTGTCGCGCGGCGACCAGCTGACCCAGCTCGTCCACCCACGCGTCTATCCCGTGCTCGCCCTCCTCCACGACGTGCCACGCCTGCACCGTGTCCGCATGAGCACCCAGCCAGCGTTTGGTGCCGCCATCGTAGGAGGCGCTGTCGATGAGGACCCAGGACGATTCGGCGCGCACAGTGACGGCGATCTGCCGCACCGTCAGCGACGACGGGTCGAACACGTCGAATGTGTGCCGGTCGCCGGGCTCGGGCGCGTCGCCCAACGCGATAGCCAGCGGCACGACGGACGGCAGGAGCAGTGGAGGTGAATACCGCTGTCGGGTGGTATCGTCACCCTGTCCACGATCGCGGACCACGACCAGCGTGGAGTCGTCGAGCACGATTGCCCTGGCCACCGAAGCCCCGTGCGTCACGACGACCTCGCGTACGACGAGCGACCGCGAGGTCCGCGCCACGACTTGATGCGCCTCGCGGCGCACGGTGTCGCCGGACGTCGCGTCCCGCACCGAGTACTCCGTGAACTGCAACCCGTCGGGCACGGTGTCGGTCGTGAAGGACGCAAAGCCGACGTGCTGCCGGCCCTGCGTCATCGCGTAGTAGGAGGCCACCGGCGCGATCCGCATGGCCGCCTCCGCGAGTCGCTCGCGAGCCGAACGCGACATCTCGCGCTGGACAAACACCGCGATGCCCGCGCCCCATGCCGCGAGCACGGTCGCGGCGACGAATCCGCGCGCGTTCACTCCCCACTCCAGCGCCAGCGTTTCGCCGCGCGGAAGGCCTCGGCCTCGAAATCGTTCTCCACCACGATCGTGATCTCCTTCGGAAAGACGGCACGCCCGGCGTGGTCGCTGATGGCCATGAGCATCGCCTGGGCGGCATCCTCCACCTCCAGGTTCCCCGCACCCAGGCCAAACGGGGCAAAGGCGAGTCGATCGATCTTCCAGTCGTTGGCGCGCTGCAGCGCGCTGGTCGTTGCTCGCTGCACACCAAGTTTGGACACCGGTTCATCCTCCGTCATCACGACGGCATGAATCATCAGCCCGGCCTCGATCGCGCCGGCAACCGTGACCACGGCGGCACCGATGTCCAGGGGTTCGTGCACGTGCATCTGGCGGGTCAGCGCGTCACCGGCCGCCTCCTCGAGGCGCCGCATCAGCGGCGTCGTGGCCCGCAGTTCGGCGGTGACCGGTCGCGCAATGGCGTCGGCAGCAATGAAAGCGAGGTCGTCGACCGCGATGTCGAGATGCACGTTAGGCATTTTCCGGCGCCGGCGCCGCTGCTGAGCTTGCAAGTCGCTGATTCACAACGGGTTCGCTCACGCGCATCTCCGGAAAGAGGACAGTTGGCTCCGTGGGAAGGTCACGGATGGGGCGGATACGGCGATCGGCGATCACCCATCGCCTGTCGTTGTCCCCCACCCTTGAAGCCGCCCTCACATTCGGCGAATTTTCGGGTCTTATGGCTGAAGATGCCCTTCTCATTCGCGGGGCTCGCGAGCACAACCTCCGGAACATCGATGTCGCGATCCCGCGGGATCGGCTCACCGTCGTCACCGGGCTGTCTGGCTCCGGCAAGTCGTCCCTCGCCTTCGACACGATATACGCCGAGGGACAGCGGCGTTACGTGGAATCGCTGTCGGCCTATGCCCGCCAGTTCCTTGGGCTGATGGAGAAGCCGGACGTCGATTCTATAGAGGGCCTGTCGCCGGCCATTTCCATTGAACAGAAAAGTGCGGGCCATAACCCTCGGTCGACCGTGGGGACGGTGACCGAGATCTACGACTATCTCCGACTCCTCTACGCGCGAGCCGGAACGCCGCACTGCCCGAACTGTGGTCGGGCCGTCGAACGGCAGTCCGCCGGTCAGATCGCCGACATCGTTCTTTCCTGGCCCGAGGGCACCCGGATCGAGATCCTCGCACCACTCGTGCGCGGGCGAAAAGGCGAGTTTCGCGAGTTGTTCGACGGGGCTCGCAAGCAAGGGTTCATCCGGGCCGTGGTCGACGGTGCGCTGATCGAGCTTGCCAAGCCTCCGGTGCTCAACCGACGGCAGAACCACGACATCGAGATCGTGGTGGACCGTGCCGTCGTGCGCGCCGAGGATCGTGGGAGGCTCGTGGATTCTCTCGAGACGGCACTCAAGCTCGCGGAAGGACTCGTCCAGGTCGTGAGGTACGGCGACGAGAAGAAGAGCCAGCTCTTCTCCGAGCGCTATGGCTGCCCGAACTGCGGGATCTCGCTCCCCGAGCTGGAGCCGCGACACTTCTCCTTCAATTCGCCGTTTGGCGCGTGCACGTCGTGCGGCGGATTGGGTACGCGGCGAGAGGTCAGCGAAGCGCTGATTCTGGGCGATCCGAGCTTGACCCTGCTCGAGGGTGTGGTCCTGCCATGGGGTGAGCCAGACGGCTACCTCCGGCGCGTGATTCTGCCAGGGCTGGCGAAGCAACTGGGCTTCGAGCTCGCCACGCCATGGGCCAAGCTCCCGCGCACGGTCAAGTACGCGCTGCTCTACGGCACCGGTGACAGCGCGGCAGGATCCGGCAACGGACAAAAGGGTCCGGCCCGGCGCAAACAGTCGACAGCAGCAACACCCGTCATCTCGTGGGAAGGGATCGTCGCCTCGATCCAGCGGCGGTATCAGGACACCGACTCCGATGCCACGCGGATGTCTCTCGACGAATTCATGGTCGTGCGCCCGTGTCAGCTCTGCGGGGGCCGGCGATTGAAGCCGGAGTCGCTGGCCGTCACGATCGAGGGGCGTAACGTCGGCGAGCTCGTGGAGATGTCGATTACCGAATCCCGTCAGTTCTTCGATGAGCTGCCGCTCCGGGCACCCGGCAAGCCGGGACTCGACCCGGAGATTGCCGGCCCGATTCTCAAGGAAGTGCGCGAGCGCCTGCGCTTCCTCGACGACGTCGGGCTCGACTATCTCACGTTAGGCCGCTCGGCCGAGTCGCTCTCCGGCGGCGAGGCCCAGCGGATCCGCCTGGCGACGCAGATCGGCTCACGATTGGTGGGCGTGCTCTACATCCTGGACGAGCCGTCGATCGGCCTGCACCAGCGGGACAATGCACGGTTGCTTCAAACGCTGAGACAGCTGCGCGATCTGGGCAACACCGTGATCGTGGTCGCACACGATGAAGACACGATCCGCGCGGCCGACCATGTGATCGACCTGGGTCCGGGTGCCGGCAAACACGGCGGCAAGGTGGTCGCCGAAGGAACCGTCGACCGCATCATGAAGGCGAAGGGCTCGCTCACGGGGGCCTACCTGCTCGGTGAGAGACGGATCGAGGTCCCCAGCCACCGGCGCCGCGTGGAGCGCGAACGAATGCTGCGCGTGGTCGGCGCCAGGGAGCACAACCTGCGCGATCTGACCGTCGAGTTCCCGTTAGGAGCGTTCGTGGCCGTGACCGGAGTGTCGGGATCCGGCAAGTCGACGCTGGTGGAGGACATCCTGCACCGGACCCTGGCTCGCCATTTCTTCCGCGCTCGAGTGATCCCCGGTGACCTCGATCGCGTCACGGGAATCGAGCACATCGACAAGGTCATCGACATCGATCAGTCGCCGATCGGCCGTACGCCACGATCGAACCCGGCCACGTACACAGGCGTGTTCACGCCGGTGCGCGAACTGTTCGCCGAGCTCCCCGAAGCCAAGATCCGAGGCTACGGCCCCGGTCGGTTCTCCTTCAACGTGAAGGGAGGACGCTGCGAATCCTGCCAGGGCGATGGGCTGGTCAAGATCGAGATGCACTTCCTGCCCGATGTGTACATTCCCTGTGATGTGTGCAAGGGGAAGCGCTACAACCGGGAGACCCTCGAGGTGCGCTTCCGTGGTCTCAACATCGCCGAGGTGCTGGACCAGACGGTCGAAGATGCACTCACGTTCTTCGAGAACCAGCCACGGATTGCGCAGAAGCTCCAGACCCTCAACGACGTCGGTTTGGGCTATGTGCATTTAGGGCAGAGTGCCACCACGCTATCGGGCGGCGAGGCCCAGCGCGTGAAGCTGGCCACCGAGCTCTCCAAACGTGATACGGGACGCACACTCTACATTCTGGACGAACCGACGACGGGTCTGCATTTCGAGGATGTACGCCTGTTGCTCGACGTGTTGCATCGCCTGGTGGACCGTGGGAACACAGTGATCGTGATCGAGCATAACCTCGACGTGATCAAAACGGCCGACTGGATCCTGGACCTTGGTCCCGAAGGGGGAACGCGCGGCGGCATGGTCGTCGCCGCGGGCACTCCGGAAGAGGTCGTGAAGGTCAAGCAGTCGCACACGGGGCAGTTTCTGAAGGGAATGCTGAGGAGATAACGAGGGAGTCGGGATTCGGGATTGGGGACGCGTCGCGATGCGCGCTCGTTCGCTCCAGTCCCCGTTCCAATCCCGAGTCCCGAATCCCGAATCCCGACCATGGTTTCCCTGCTCGACATCATCGGTCCCGTCATGGTCGGTCCGTCGTCCTCGCACACGGCGGGGGCCTGCCGCCTGGGACTCCTGGCCCGCGGGCTCGTCGGCGGCACACCGGACCAGGCGCGGATCGAGCTCCATGGCTCGTTTGCCCGCACGGGAGAAGGTCATGGGACCGACAAGGCGATCGCCGGCGGCTTGATGGGGTTTCGTCCTGACGACGACCGGATCCGCGACGCCCTCGATATCGCCGAGCGGGAAGGACTGGCCTACGCCTTCGAGAAGACCAAACTCGGGGAAGAAGGTGAGACCCATCCCAACAGCGTTCGCATGACGGTCGAGCGGGGAGCCCGCCGTGCCGTGATGACGGGTGCCTCGTTAGGCGCCGGCCGGGTGAACGTCAGCGAGATCGACGGGTATCCGGTCGAAGTGTCGGGCAGCTATCACACCATCGTGCTGGTCGCCGAGGACATCAAGGGATCCATCGCGCGCATCGCCGGAATACTGGCCGATGACGAAGTGAACATTGCCAGCCTGCGCGTGACGAGAAAGGCGCGCGGCGCCGACGCGTTCATGGTCATTGAGGTGGACGACCGACCGGACGATCGCGCCCTCGAGGACATTCTGGCGCTCACCTGGGTGAAGTGGGCGTACCGCCTCGACAAGGTCGCGGGCTGACCCATGTACACAGCCGTCGCCGATGCGATCCGGGACGCCGAGGCCCGCGGCGTGACGCTGGCCGAGGTGGCGCTCGAGGCGGAGTCACGGGATCAGGGGCGCACGATCGAGGACATTCGCGGAGCGCTGCGCCGTGCCCTCCTCGTCATGCGACGCGCCGTGCGGCAAGGACTCGTTGGTGACCTGCGGTCGACGTCCGGCCTGGTGGGTGGCGATGCGGCCAAGTTGCGTGCGGGGCCGCCCGGGCCGCTGGCCGGCACGCCCTTTCGCGACGTGCTGTCGCGCGCACTCGCCGTGCAGGAAGTGAACGCGGCCATGGGCGTGATCGTGGCAGCGCCAACCGCCGGCGGCGCCGGCGTCCTGCCGGCGGTCCTCACCGGGCTTGCCGATGCGCGCGCCTTGCCTGACGAGAAGATCATCGACGCGCTGGCCACGGCTGGTCTGATCGGAGCGGTCGTCGCCGAGCGCGCCTCGCTGTCGGGCGCCGAGGGCGGATGCCAGGCCGAAACCGGCGCCGCGGCCGGGATGGCGGCAGGCGCGGCAACCGAAATGCTCGGCGGCACCCCCTCACAGGCCGGCCACGCCGTGGCCCTGGCGCAGCAGGGGACGCTCGGCCTCGTCTGCGATCCACTCGGCGGTTTGGTCGAGCTTCCTTGCGTCTTTCGCAACGCCACCGGGGCGGCCATCGCGCTCGCGGCGATCGAGATGGCGCTGGCTGGGGTCACGTTCGCCATTCCCGTCGACGAGGTCATCGACGTGATGGGGGAGATCGGACGTTCCATGGATGTGCGATATCGGGAAACGGCCGGCGGCGGACTCGCCGCGACGCCGACTGGCCGGCGTCTCGCGCGTGAACGTCTGGTGCAGATCAAACGCGGTGGCATCTGAGCTGCTGGAGGCATCAGGTCCAACAGCGGCCGTGCTTTTGTTGACTCGCATCGTGCCCCGCCAAAAGGGTGGCCGCGGGGGGATCGGCAATGTGACTAGCGCACGATCTCGATCCCCCGTTCCAGCCGACGTACGGCCAGGTACTGTCCCTCGAGCGCCCGGCCGCAGGCGCGCGGGCCTTCGGTGTCGCGGACCAGGACAGTGTCAGCCCGCCATGTGACCCGTCCGCCGGCGCCCAGCTGGCCAGCCAGGAACGCACGAAACGCGGTATCCGTCAGCTCGAGTCTCAGGGGCTCGCGGGCAAAGGCTCCGGTTACCAAAGAACTGACCTGCGCGCGCTCAGCGTGCTGGTCATGGCCTGCGTCAGGCCGGCAGCCATCGCCAGCACCGGGTGCAGGAGTTCTCGCCGTGACCAGGTCATCTCGGTGCGGTTCGGGTGGGCCGGTATCCGCGGCAGGGAGTGCCCTGTATCTTCCGGAAACTACGCGTCAGCCGCGGGCCATGTCGCCATGCGGCGGAAACCGGTGCGCTCCTCCGGTCGTAGGGGAGCGCGGACATCTGAAGAAGGGACGTCATGGTAACGAAAGACGATATCGAGTCGTGGTTGGACCGCCTGTCCTCGGAAGGCGCAAGCTATTTCGAAGCTGGTGAGAACACGTGGATCGTGCATCCCGGTGGAGCCCTCGACGTGGACATCGTCGTGCACTACAACCCGCCGGTCGTGCTCCTGCGGGTCAAGGTGATGAACGTCCCATCCACGAACGGCAAAGGGGCCGAGCTGAACCGCCGGCTCCTGGAGCTCAACGCCTCGGATCTCGTGCACGGCTCCTACGGCATCAGCGACGGTTCGATCGTCCTGACCGAGGCCCTGGAGCTGTCCCACCTCGAC
>JBQTIW010000230.1:0-7557 GCA_052387735.1 Gemmatimonadaceae bacterium
CCTCTGATTATGCCGACTTGCCCGGCCACCAACGCGCGAGGTCCCCCACAGAAATCGCCTTTCCTCCGGCGCGGTGCGGCATAATCCGGCAGTCGGCATTATGCCGCTTATGCCGCGCGCGGCATAAGCGGCATTCATTTGCCACGCATCTCTTGGAAAGCGGGTACGACATCCGCACGATTCAGGAGTTGTTGGGACACACGGATGTGAGCACGACGATGGTGTACACCCACGTGTTGAACCGCGGCGGGCGCGGTGTGCGGAGCCCCGCGGACGATGGGGCCTAGGCGGCGTCCGACGAGGGGCCAGCCTCCGGCGCTGGTGGGGGTCGTCCCACGCGCGCTCGGCGCTCCAACCACGTCTCCGCGGACTAGGCAGCGTGGTTTCTGCAGCCTATCTCCTGCCCTGCGGGCAGGCGACGGGTCAAGAGCTTGTGGCGGTTAGGGTTGGTGTTCCTATCTTATGGAGGCGATGAAATAGGCTGCGAGCAAGTCGCGGCCTATTTCTGAGATCGCGGCCTATCACGGCTGTATATCTCACAGCCCATTTCACGTTAGGCAGCGGCCCTTATCGACACTACGCCGTTGGAGCAAGAACAGGCGGCAGGATCGATCGCATGCGCGACTGCTGATCGACCGCTTGCTCCCTTGTATGCTCGTCTACCGCTCGGCTTGCACATTGACATCTCACCTAAACACTTGTCACTTTGACGCGCGTTGCTCAGTCCAGGCGCCGGCTCGTTCCGGGTCGGTCGCGTGGCGCTGTGGGTCGTGTACGCATCGGCGCCGGGCACACGAGTACCAGGAGCCCGATTCTCCACCCAACGGTCAGCGGTTCAACACTCGTAACATTCCGCGCGGGGATACCGATGAACCAAGCTCCAGCGATCCACGGCCTCATGCTGCGTCTAGTTGAAGCATTCGGGAAAGGCGACATCCCTTCCCTCCAAGTACTGATCGCCGAAGCCGCGGTCTGGCACGTACCCGGCCGCAGCTCGATCGCCGGCTCGTACACCGGGCATTCGGAGATCTTCGGCCTTTTTGGCAAGATCATGGCGCTCTCCGAAGGCACCTTCGCCGTCGCTCGTCAAGACACCCTCGCCAGCGACACGCACGGCGTGAACTGGGATGTCGCGACTGCCCAGCGTGATGGCGCGTCCCTCACAACGCCTCTCGCTCTCCTCGCGCGCTTTCGAGGCGGTCAGATAGTCGAGGCCTGGGATTTGGTCTTCGACCAGGCGGCTTGGGACACGTTCTTCCAGTAACTCTGACACGTTCGCGATGCGCCTGACCGTGACTCGCACACGTGAAACACCCGTTCACACAATGCGACGCGTCGGCCATGATCCAGTAGCACCCGCAGCGCCGCGCGACGTTCAACACCCTGGATTCCAGTACGCCGGCAGTCGAAGGCCACGGAAGTCGATGTACGATCCGACCGCCAGTCCGCAGCTGTTCACACTCCTCCCAAACGTGGCTGTCACAACGAGTTCGGAATCGGCAGGAACGTCACGTTCCCGGAGCGGTCGGCGACCCAGGCGTTACGTGTGGCGGGGCCGGTGACGGGATACGAGCTCTCGCCGATCGCCGCGCTCCCGTCGCGAGCCACCCCCGTGGCGTGGGAATAGACGCCCACCCCGAAGTAACCGCGATGATCAGGAATGCCCCACGACGCCTCGTTCGCCGTCTGCCCTACCACCATGCGACGATCGTCGAGGGCCAGCGCGTTGATCCCGCCCGTGATTGCGTGGGCGCGCCATGCACTGCCGCTCCACCTCCAGAGCACCGGAAACCACCCCGAGCTGCTGCTCGACGAACCCAGGATCACGTCGTTGTTGTTGATCGCGATGGCGTACGTCGCCGTGCCCCCGGCCAGCGGCGGCAGGTAGGTGAGCGCTCCGCTCGGTTCCCACAGGAACGCATGCGTCACGCCGTTCCTGATCTCCGTCCCCACGACGAGTCCCGCGTCGTTGATGTCCGACGCCGTGCCCGTCACCGACGTCAGGAGCCGCGGAGTGGTCCGCGGTGTCGGCCACACGGCGGGGTGATAGTCCACGCTGTTCATGAACACCGTGCCAGTGATCGCGGCGCTCGTGTTCAGCGCGGCCGCCAACGACCAGGCCCCCTTCCCATTCGGAAGCATGAAGAGCGGGTTGCCTAACGCCAGGATGAAGGCGCTGGTGTGGAGCCCTCCCGGAAGAAGGATGTTCCCCACCATCAGGTTCTTCTCGTTGACGTCAGTGAACTCGCCGGGATCGGGCAGGCTTCCCGGGACGTAGCTCGCCGCGGGGTACACGGCGGCCTGCGACGGGAAGTCCATGACGTTTAGTGCGAGCGGGGACGCGGACTCCCCCGCGCGACATCCCGCGAGGAGTGTAAGCGGGATCAGGAGGCGACATCCCGCAAGCCGTGCGAGCGGGAGCAGGCGGCGCCATCCCGCAAGCCGTGCGAGCGGGAGCAGGGGGCGCCATCCCGCGAGCCGCGCGAGCGGGAGCAGGGGGCAATAGCCGCGCAGGAACATGATGACTCCAGCAAGGTCACCAGATGAAACGAGCCGAAGGGCCGCGGATTCTCACCTGTACGGATTCTGCTCCCGTCCGGGGTCCTGGGCTCCAAATCGGGGTCGGGCTCCTAATTCGGGCGAGGACAACGGCTACGGGTGTCGCTGCCAGGGCCTCGCCCGGCGCGCCGCCGAGCGCTCGGCGTCAAGGACGACCGAGCACGCAGCCCATTCGTCCGGGCGCGTGCGAGAGAGGGTTTTCGTGGTCCGTAGGCTCGGCCAGCCAGCCAAACAGGCGCATCGGGGCCAGCAGCTGCTAGCCGCCTCGGCCGGTCGATGCGTCATTCTGCAGATGAGTCACCCCGTGTTCCGCAGGCCCTGCGCGATCCCGTTCAGCGTCGTGGCCAGCGCGTTGTCGAGTGCGTTGTCCGCCACGAGCGCACGATCGCCTAACGGTTCTCGCGCTCCCGTCGCACCATCCTCCGCCGCCTGAGCGCCCCGTTTCTGTCGCAACAGCGCGATCTGCAGAAGGGAAAGAGCGTCGACATACGGGTTGCGCAGGGCGATCGCGGCCTGCAGCACAGGCGCGTCGTCCAGCAGGTGTCCGACGTTTCTGATCTGCAGCACTCCCTGTACCGCGCGCGTGAACTCCACCTCCAATCGCGACAGAAGGGCCAGGTCTCCGCCGAGCTGCTCGACGTAGGTGCGCGCGACTGTGAGGTCCGCCTTGGCGCACACCATCTCGATCTTCGCCAGCAGGTCGTCGAAGAACGGCCATTCCCTCGCCATGCGGCGCAGCAGCTGCAACCCATCCGCTGTCGCGATCATCTCCGACAGCGCAGTCCCCACACCCAGCCAGCCGGTCAGCATCAGCCGTATCTGGGTCCAGCCGAACCCCCAGGGAATGGCGCGTATTCCCTCGATCCCTTCTTTCGCACCAGGCCGATACGCAGGACGCGACCCGAATCGCGCGTTGGCCAGCTCCACCACCGGCGTGACTGCGCGGAACATCGCGAAGAGCGCGTCGTTCTCGTGCACAAATGCTCGGTAGACCTCGAGCGACCGTGCAGACAAGTCGTCCATCGCGCGGCGGTAGCGCTCGACGTCACTCGTGCTCACCTTATCGCGCCAATCCTCGAATGCCTGCAATAGCGTACCAGCGAGTGTGACCTCGATCGTTCGCTCGGCGATCGGGAGCAGTCCGAACTGCTGCGAAATGATCTCTCCTTGCTCGGTGATCTTGATTCGACCGTTGGCCGTGCCAGGGGGAAGAGAAGCCAGCGCGCGGTACACCGGTGATCCGCCACCGCGTCCGACACTTCCACCGCGCCCATGAAAGAGACGCAACTCGATCCCCGCCTGCTGAGAGAGCGCCGCCAGCTCCTCCTGCGCCCGATACAGGCCCCACGATGACGCGAAGACTCCCGCATCCTTCCCAGAGTCCGAATACCCGATCATCACCTCCTGGCGTTTACCGCGAGCGGTCAGCTGCCGCGCATACACCTCGTCTTGTAGCAAGGCACGCATCACATCCGGCGCTTTGTGGAGATCATCCAACGTCTCGAACAGCGGCACCACATCCAGCCGCGAGACCGGCGGATCGGCGGCGAGATCGACCAGGCCGGCCTCACGCGCGAAGAGCAGGACGCGGAGCAAGTCGTTAGGCCCAGTGGTCATTGAGACGATGTAGGTGGACGCTGCCGCGAATCCGGCCTCATCCTGAATCGTCCGCATGGCTCCAAACGTGTCGAGCACCCGACGCGTCAGGTCAGGGAGTACCACGAACGGACCGATGAGTGGACGCCTGCCGAGCAATTCTCTCCGTAGCAGCTTCCCATCGAAGGAGGGGACTCCCACCTGCCCCGTGGCGCCCTCGAGCGCCGCCGCATGCACCTCCGCGTGATCACGCACGTCCATCGCGAAGCCGTGAAACCCATGCGTCCGGACTCCGACGAGCACCGGGTCGAATGCCGTGCGACATGCTTCGAGCGCTCCGGAAGCCACTAACGAGTCGCGCACGAGAAGGAGGTCCCGCTCGAAGGCTCCGGCATTCGCGTACGCCGCGGGTTCGTGAGCGGGACGTCCCGCGTCGCGAGCGGCAACGAGCCGGCGGGAGGCGTCGATGCGCTCCGACATGAAGGTGAGTTTGAGCCGAAGGGGCTCATCGGCGTTCCGCTCCCTGTTCGCATCCCACACCCGCGGCAAGACTTCCTGGTCGGGAACGAGCGACGCAAGCAGCGCATCGGTCGGCGCGGTCAGGTGGGCTGAGAGAGACAACCGTTCGGTAAGCGAGGCAAGTGCCTGACGATAACGCCCGAGAATGACGTGACTGGCTCTGCGGGCCGCCGCAATCGTCACCTCAGGCGTGACGAACGGATTCCCGTCCCGGTCGCCCCCCACCCAGCTTCCGATGCTGAGTGGCGTCGACAGCTGCAACGACGGCGGTGCGTCTCCGAACTCCGACTCGAAAGCACGTATCAGCGCGTCATGCGCCCGCGCCCCCGCGTCGAGCAAGCGCGTCTCGAGATACCAGAGACTGGTGCTCACCTCGTCCATGACCGAAGGTCGATCCTGCCGCACTTCAGCGGTCAGCCACAGCAGCTCCACCTCTCCCTCGAGCGCGTCGTCGAGCGCGCGGCGGTCGGCGACCGGGGTCACGTCTTGCGCCAGCAGGAGATCGGCCACCCGGGCCTGCAGGGACAAGAGCGTGCGGCGTGTCGACTCCGTGGGGTGCGCGGTCAGCACAGGGCGAACATCGAGTCGAGCCAAGGCGTCGGCAACTTCCTGTGCGGAGCGTCCCCCCTCTCGCAGACGTCGCATCGTCCAACGTGCAGATGCAGGCTGCGTCACCGAACCATCCTGCACGAGGTAGGCGCGACTGCGGCGCACCCGATGCACCTGCTCCGCCGTGTTGATGAGAAGAAAGAAGAGGGTGAAGGCTCTCGCGGTGGAGGCGCTGACTTCCAGCGGGAGTGCAGCGACCCTCTCGAGGAGAGCCTCAACACTCGCGGCCCCCGGAGCACCGCGTCGCCGATCGCGGCATGCCTGTCGTAGTCCCTCCACCGCGCGCAGGGCGTCATCCCCCTCCAACCGGCCAATCACCCGCCCGAGGGTCGCCGCCAGCATCCGCACATCCTCGTGCAGCGGGACGTCCTCAGCGCGAGTCACGGGTTCAGGGGGAACGGATGCAGCGCCGGGTGTGGTCATGCGTCGAAGGCGAAGGAACGTTCAGCAGCGTTAGGCACGACACGTATGACCGATGCCGTGGGTGCTCGGAGAAGGATGTGCGTCTGTTTCGCAGATGCGCAATCGAGTGCGACGATCCGCGAGCGCTGCGCCTGACGACGCGAAAATGGGCTCGAATCCCGCTCGCGCGGCGACCTCGATCCCCGGGCGTCCTTCGATCCGCCGCGCGACGTCGCGCATGGCGGTTCGGAGCATGGGTTCGGTGGGTGAGGGCGCGGCCAGGCGGGCATGCAGCCGTGCTGGCTGGGGCGTCCGAGCTGCGCGAGGAACGCGACCAGCTCCGGAGCAACCCTGTCTAGCTCGCAGCTGCCGGGCTCTTCATGAACATCGGCAGCTTCTGGATGTACTCCAAGGTTGGCGCTCGGGCTGACGACCCTGGCGCGCCGCCGCGACTGCCAGTCCCGGCCTCCGCCGAAATGTCGACTCGGCGACATCTCGTTCGACGCGCTTGTACAGAGCGTCCATCACGCACTCGCGCAACCGAAATCCCAGGAGCACACCATGACCAGCCCGTGCAGACTCGCAGTCCTCGCAACATCGATTAGCATACTCGTCCCTATGCACTCCGCCCAGGCGCAGCAACTCGCCATCAAACCGGACTCCAGCGGCTACATCGCCGCCAACGGCGTGGACTACTGGTTCGAGATCCACGGCAAGGGAGAGCCGCTGCTCCTCCTGCACGGCGGGCTCATGTCGACCGGCGGTTTCGGCCCGATGCTCACGAAGCTGGCGGAGAACCGCCGGGTGATCGGCGTCGATCTTCAGGGTCACGGCCGCACGGCGCTAGGCACCAGGAAGACCATCAGCCCGGTCGACATCGGCCGCGATCTCGGCACCGTCGTGCAGAAGCTCGGCCTGCGACAGGTGGATGCGATGGGCTACTCGTTCGGCGGCGCCGTGGCGTTGCAGTTCGCATTTCAGCATCCCGCACTCGTCCGCCGGCTGGTCCTCGTCTCCACGCCTTACGCGCAGAATGGCTGGTTCGCGGAAATGCTGCCCCAGCAGGCCTCAGTCAGCGCGGCGATGGCTGACGCCATGAAGGACACACCGATGTACAAATCGTATGTCGAGCTCGCACCCCGGCCGCAGGATTTCCCTCTGCTGCTCGACGCGATGGGCGGGTTCATGCGACGGCCGTACGACTGGTCGGCGAGCGTAAAGCAGCTGACGATGCCCGTGATGCTCGTGTATGGCGACGCCGACATGGTGCGCCCCGAACACATCGTTTCGTTCTACCAGCTGCTCGGTGGTGGGCTGAAGGACGCGGGCTGGATGCGCGAGCACATGTCCCGGAACCGACTCGCACTTCTGCCCGACCTGACGCATTACGAGATCGGCGCCGCCCCGATCCTGGCCACCACCGTTCTGCCCTTCCTCAACGGGGCGACCTGGGCCGGGCAGCCGCGGCAGTAGAATCCTCGACCGCCCCGGCAAGAGGGCGTCGCACAGTTCGCAGCCAGAGGTACGGCACAGAGTCAAGTACAAAGCAAAACAACCGAGTGGAGTCTCGGACGATTCAAGTCGCCGGCGTGCTAGCCTCCTTTCCCCTCGAGTCGTTCGGACATCCGCATCGCGGCCAGCAGCAGCGTGTCTCGCTCCTTTGACGCGGGCACAGATTCGAGCGTCTTGACAATCGCATCCAATGCCTCGGAGTTCGGTGCATCGAGGATGGAGGCCAGCGTTCGTCGATAGCCTTCGATTGTGATTGTTGATGAGGAGAGCTTCGTACTGGACGACGGGGCTGGTGCCTGATTCCCGGTGTCTGGGCGGTCGCCCTCCTCGAGGATCTTGCCGTTGTGCTCCTCCATGCAA
>JBQTIW010000231.1:0-2440 GCA_052387735.1 Gemmatimonadaceae bacterium
GCCGCCGAGGGTGGCGCGCACCGTCTCAATGGAAGCAAGCATGCCGCCCCTGTCGCGCCGGGCGACCGCTGCGGCCAGACCGGGTGCATGCGCCAGGTCCTTGGCACGCATCATCAGCGCATCGGAGAAGGCGGCGTTGCGGTCGGCGAGCAGTCTTGGGGCGACCTCGATATCGGCGCGGGTGCGCGCGAGGAGCGACGCTGCGAGGCGGCGATCAAGCCCGATCCCCGCGGGTACGACCCCGACGAGGAGCGACAGCACAATTGCGGCCAGCAGTGCGCTGTTGAGCGTGACGCGTATGGGCGACACTGGACGGGTGACCGGGTGATCGCGGGTAGAACGCATGGGAGTCGGGTGGCCCCCACTCGCCGAAGCGCCGCGGGGCGCGCGATCCATCGCCCCGCGGCACGTTGCTGCGATTGCTAGCGCGCCGCCAGACCGTTGGCCCCGGCCGGCAGCCCGCCGGCGCCGGCTGCCACTGGAGTCAGGTCACCACCAGCGCCCACGGCGAAGCCCGTGACGGTATTCGCGAAGGAGTTCAAGGAGTAGACGAACTGGCTGTTGCGGGAGAAGGCGAGGTCGATCGGACCAGCGTCGGTCGTGGCCGTCACGCCGTCGGCATCGAGGAGGGTGAGCGTTGCGCCCGTGAGCGCATACCCCGAGATGCTGCCGCTGCCGGTATTCGTGGTGTAGGCAAAGCGTCCGTCGCCGGTGATCACGATCCAGCAGGCCGCCGTCTCCGTCGTGCCGACCGATCCGCTCACGAGGCGGAGCGATCCGGTGCGGCCGATCTCATAGCTGGAGACGGCGCTGGCGTCCGGCGCTCCGCCAAACGCCTCGGATACGACCAGGGTGCCCCTGGAGACTCCGAAACCGAATGGCGTCTGGCCATTCGACGCGAACACGGTCGGACCGGTTGCCATGCCACCTGCATCTACGGTGTAGGTGCTGATGCTGTTGGTGGCTTTCTCGGTGACGATGAGCACGCGACCCGATGCCGCGAACTCCACTTGCGCGGCCCCGGCGGCCGCCGTGCTGAGCGGACGCGTGGATCCGGCAATCATCGAGAGCCGGCCGCCGACAAACGTGAATCCGGTAATGCCACCAGACCCGCCGGCGTTGAGCACGTACACGATCCTGCCGGATTCCGTGAGGCTGATGGGCTGCGTTCCACCGCTGCCCCATGTCCCGACGCGCTCCAGGGAGCCGTTCGGGCGAATCAGGAACGAGGTGACGTCGTGGCTCGCCGCGTTCACGGCGAGGAGATACCGGCCGTTGCCGGCGATGATCAATCCGCCCTGGTTCCCGAGTCCAGCGCCGGTACCGGTACCGCCCGTGGCATACGAGCCCGCCGGAGTCAGCGAGCCGTCGGCGGCACGATCGAACGCCAGGATCGCATTGCCTGCCGGTGAGTTGCTGGCGGTGTATACCTGGCCGACGGCCGCCGCCGCGGCCACCTCCGTGAGCGGAGCGAGCGGAAGCCGTCCGGTCGCGTCGTCGGTCGTGCTGCACGCGGCCAGGGTAGCGAGTACGGGGATGAATCGGTTGGGCCTCATCGGTGCGGTCCTCGTTAGGTCAGTGGGGTCAGGCGCCGGAACGCCGGCGTGGGTGGACCTTGATGCAGGTCCGGCGCCAGGGCCGCGACGATCGCAGCGCTGGAGCGCAACGCACCGCCGGTGCGAGACTTGGGACTCCACAGCGTACCGTGACACCCGCCCCGATCCGTCGCGAGGAAACACGCCGGGCGGCGATGAAACGACGTGATGAAACACTGCGACTCGTCCGCATCGACGCCCGGGGACGCGACGATGCTTCCCACGCGTCGTTAGGTGCTCGGGCAGCGTCGGCCATCGGGAACTCCCCGTGCCGAGTCCGGATTGAGTGTAAACTCATGTCGCGAGGATGGGATGATACTGCGAGCGCTGGTCCCCGCCCTGTTCACGCTCGTCGTCAGCTGTGGTGACGACGATGGCTCCGCTCCTGTGGTACCGAGCGGAGCGGTCCAGCTGACCGATGCGCAGGTCAGCGCGCTCGCCCGGGCCGCGAGCGGATGGACGTTCTACAAGAATCGCCCGGACACGCTGCTGCGGTCCGCTGGATCGGGGCACACGGAGGCGCGGTTGCGCACGCGCTTCAATGCGATCGCCGCGACACAGCTCGACGCCGGCGGCAAGGTCAGAGCCGGCGCCAGTTTCCCGGACTCTTCGCTCATCGTCAAGGAACTCGTCACCGGTACGACGCTCAGCCGGTACGCGGTGATGATGAAGCGGCGTACCGACGCCAACGCGAGCGCGGGCGGATGGCTGTGGGCCTACTTCGCGCCGGACGGGTCCGCGCAGATCGGCATTGGCGGCAAGGGCGCCGCGTGTGTGGGCTGCCACTCGAGCGGCATCGACTATGTGCGCATGAACGACAGCCACCCATGAGGCATACGGGAACC
>JBQTIW010000232.1:0-12223 GCA_052387735.1 Gemmatimonadaceae bacterium
GTGTGCGCTTCTATAGGGATGCTCCGCTTGACTGAGGTGGGTCTGCGCTGAAGGTTGAAGCAGTGCGCGTTGGGGCGCCTCCTGTCCGCGGCAAGGGAATCTTCCCACCCTCCAGGGTTCGCAGCGAAATCGCCGAGCCTTCTTCCTTGCCTGTACTCAGCGGACTTCAGGCGTATTGGAGGAAGGAACATGAACGACGAGCTTCCCCGCCGGCGCAGTCTCGAGAGTCTCAAGAAGGAAGCCAAGCGCTGGCTCGACGCGCTCGAAGCCAAGGTCGACGACGCGCGCATCCGTCTCGAGCGACTGCTGCCCCATGCCTCCGCGCGGCCCGCGTTGCGCGAGGTGCAGCGCGCCCTGGCCCTGGAACACGGCTTCCCGGGATGGGCCGCTCTCAAAGACAAACTGTCGGCGGAGGCCGCGCTCAGCGCGAAGACGCTGGAGCACTACGAACGAATGGCCGCGGCGCTGCTCGAGGCGTACCGCACCGGCACACCCGAGGCCATGGAGCGGCACTGGGGCTACACGTGGCATCGCCGTCAGTGGCGGGGCATGCGCACCTATGTGCAGATCGATCTCGGAAAGCCAGCCGGGGATGACGTCGAGATCACGATCGACGACGCGCGGTTGCTGGTGGCGCGCGAGCACGGCTTCGAGAACTGGGCTGCGCTAGCGAAGTACGTTGCCACGATGTCCGTGGCGGGTCCGGTGATGTCAAAGCCGGTCAGCGTATTGGCCGCGCCCGCGCACGACACGGCGTCGAGCTCACGCGAGTGGACCACGGTGATGCGATCGCTGACGCGGTCCGAGGCAGTGGGGCTCGACGCCCACGGACAGATGACCGATGCACTGCTCGCCGACGTCACGCGCGTGGAGCACCTCACGACGCTCAGACTCGGTGGATCCAAGGGGCTGACGGACCAGGGCGTGCAGGTGCTGGCGCGACTCCCTCGACTGACGCATCTCGACCTCAGTGGCACGGCCATCACCGATCGGGGCCTCGCCGTCCTGCGCGAACTGCCTGACCTTCGGTGGATCTCAGTGGCGTGGACCCGCGTGTCTGACCACGGCGTGGCGATGCTGGCCGGGTCTCATGGGCTGGAGCACGTGGACCTCTCCGGTACCGCGTGTGGCGACGGTGCGATCAAGACCTTCACCGGCAAACCCAGGTTGCGGCATTTCCTGAGCGGGAATGCCGTCACCGACGACGGCCTTGCGCTTTTTCATGAGTACCCCGTGTTCAAGCACTGGCAGGGGGGCGATCCCTCATTCGCGCTCCTGAGCTATGACACGGAGCCAAACCGACTGCTGCTGCGTGGACCTTTCACCGATCGCGGCATGGCTCGTCTGCGCGGCCTCGACGGCCTGTTCGGCTTGAATCTCGATGCCAGCGAGCTCCGGTTGACCGGCGCAGCGCTCGCCCCATTGGTCGATCTCCCCAGGCTTGGATGGCTCGCCTTCGACGCCAAGGACGACGCCATGCCGTACATCGCGCAGATGCCGCGGCTGAGATTCCTGGGGTGCCAGGACACCACAGCCACGGATGACGGATGGGTGGCGTTGAGCAGGTCGCAGTCGCTCGAGCAGATCTGGGGGCGTCGTTGCTACGGGCTGCAGCGCCGCGGCTTTGTCGCGCTCTCCACCATGCCATCGCTGCGCGGACTGTCGGTGAGTTGCAAGAACGTGGACGATGCCGGCGTGGCTGCCCTCCCACACTTCCCTGCCCTCGAGGAACTGATGCCGATGGACGTGCCCGATGCTGGCTATCGTCACGTCGGCCGGTGTGCACAGCTGGAGTCGCTGGTCCTGATGTACTGTCGGGACACGTCGGACGCGGCCACGAAGCAGATCACGGGGCTCTCGCGGCTCACGCGCTACTTCGCCAGCTACACGCAGGTGACGGATCGCACACCTGAATTGCTCTCGGGTATGGACTCGCTCGAACAGATCACGTTCGACGGCTGCGCGGGGCTGACCAACCGGGGGATCGGCGCGCTGGCGCGACTGCCGCGGCTGCGCGAGCTGCGGGTTTCGGGGCAACGCATCACGCCCGACGTGGTGTCGACCTTCCCGCCGACAGTGACGGTGCACTACTCCCTGTAGCTGAACCTGGTGTTCGCTACTATCCGCATAGGTGACAATGGTCACCGCCGATTGTACCGTGCTAGAGGTGCTGGAGCAATTCGTGGTCGACAGCACCGGCTTCGTGCTCCCGGGGTCGCTGCGAGTCCTCCGTTCCACGGACTCGTTGTTCACCCAAGCCGTACGCGCCGGGCTGCCTAACATGAGGTTCGTTCCCCCCGAGATGAATGGCCGCAAGGTCAGGCAACTCGTGCAGCAGCCGTACTACTACTTCGAGATCGCTGGGTCCGCCGCCGGCGCGACGAGGAAGGCCCCTCCGATGGCCCGACCGACCTCGGATCCGGCCAACAGAAACCCGATGCCGCTCCAGCCGATCTTCGTCACGGCGCGATGAACGACGGGCCGTCAACGTCACAAGGTCTACCCTCCACGCGGCCACTGACGTTAGGCGGCCCCTCACCCCGGGTCGCAGCTGGCCTGGCGAGACGGGCCGCCGCCACTCATCGTAGGAAGCGGCACCGACCGCGGTGAAGCAGGGTAGCACTCGTCGCGGCGGACACGTAGCGTTCTCGCGACGGAGTGACATGACCAAACTGCTTGTTGGCGTCGTCGCGCTCATTGTGGTCGCGCCATCCGTGGCGCAGCCTCAGACCGCGCCGAGTAGCGGATATCACCGCCCGCCAAGACTCAACGACGGTTGGAAGACGGCCAGTGCCGAGTCGCTGGGAGTCGACTCGGCGGCACTGGGAAGGCTCACTGCGGCGATTCGCGGTTGGCCCGAGCTTGGCGTGCACGCCATCCTCATTGAGCGTTCCGGCCACCTGATCTACGAAGCATACTTCGACGGTTTTGATGAACGCTGGGGAACGCCCCTTGGACGTGTCTCCATGACCGCGAGCGCCAAACACGACCTCCGCTCGGTCACCAAGAGCGTCGTGAGTGCCTTGACGGGCATCGCGGTTGGCGAGGGCGCGATCACAACCCTCGCGCAGTCTGTGGTACGGTGGTTCCCGGAATTTCCGGATCTCGATACGCCCGACCGCCGGCGAGTGACGCTCGCGCATGTGCTCTCCATGACGTCGGGGCTGCGATGGAACGAGGACGTGCCCTACACCCATCCGCTCAACGACGAGATCCGGATGACGCGCGACCCCTCGCCGCTGCGATACGCGCTGTCCGTTCCGTTCGCCCTCGCGCCCGGTGACGACTTCACCTACAACGGCGGACTCACTCAGGTGATGGCCGCAGTGATCGAACGCGCGACGAAGACGCCGATCGAGGACTACGCCCGCACCAGGTTGTTCGAACCGCTCGGGATCACCGATGTCGAGTGGGTGGGCAATCTCGCCGGCATGCCGAGTGCCGCCTCGGGACTTCGATTGCGGGCGCGTGATCTCGCCAAGTTCGGATCGCTGTACCTGCACGGCGGTCGGTGGAACGGCAAACAAGTCGTACCGGAGGACTGGGTCTCCCGCTCGACCCGCCGTCAATTCCGCTTCCGGCCACGCACCGGCGCTGATGCAGGTGGCGAGTTCGGGTACGGATACTTCTGGTGGTACAACTGTTATCCAGCGGCGGCCGGCCTTGTCGAAGCCCGAAGCGCGGTCGGGAATGGGCAACAGCGTGTCTTTGTCCTTCCCGGGTTGGACATGGTCGTGACGATTCTCGCCGGTCGTTACAACGACTTCACCATCGGCGCAACGCTCGGCTCGCGGATCCTGCGCGAACACGTGATACCCACAGTGCGAACGCGCGTGCGCGACGGTTGTCCCGGCGCATGAGCGCTGAACCGCCTAACAAGCCGCCGGCGTAACTGCCGCCGCGAGCGGGTGCCCATGGACACTCTCGACGCCATTGGAAACACGTCGATGGTGCGACTTCCAAGGTCGTTCCACCGAGGTGCGCAGACATCCTGGTGAAGCTCGAGTGGGAAAACCCCACCGGCAGTCTCGAGGACCGGATGGCGATGACGGTGATCTCGGGGGCGTCTTCCCGCGGAGTGGCTACCGTGCTCAAGCGCTACAAGCCGAGCATCAGGGTCGTCGTCGAATCCGGGGAATCCTCGGTGTTACAGGGAGGCGAGGCAGGACCGCACAAGATCGAAGGCGTCGGGATTGGCTATACTCCTCTATGGGAGCCCAGTCTCGTCAACGAGATTCTTCCGGTCGGAACCGACGAGGCGAAGGAGATGGCGAGGCGTATCGCGAGGGAGGAGGGCCTCTTCGCCGGGACGTCGTCCGGAGCGAACGTCGTCGAAGCTGCACAATTTCGGCTCGTGTCGAGACCGAAATCCTCGGCTTCTATTTTCGCGATTTCCCGACGGCGTGGGATACGCTGGCGGGAGTAACGACGGGCCAGCTCACTCCTCAGCGTCAGCGAGAAGCGAACGACGCCATTCTCGCTGCGATGTACGCGAACGGTGACGGGCCACGTCACTTTCGGAACACGACGCAGTTCATCATGGGGAGGAGGGGTGAATGAGGCGGCTTCCTGACAGTGAGCTCGCGAGGCGGGCAGGAGATCTGCACACGTACTCTGACTCGTGCATGGGACTACGCGCCTGCGCGCTGCGCAGGGAGAGCCGATGACGACACCAGCGCATGAAGCGGTTCGGCAGGCACCAGCGGCGCCGACGGTCCACAGCTCCGAAACGGACCGGACGTATCGGCTGGATAAGCTGATCGGCAAGGGGGGCTTCGGTGAGGTCTACCTCGCCACGCCCGTGCCGCTCGACGGCTTACCCACACAGGTCTGTGTCAAGATCAGCGACAGCATCACCGCGTGGCTGCGCGAGGCGTATTTCGCGCAACTGCTCAGCCGGCAACCGCGAGCGCTGCGCGTCTTCGACCGGTTTGTCGAAATGGAGGGCCGACGCGTGCGATACTGCCTGGCGATGGAGTACGCCGAACACGGCGACCTCGGCGCCTGGCTCGCACGGAAGGGTGGGCAGCCGGAGCGCGTGGTTCGAAAGGAGATCGCCGGCGTTCTCGGAGCGCTCGACGCCCTGCATCGAGGGCAGGCCCTGCACCGTGATCTCACGCCGTTCAACGTCTTCGTCTGCGAGAACGAGCAACTGAAGTTGGGCGACTTCGGCATTGCCACGCACCAGATCAGCCGACATGGTGTCACGGCCGACGCGTTCAACGTATTCGCTGCCCCGACCGAGATCGCGTGGGGGAAGGTGCGTAAGTGGCAGCAGCGCGACGACATCTATCAGGTGGGACAACTGGCCGCGATGCTGCTCCGAGGAGACATCAGGAGCCCGATGCGCAGTCGCGACGTGCGCGGGCTCCCCTGCAGCGATCATCTGAAGGAAGTGATTCACCGCTGCCTCGGAGCACGAGGCAAACGATATGAAGCAGCGAGCGAACTGATCGCCGCGCTGCGACACCGCCCGAAAGAGCTCTCGATTGGCCGCGTGAAGAGCCTGGCCGGCCGGCGGCTCTCGTTCACCGGATTCCTGACGCGGCCGCGCAGCGAGGCGATCGTCGCGGCCAGGCGCGCGGGCGCCATCGTACAGGGCAAACCCGGACAGTCCACGGACGTGCTGGTACGGGGGAGGCCTAACGCATTGCAGATCGCGGGCAAGGCCGGCGGCCTCAAGCTGATGGAGATTCGGCGCCTGGCGGCGAAGGGACACCGGATCACGATCATCGGGGACCGGCAGTTCTGGAATCTGGTCGAGTCACCGCGGGCGAAGCCCCTCGGACGAGCCGGGCGCGCCGAGCGCGATCGCAAAAAGAAATCGGCCCCTCCCCTTCGGAAGCGTTCATAAACCGATCCGGCATGACATCAGCCAGGTCTGTTTGGCCGGGATGCTACCTTCAGTTCGGATACGCTCCATCAGCCTCCGTGATCCCATGCGCCACAGCGTTCTCCTGTTCGTAGTGTCATGCTTTCTCGGTGGCCTCGGCGGGCTCCTGGGCTCGATCGTCGGCAATGCCGCTGGCAGGACCGGATTGTTCGTCGGCGGAGTCGTCGGGGGACTCCTCGGCGCCTCGACCAGCGGCATCGTGGCGCGTGCGCGTGGCTGGATTCCGGGCCAGCGCGCGTGGTCAACCGGCGTGGGTGCGGCGATCGGCTTTCTCGCCGCCGCCTTGATCGCCACGCAAACGCTCGGTAGTCCGATCGGGCCTGTACTGAGTACTACGCTCATCGGCCTCGGAGCGCTCGCCGGAGCCGGTCGCCATCGCGAACCCAGCGCGTGAGCAAACACGTCTATGGGACTACCGCGGTCCGGCTGCGCACGAGCGATCTGATCTTCTCCACCACCGGCTGACTCGCTCCACCATAGTTGGAGAGAACCACGGCGACGTAACCGGTGCCTTTGAAAATGTCGAGGTTTGAGCTGATTCCCGGGAAGCCGCCGCTATGGCCAACGATCCCCGTTTGCGGATCGACCCCGAAGCCGTAGCCATACTGCGGCGAGTTCACGTCAGGCTTCGGCGTGGTCATGAGCTCGAAAGTCTTTGTGGAGACGACTTTCCCCGACTTGAGCGCCTCGGCAAAGCGAACGAGGTCTTCGGCCGTGGAGTATCCGCCGCCGGCTGGTCCTCCTCGAATCACGTGCATGAAGACGTTGTTGCGGAAGCTGGCCGTGCCGTTCTCCAGGAACTGCTTCTGGTATCCCACGGCGAGATTCGGATTGACTTCATCCAACTGGTAGGCGTCGGTGTTAGCCATCCCCGCTGTCTTGTAGAGATTGTTGCGGAGGTACTCGAAGTAGTCCTGTTGGGTGACGGCCTCGATCACCTTTCCGAGAACCAGCATTCCCGTGTTGCTGTACGACCAGCGGCTCCCCGGCTCGAAGGCGAGCGAGTCGCCCTTGGCGAGCTGCATCATGTCGTCGACCGTCCGATACCGGGCGCGCGACGTGCGCTCGAACTCCGCGTTGAAGTAGCTGCCGAGTCCCGCGGTATGGGTCAGGAGATGTTTGATGCGAACCTTCTGCGCCGCAGCGGAGCTCGGAAAATCGGGGATGAACTTCGAAAGCGGGTCGTCGTACGACAGTTTTCCCTGCTCGACAAGCTGCGCGATGGTGACCGACGTGAACATCTTGTTCATCGAGCCCAGGTTGAACTTTGTGTCGAGCCTGTTCGGCGCCGCGAAGTCCTTGTTGGCCAGGCCGAACGCGCCTGAGTAGAGTGGCTTCCCGTCCTTGGCGAGGAGCACGGCCCCAGAAAACAGGTCGGCCTTCGCGAGTGTGCTGACGTAGCGCTCGAGCGCGGACACCAGCTCGGAATCGCTCGTGGTCCGAGGTTCAACCGCGCCGGCTTTGGGACGAGGCGGCCGTTGGCCGATGCCGCCGATCCGATACGGTGCCGCATCTTCCACTTGAACGGAGACCGCAGTCGGGTCGCCGGTGAGCTTTCGACGAAGCAGGGCCGTCGTTCGACCCGGTGTTTCGTCCTGTACCTCAACCCATTCGAGCCCGCGCGACTGGTCGCGCTGCCCCATGAAGAAGTCGAGGTGGGCCTGCATCGGTAATCCACGCATCCGGCCCGTGAACGCGGTATCGACGTACGCCTTGATCGTTGCTGGAGTCGCCGCATTGATCAATGCCACGACTTCGCGCGCGCGCCGTGTGGCGGGGGATTGCGCTTCGGCAGTCCGAATGACGCCAGGAGCCGCGGCGAGGGTCGCGGCGAGCAGGATGGGGCAGCGTGGCATGGCCGTACTCCGGTGAATGCGGCTGATCGCGTTCCTGCGAAGATAAGGTTCACGACGGTTGTTGCGCGAGCGTCGGCTTCTGTTGTGTCCGCCGTTGCGGGCACTGCTCGCGTACGACAGCTGTACGCGGAAAGAGTGTCCTGCATCCCGTCACAGAGACGCGTCGAATTCAGGAACGCGGCTGCTGCGGATGGGGCGGAACTGCGGATGTCTTGTTGCGACCTGCGAGGTGATGAGCTGTAGCCTAACCATCGCGTGCTTTCGCGGAACTTCCCCAGTAGTGGAAGGACGGTGCCGGGCTTACTGAGGCACGATCCCGCGCCATTCGTATTTGGTTGGCTTTGCATTCTTCACGGCCGCGCGGACACCAGCATAGTCGGTGCCAGCTGGAACCGAGACAACCTCGCCACTCATCACGCGCTGGTACAAACCGACGCGTGACCGGGGAGGCGGCTCGCCGCTCTTTGTGTCCGCCGCAGGCGTGGGAAGGAGGACTTTCAGCACCTCTGTCCGCGCTTCATCACCAACGACAAATGGGCCTCGCCACCCGTCCTCCGGACCGCCGATGAACTGCACCAACTCGTAAGCCCTGCTTCGATCGTCGGACACGATGAGAGGCGATCGCCGATTCGGGACCGCAAGTTAAGCCACCGGTCAGAACTCGCACCAGTGTCGCGGAACACACGCGTCTCTCTGTATCGCAATTGTCACCACCACAGGCTTGAAAATGACGAGGTGCTGCAACAGGCGTTCGACGGGGAATGACACCTCAGGGCGCCGATCACAAAGGGGGCCACATCGGCCAGGCTTCGATGGGAACGCCGCCTGCCGTTCACGCAGCTGCGGCGCTGACGCTTGCTGCATAAAGCGCCACAAAGCCCGCAACGATTCCCAGCCCACCAGGGACGATGTGTGCCAGGAGCGTCGTTCGCATCGACGGTCCCTCCTACGAACGCATGGTGATAGCCGGGTCGATGCGCGCAGCACGAACAGCTGGAATCCAGCACGCGCCGATGCCGATCGCCGCCATCATCACGGCCACGCCGATCATCGTGATCGGGTCGTGCGGCGCCACACCAAAGAGCAGCCCGCGAATGACGCGGGCGGCGAACAACGCACCGCCGACGCCTAACGCCAGTCCGATCGCCAGCAACACGCCGCCTTCCTTGAGGATCATCCGCTGCACCCGACCGCCGTCGGCCCCGAGACCCATGCGGATGCCGATCTCGTTGGTCCGCGCGCTCACCGAGAACGCCAGGACGCCGGCGATCCCCACCGCCGCGATGATCACCGCCAGGATGCCGAATGAGGCGACGAGTGCGGCATTCAGGCGCCGGGGCGCGACACTCTGATCCTTGATCTGCGCCACGGTCATTGCCCGCCCGAGGGGCGCCGTCGGCGCGATGCGTCGGACGATGCGCGTCGCGCCAGCCGTCAGCGCCGCAACGTTACTGTCGGCGCGAATCACGAGCACGCCGTCCATCGCCAGCTCCTGGGCAAAGGGCATGAACATCGCGGCGCGGGGCTCCGCGTCGAGCCCCCCATCCTGTGTGGTGCCGACGACGCCGACGATCGTGCGCCAATCACTGCTGATCGGAGTGAATCGCAGCACGTCCCCCGTCCACGCGATCCGTCTCCCGATCGGGTTCTCGTTGGGGAAAAGCGTCTTGGCGAGCATCTGGTTGATGATCACGACCCTGCCTGAGCCCTTCTCATCCGTCGCAGCGAAGGCGCGCCCCTCGAGCAGCGGAATCCCCGCCGCGCGGAAGAAATCGGGGTCGGCGGTTCGCATCTCGGCGCGCGGCATCGCTTCCCCGACAGCGAGTGATTTGCCTTCTGCCTTGACGTCGAATCGCATCTCCGAGCTACGGAGCGGCATCGTGGAGCCGAGTCCCACTTCGATGACACCCGGGAGCGCCCGAGTTTCGCGTCGCATCAGATCGTAGCGCACCTTGGCCGCCGCATCGGCGCTCCGATCGAACAACAGCTGCTGCACCGTGAGCAGCGGCACCTGCATCGCGAGCACCTCCTCGGTCCTGAGACCGGTGCTCACCTCGGAGAGGCGAATCATCGTGCGCGTGAGCAATCCGGCCCCCGCGAGCAGCACGACGGACACCGCGATCTGCGCAACGACGAGTCCGCGCTGAAGACGCTGCTTCCGAGCGCTGCCGCCGACACGCCGCCCGGCCGCCGCGATCCAGGTGGCGAGGGTGCGTTCCTTCGGCAGCGAAGCAACGATGGAAAGCAATAGCGCAAGCGTGACCGCCAGCCCCATCGTGAAGCCAAGGACCATGGCGTCGAGGCGAATCTCGCTCGCGCGTGGCGAGTAGCGCTCGGCGAGTGCGATCAGCAGGCGGACGCCGCCGATCGCGATGATCACGCCGAGAGCGGCGCCCATGAACGCCAGGGCGAGATTCTCGACCAGCAACAGCCGCCGCAGTCGCCGCACACCGGCGCCGAGTGCCGCGCGCACCACGAGCTCATGCTCTCGGCGCACGCCGCGCATGAGCGTCAGGTTGGCGACGTTGGCCGCGGAGATGATCATGACGAACGCGGCGGCGCCCATGAGCAGCCACAGCGTCAGACTCGCGCGTTCCCCCATCACGTCCTTGAAGGGAATCACCGCGACGCGATAATGGGATCCGGGGTCATAGGCATCCTTGTATTCGCTGCGGACGCGCGTGTGGACCGCTTCAACCTCGCTCCTCGCTTGCTCCAAGCTGACGCCGGGAGCGAGACGGGCGACCATGTCGGTCATGCGATGGGTGCGGCCTTCCACCATGAACGAGCTGATATGGTGATCGCTGATCGCCATGTTGAGCAGCCCCTCCACAGGGTTGGGAAAGAACGGCGCGGGCTGAACGACGCCGATCACCGTCACCGACTTGCCGTCCAGCCTCACCTGCTTGCCGACAATGGTCGAATCGCCGCTGAAGCGCTTCATCCACCCCTCGTAGGTGAGCACGATCACGGGGGGAACTCCCGGCCCGTCGTCGGTCGGCTCGGTCAGCCTGCCACGCACCGCTGAGAGCCCCATGACCTCGAAGTAATTGCCGGTGACGAGACCCACGTCGATGCGCACGGCACCGTCGGCACGCTGATGCGTCACGGACCACGGGGAGAATTCCGCGATGCCCCCCAGCGATTTGGCCCCATTGCGGAAATCGCGGACCTCGGGGACGGAGAAGGTGATGTTCGCGCCTCCTGGGCCGTCCATCGAGTGTCGTACGTATACCAGCCGATCGCCCTCACGGTGGGGCAGCGGCTTGAGCAGCACGCCCCGCACGACGCTGAAGATCGCGGTGTTGGCCCCGATGCCTAACGCCAGGGTGATCACCACCACCGTGGTGAACGTTGGACTGTGTCGCAACGCCCGGAATGCGTACCGGATGTCGGCGGCGACGCCTTCGAGCCAGGGAAGTCCGCGCTGGGCGCGGACGGCTTCCGCGGCCTGGGTGAGACCTCCCGAGGCCAGCCTTGCCTGGCGGCGCGCCTCGTTGGGATGCATGCCACGCCGGATGTTCTCGGCGGTCTCCATGTCGAGATGGGCTTGCAGCTCATCGCGGAGATCGTCGTCCGCCCGGTGTCCGCTGAAGAACCCGGCGATGCGCGCAAGCGCGGCACGAAGATGTCTCATGGTGTCTCCCCGCCCCGTCGGGGCGCAAGAAAGGCGGCGATCAGATCGGCAGTCTGATGCCATTCGCGCGCTTCACGCGCCAGTTGCTTGCGCCCCGCGGCCGTGAGCGAATAGTACTTCGCACGCCGATTGTTCTCGGACTGGCGCCATTCCGCCCTGACAAACCCCTCTTGTTCGAGCTTGAGGAGCGCGGGGTAGAGCGTGCCGTAGTTGAGTGTGAGCCGGTTCTTGCTCGTCTCCTCGATCCGGCGCGCGACGCCATAGCCGTGAAGCGAGCCGAGGACATCAAGGGTCTTGAGAATCATCAGGGCCAGCGTGCCCTGCTGTACGTCCAGTTTGCCAGCCATGACGCGTCCTATGGGGTTCCAATAGGAGGATATACCTGACCGGGGGGGCGCGCACTGGAGACGGAAGACGGGACGGAGACGGGAGACGCCGGCATGATCTCCGTCCTATGGGATACCCATACGGTGGCGGATAGCGCCCGGTTTCAGGGCGTTGAACTGCGCGTCGGGGCCGGCTATGACGCGCAGGGGCGCTGACGGGGAACTCGGCGGATGCGCGGGAAAGTCTGCGTCGGGCGAAGGAGCAGCCATGGGAAGGATTCAACATCGCACGCGCCCACGTGGCGCTGGGTGAGCCGGACAGCGCATTTAGGTCATCCACTGCGGCGCCACAGGTCGTCGCCGTGGTGCCGCGACGGCTCACGGCTGCACCCGCTCTCGTCGTGCTCCAGGGCTCTCCTCATTTGCCCAGAAATCGACGGTCCCGCGACGGGCACGCTCCTTCGCGATGGCGGGGGAGCGACGGACCCGGTTGTAGGGGCTTCATGGAGCT
>JBQTIW010000233.1:0-10693 GCA_052387735.1 Gemmatimonadaceae bacterium
GTAGCCGGGATCTGAGAACTCCTTCATGTTGTGATTGCCATGCACGATCAGCACGAGCGGATACGGTCCCGGTCCGTCGGGATACCAGACGCGTCCGTTCACCGGGAGCTTGGTGAAATCGAAGCCCCAGTACTTCTTACGGATCCTCCCCTGAGCGGGATCGGGCGCCGAGGCAAGCTTGCTTCCGTCGACGGTCGCGGTTTTCAGCGTGACGGAATCGCGATACTCGGCGCGGTTCTTGTCGGTACCGTTTCCATAGAAGAGCCGCTTGACCGGAAGGGAACCGCGGGCCGAGGGGTCAGGTGCGTTGATCGACAACCCGGAGAGCATGACCGCCGAGTCGTCTTTCGACAGCTTGAGTGGTGCCTGAAAGCAGGCCGCGACTGCGGCCGCGGCCAGAGCGCCGCCGACCAAGGCGTGACGAGGTGTGGGATGCATGATCGCGCGGTAGATGGCAGGAATAATCTGGTTCGACACCACCACCGGGCAGAAGGTGTGGCGCCTCCTCACAGCTCCAATCGCCGCACCGCGTGTCCGGGGAAGACGCGATGGAGCGTGCCACCGCCACCATGGCGCTCCAGGACGCGCGCCAACACGTCCCGGTAGTCGTTCCGCACGGGCAGGTCGCCCGGTCCGTCGAGCACGGCTGCATCGAGTCCGGGCCAGTCACCGTGGACGCGACCGCCCGCCACACCGCCGCCGATCACGAACATCGTACTCCCGCGCCCGTGGTCGGTCCCTAACGAAGCGTTTTCCCCGACGCGCCGGCCGAACTCGGTCATGACAACGACGCTTGTCTGATTCAGCAACGAGCCGAGGTCGGTGGCAAACGCGGCCAGACCAGAGGCCAATCGGCTCATCAGGGGATCGATCAGCGTACCTTGTGTGAAGTGCGAGTCCCACCCGCCCAGATCAATCGAAACTGCCTCGAGCCCGACCTGGGCTTTGATGAGCTGCGCGACCTGCTGCAGCGCCTGCGCAAAGTCGTCGGCGCCATAGTTCGCCCCGTGTCGAGGCCGATAGGGCGCTCCGCGTAGCGTCTGCAGCCGGTGAAGCGCGCGAAGCGTATCTCGCGCCGCGTCAGCCAGGGGACCACGCTCCCGGCGATACCAGACGTCCAGAGACTGCGCAATACGGCCCGCGTCGTCACCGAGGGAAAAGTCATCGAGTGAACGCAGCACTGTGGCGGCGGGGGCACCACGCAGGCACTCGGGGAGCTGAGTACCAAAGGCAATCGCGGCGAGCGCGCGCGAGCCGGCGACAGGGCGGAAGCGAAGAAACCGTCCAAGCCATCCTCCGCCCATCACGCCGCCGTGCTCCATGAGGTCCTGCGCCTCGAAGTGCGACCGCGTGGAGTCTTCGGAGCCGGCGGCGTGCACGACCGCGAGGTCGCCGCGCGTGAACAGCGGATGCAGCGGGGCGAGCCGCGGATGTAGCGCAAACCGATCGTCGAGGCGCTGCGCCTGGCGCGGATCGACGCGCAGGCGTGGACGCGCCCGGTGGTAGGCATCCTCACCGGCGGGAGGAACCAGCGCCAACCCATCGGCACCCCCGCGGAGAAATACGATGACGAGCACCCGCGCATCGGAGGCCTCGAACGCAACCGCGCCCTGCGACGAGAGCAGCATCAGTACCTCTGGAAATGGGGAGAGGCGATGAGGAGCGACAGCGTATCGCCCGACTCCGCGAGAACGCGGGACTCGTCAGGCGTCGGGCGGCGGCCGAGCATGTGCGCCGCGAGAGACAGATCATCGCCGGCCCGTTCGCGAAGCCCGTCACCGTCCATGCGGGTCCCCGTGATGTGATTGCGCGTGAGCGCCGCCGCAAAGTTCCAGCGCCACAGCAGCGTCGTCATCCACGGGGCTGCGTCGTCCGGGTACCCGTCCGGCGTCGGATACTGAAAGGGCGCGTGACCCATCCGCACGAGGTAGTCCTGCAAGGCGGGCCCGCAATCGGACAAGGCATCGGTTGCGCGCAAGGCCGATACAATGAAGTGAAATGGGCGCTTGAGCTTCGTTCCTCGTGCCTCGCGGAACTCGCGGGTGGCGAACAGCACACGGAGGGTGGCCCGGATGTCGCCCCCCGATGAGCGGAATGCGGTCGACACCAGCGCCACGGCGCGCACCGGCGGATCGTCGGCGATGAAGCGACGGCACAGCCGTGTCGCGACGTGGTGCGCCGTGGCCGGGTGCGCACAGACGATCTCGACGACGTCGTCGAGATCCCTCGCCTGACCACCCGCGGCAATGCGCTGGCCGAGGACGACCTTCTCCCCGTCGTCGTGGAGGGCGGGGTGGAACTCCACACGGCCGATGCCGAAGGCCGATTCGTTCCTGGATCGAACGGTCCACCCGGTCAGCGCACGCGCGATCTCCATCACGTCCCGCTGGTCATAACCGCCGTGCACGCCTAACGTATGAAGCTCGAGCAGCTCGCGTGCGTAGTTCTCGTTCGGCTGCTCCGCCGGATCGGCGCGCTGGTTCACCCGGCCATCGAGATACCAGAGCATCGCCGGACTGAGGGCCGATGCCCGCACCAGGGCGCGAAACGATCCAAGGGCGTGCCGCCGGATCACGTCACGATCGTCGGCCGCCTTGAGCCAGCGGCAGTCGCCTTTCGACACATCGATGCTGAAATGATCGGACCAGAGCTCGACCATGATCTCGTGGAGCTGCCGTTCGCTGTGCAGCGCACGCGTGAGGGTCGCTCGCGTCAGCGTGTCGAGCAGCACCGGCGCCTTGAACTCGTAGAGCTCTCCAACCGGGAGTTCCAGCAGCGTCATTGGCCGCAGTGCGCGATCGACACCATCATCGTGGATGGTCTCGGGCGACAGCTGCTGCTCGATGAACGCCGCCGCCGCCTCGTCTGGTGTTGCGCCCATGCGCGTCAGCCGCCCGTAGTCGCCCGGGCGGGCGCCGTAGGTGAGGCGCGACAGCAGATGTGCCGGCAAATCCACGACATCCCCGGCCGGTCCGGTGAACGGACCAGCGGGAAGCACGTTGCTCCACAACAGGACGGGGGAGAGCCGGTCGCAAGCGAGCGCCGAAGAGGCCGCGAGCACTCCGCCGACTTCGAGAAACCGACGGCGGGAGATCATTGGGCCGTCTGCGTCACCACAGACGTCGCGGCCACGGAACGCCGGCTCGCCAGCAAGGCAGCGCCCACGCCGCTGATCAGCACCCACGGAAACACCAGGAACCACCCAACGATCGGGAGCAGAAAGGTGAGCGCCAGGACGATCCCGCCGCGAAGCATGGGTTGCGCGGGTGCGTCGCTGTCTCCCCCCGGTCCGAGCCCGATACCCACCCGCAGCGCGAATCCGGCCGAGCCGGCGAGCGCCAGCAGGACCGGTACCGAGGCGACCAGCGCGCCGAGCAGGGCCGCCCCACCACCCGCCGAGAACAGCGCGATCGCACCTAACGTGAGCGGGCCGGCGAGCAGTACGCCGAGCAGTGTGCTCCGTACGGCGCGCCGCTGGTAGGCCGTGCTGGCGCGCATCACCCAGCGCGGAAACAACGAGACCGAGGCGAGCCAGTAGGCCACGAACACCGCCAGGATCCCCACGACGAGAAACACGATCTTGAACACGTCGGCCATGATCATCGGCAGCTCCGATCGAGTGGGGGCCACGATCCCGAGATGCCGGCCCCGGCAGCATGCGATTCTCCCTACGTGAGGCGGCGGTCGCGGTTCCACCGCGGCCGGCAATCCGCCGTCACCGATCCGCCGCCCCAACGTCCGGGAACGAAGGATGACCGACGGGGTGCAATCATGACTGCGATCGTCACGATGCACCGCAGAGGCTGCTAAGCCTGTGATGCAGGCAGCTTGACGCATCGCTCCACCACCGGCATCGTACCGCCTCCCATCAGCGCGAGCCGACTGAGCGTGCCACGCCGCGAACGATGCGCGAATGGCGCACGATGAATTGCTCGTTGGCCGCGTGTTGGCCGAGGCCCGGGACACCGTGCGGGCAGAGTTGGTGCGCCTGTTCGATGATCGTCGCGCCACTGGCTACGGACCCCTGTACGACATTCTCGCGGACTATCCCTTTCGCGAAGGCAAGGGCCTGCGGCCGGCCATCTGTCTGGCCGCCTGTCGCGCCGCGGGCGGCACGACGGACCAGGCGTTAGGCGCGGCCACCGCGCTGGAGCTGTTCCACAATGCCTTTCTCACCCACGACGACGTCGAAGACGTCTCCGAGTTCCGGCGTGGGGGGGCCACGCTCTTTCAGGCCCACGGCGTCCCCGTCGCCATCAATGCCGGCGACGCGACCAACGTGCTGGCCCTCGGCGTTCTGCTGGACGAGGTCGAATCACTTGGCGTCCGTCGCGCCCTGTTGGTGCTCCGCGAAGTCGAACGGATGGCACGGGAATCCGTGGAAGGCCAGGCCATCGAGCTGCAGTGGATCCGTGATCGCTCCTGGCAGCTGAGTGACGACGACTACGTTCGCATGGCGTACAAGAAGACCTGCTGGTACACGGTCATCGCACCGCTCCGGATCGGCGCCATCTGCGGCGCTCCGCCAGGTCCCGCGTCTCCACTCGACGACGACCTGTTGCCGCTGCTCGAGCTCGGACATCTCGCGGGCATCGCCTTCCAGATCTGCGATGACCTGCTGAATCTCGAAGCCGACGAAGCCCTCTACGGCAAGGAGCGAAGTGGTGACCTCTGGGAGGGCAAGCGGACGATCATGCTCCTTCATTACCTGCGTACTGCCCGCGGGAAGGAGCGGCAGCGCGCGCTGGAGATCCTCGACACCCCGCGCCCGGCCAAACGCGCGGCCGACGTGCAGTGGCTGAGAGAACGAATGGACATCCTGGGTTCCCTTGCGTACGGCCGCACGCTGGCCGAGGCGTACTCGTCACGCGCCATCGCCGCCGATGACTCGCTAGGCACCCTGTTCCGCGATACCGACGACCGCCGATTCCTCCGCGAGATGCTTCGCTATGTCATCGATCGAGTGAAATAGACGTCACATGCGCATCCAGAACGAGACACCCGCCGGCGGTTCATCAGAGCCGTTCGCCGACCTGCTCCGCCTGCAAACGGATTTTCAGGCGCGCCTCGCCGACGAGACCTTCCGTTACCTGCGACGGTTGCACGGGACCCTGGCGCCGGGCGCTCCGGGCACGGTGGTGAGCCCGCGCGAAGGCCTGCTGCTCGACGGCGCCGGTCCGCCGGGAGCGCGAGTGGAGCTGGGCATCGACATCGAAAACGTGCAGCGCGTGCACTGCGTCGTGTCACCCCAATTGACTCCGCTCGTGGGACGGGCCGGCACCACCTGGTTTCCGGCCTGCGAACCACCGCAACAGACCGTGCTGGTCGCTCCCGCGAAGAGCGAGCGCATCCGCCTGATCATTCCCGTGCCGCCGGCCCTGCCGCCTGACGAGTACCGAGGCGCGCTGCTGCTCCAGGGATTCCGTGACGCCGCCATCGCGGTGCGGATCCTGGTGCAGGCGGGGGTCGACACGCCTCGACCCAAGACCAAGACGGCACGACGGGGACGCGCTTCACGGAGACCGAAATGACGCCTCGACCGAAACATGATGTGCGTCTCCTCGACGCACCTGACGAATCGCGAACGACCGTGACGTTGCTCGCGTCACTCACGGGACGACTTGCCGCGCTGCAGGTGATCACTGGCTCCGTGGCGGTCGGCTCCGTGGTGGCAGGGTTCTGCGCCCTGGGCCGAGCGGTGGCCGGGACCGCGGAAGGTGCACGGCTCCGCGCGGCGATCGAGAAATCGCGTGTTGGCGCAAACGGGACCGCCATCTGGAAGGCGCTGCGGCTCGATCTTTGGGCGACGTCGGTGCCGCCGAGTCCTATCCTGGATCAACTGCGCAACGACACCAGTCTCCTGCTGGCCGACGACGTCGAGCAGAGCCTCGCGCTCCTGCCGGTCCCTTCACAGCCCGCCGGTGCGTCGGGAGCCGAGGATCCCTGGAGCGAGCGCAACGCCGATTTTCTGGACTGTCTCGTGGGGATGTGGGCCTACGGGCGAGAGGTATCGGCACTCGTGGAGGGGCTGGCCGCGCCCACGCTGCCACCACCTAACGCCTTTCGCGAGCCCCCGGAGTCGGCCCCGCCGACCAGCGGAGTCCTGCTCCGGTGATCGCGGACGTCTTCCGCCCGCCACCACTCCTCGATCCCACGCGGGCGAGGTACAAGGACTGGCTGCATCTGAACGTGTTCGACCACGCGAGCGGCATGATCGGCTTGTTCAACGGGTCGCTGCATGGACCACCCGATGACGACCGCTCGTGTATTCTCGGCACTGCGCTCGTGCATCACCCCGACTACGGATGGGTCGGCAACACGGAGGTGGGAGGATACGAAGGCACGGCTCTCGGCGTCGCCAGCGTCGCGCTGCACGACACGGCCATCGCGCTCGAGCCCGATGGGCGCGTGCGCGCGTCGGTCGCGATGCCGCGCGATGCGTTGCACGCACGGTGCGCCGGCCGGCCCCTGGCCCCGAGTCTCGACATCGAGCTGCCGTTGCCATTCGGCGACGGCTGGATCTCGTGGCGCGTCGTTCCGGCGCTGTCGCTGCAGGGCGATGTCTCGTTAGGTGAGCGCACCCTTCCGCTCGACGGTGCGGCCGGGTACCACGACCACAACTGGGGACGGTGGCGCTGGGGCGATGACCTCGGATGGGAGTGGGGTGCGTTCGCCGCGGTGGAGCACGGGCCCGTCATCGTGGTGACACGCACCACCGATCGCGCGCACCGCCTCCTCAATCCGGCCCTCCTCACCGTCGACGCCGGTCCGCTCCGGCGAACCTTCAGCGGCGGCCAGGTGGAGATGACGACGGCCGGCCGATTGCAGGAGCGATTACGCCGACTTCCCGGGGCGCTCGCCGCCCTGCACGAAAGCCGACGGAGCACTGGACTTCCGTCGAACATGGTGGTGCGCGCGGACGATGGCTGGTCCCGCGTCGACCTGCGATTCACGGCACGAGCGGCGGCCCAGCTCATCGCCGCCGAACCCACGAGCCGCGGGTACAGCTTCATTCATGAACTCGTCGGAACGTTCACGGCCCGATGGGAGGCGGCCGGAACGGCACACCGTATCGAGGGCCTTGGCGTCTTCGAATACGTATGCTGAGGCGCCGCAGCCCGACGGTGCCGTCGCCGCCCTGCCGGTCCCTCGGCGAGTACGTGCGGCTCCTGCTCCGTGCTCTCGCTCGGGATGATGCCGCGGCGTATCGTCGCATCGGCGAGATCGTGGGAACCCGCCGCGCCTGGCTCACGCTCGACGATGAAACGTACGAGGTGTCGATGCGCGATGGCCGGTTGTCCGTGCGCAAACCCTCGACGCGGCATCCTCACGGGCGCGGGCGCACGTCACGATTGTGTACCTTCGACCTGTTGGACGGTCACGCCGAGGTGAGCGAGGCAGTGCTCGCGGGCGCGCTCGAGCTCGTGGGGTCACTCGACGATGTCACCAGAATGTCGCTGGCCATCGAGGTGCTGCTCGACGCCTCGGCGCGGCATCCGTCCCTGCGGCGCATCGCCGGCGACTATCGGGCGGACCCCTGTCGCGAGCCGCCGCGCGCGGCGTCGCTCCCCAGCCACGCGGTCACCCGCGTTCGGCTCACCGCGTCGTCGTCACGCGAGCTCGCCATGCTGCGGCGGCTCGGACTGCTGCCCTAACGAGCGAGTGCACGCGGCTCAGTCTGCTTGACGGGAGGGCGACCGCGCCGACAAGTTGCGGGCGATCACATCGCGGCGAGAGGGAGTATGGGCGTCGATATTCCGCAGCCATTCCACTCGGTGCTCGACGGTCCCGTCACCGTGGCCGGCATCCCGTCATCGTTCAGTATCGGGATCACGACGATCCCCGCCCTGCACCTGAACGTCGACTTCCTGCCAGTGCTGCATCTGGCAATCGACAACATCCCCAAGATCAATCTGGGCGTCGATCCCGTGGAACTGCGCATGACGCAGTTCCCCAACATCCGCGGCCACCTGCCCGCAGACTTCAACGTTGGTTTTTCGTTGTTTGGGATGGACATCGCCAACATCCGGCTGTGCGGCGAGGCCCAGATCATCACCGAGCCGTACCATCCGAATCCGTGCGAGGTGTGCAGTCCGCGGCCCCCCGCCACGGGGGGAACGGATCCGGCGGGTAATGGGTGAGCCCCATGGCCCAATACGGCTCTGATCGCCCCCTGCACTTTCGCGGCACACCGCTCGCCCTGTCGACACTCCTGCCTGCTGACGTAGCCACCGGCGGTGCAACGGTCGAGGCCCGCCCGGTCGCGATTCCCTTTGCCACGTCGGCGTTCACGCATCTGCCGCTCGTCAGCGCGATGGAGGCCGTGAGCGGGCAGGTCGTGAGCACACACTTGCCGCGCCATACCCCGCCTGGCCGCTACGAAGGCACGGCGCTGGTGGACGGCGTCGAGCGACCGGTGATCTACGAGGTCGAACCGGACATGTTCCTTCGGCTGCTGCCGGAGCGGCTCGTGCTGCGCGTCGCGCCGGGCGCGAAGCTCTCGCGGGAGATCACGCTGCTCAACCTGGGGAACGTCGCCGTCGAGGTGCGAGGGGCCTATATGTTCGGGTTGTTCGACGTCAGCGGCGTCGAACGCGCTGTGGCGCGCACGTTAGGCGAGGAACGGCCGGACCCGACGGGCGCGGTCGACCGGTTCGTCTCCATGCTGTCCGAAGAGCATGGCGGGATGGTGCGCGTCAAGGTGGACGACGGCGCCGGCATCCTGCAGCCCGGAGAGTCGCGCGTGCTATCCCTCGGGCTCGCACTGCCGGATCGCATCAGACCCGGTCACACCTACTGGGGCACGTGGCCGCTGGAGTACCTGCGGTACTACGTCCGGATTCACGTGGAGCGCGACGATGCGCGAAAGGAGAAGGCTCGATGAGCGACATTCTGGGGTCGAAGGAACTGCGATCGCTCGCCCGCGCGTACAGCGACCTGCTCGACGCGCAGATGCGTGCCGGGCGCGAGCTGTTCCAGTCGCTCACCGGCACCGAGCTCCCCGACATGACCGACACGCTGGCCCGGCTGCGCACACCGAAGAAGGCGGGCAGCTGCGGCTGCCACATTCCGCCGCCGTGCTGGCTTCCGCAGCCCCTGGGCGAGGTGACCAGTCACGTCGCCGACTGCAAGACCGCGCGAATTCGGCTCGTCATCACCAACTGCTCCCCGACCCAGCGGACGATCCAGGTGCAGGCCCAGGGGCATGCCAGCGCGATAACGTTCACCCCGGCGACGCTGACGTTAGGCCCCTACGAACGGGGCCGGATCGACGTGGCCTTCGACCCGCCGCCGAATACGCCTGACGGGACCGAGTTCGAGACGATCATCTGGGTCCGCGGCTGCAAGGAATGGTACCTGCGGTGGACGATCAGCTTTGGCACCGTGGGGCTCGATTCGAAGCACGAGGTGCGCGTGGACGATTGTCCCGACAACCTTCATCACTGGTACGATCATTTCTACTGCCCACGTGGCTGTCAGCAGGTTGGCCGAGTCCCCGGCACCACGATCAACAACTCGTGAGTGATCTGACGCGACTGGAGGAAACGTGGCGTCGGCTCCTCGACGCCAACATGCGCTATTACGAGGCGGTCGGCGCGATCGCCCGCGACTATATGTCGGCGATGACGAGCGCCTGGCGCGACGCGATCCCTCCGCTGACACTCAGAGTGCCCACCGCGACACCGCACGGCCCCGGCCCTGGCCCTGGCCGGAGCAATCCTTCACCAGCGCCGGCGTCAACGCCAGCGCTCGTGCTGGAGGCTCCAGCGGGGCAGGAAGCGCGCGCCGCATTCGCCGTGTTCAACGACCTCTCGCGTGAGATTTCGGCGCCGATCACCGTCTCCCCACTGCGCGATGATACGGGCGCTGAAGCCAGGCCGGCTCTCCGGTTACACCCGGGGCTCCTCACCCTCCCGCCGGGCGCGCGAGGTGTGGTCGAGGTGCATGCGGCGATCGACGACACGCTAGCGCCCGATGTCGGCTACTATGGGACGATCACGGTCCCCGACCTGACCACCGGGAAGATCGCCGTCGTCGTCAGGCGCCTGACGAGTGCGGCGGCGGCAGCTCCTCCAGCACCTCGGTCGCGCAACCCGAGGAAGCAGCGCGCTCCGTCGCGTCGCCACTGAGCCATGTCGCACGCACACGGGCACGGCGGATCACCGGGCGGCCGTTTCGCCGAAGGCGTGCTTGTCTCGGCGATGTGGTCGTACGCCCGGTCCGTGCTGGAGCCGACACGCGCCCTCCGACAGATGGGCCTCATTCCGCCGGGACGCGTGTCCGGCGACCTCCCGGCGCCCAGGACCGATCGCGGCGCTGGCCCGCATTTCAGCTGGCGCCACAGCACGCCGGTGCTCCTCCGTCACGCCACGGAGCACGATCATCTCGTGGAGGAGTTCGACCGCATGGGCGAGGTCTACGACGCCTTCGTGCGGCCATTCTCCACCCCGATCTTCAGCGAAGCTCTCGCCGTGATGCGGAACTGGATGCCCCACGACGCACGGGTGCTCGATGCCGGATGCGGATGTGGCCGCGAGCTGCAGCGCGTGGCGCGCCTCGTGCCTAACGGCGAAGTGGTGGGGATCGATCTCGCGGCGGGACTGGTCCACGCGGCGCATCGCGAGGCCGTGGCGCACGGGATCCGCAACGAGGCGTGCGTCCAGTCCGACGTGGGTGACCTGCCGGCGGAGTT